>DYNN01000078.1 GCA_020721045.1 Thiomargarita sp. | reverse complement strand
CCATGCCCATGCCGTACATGCCAGGATACATACCGTACATGCCGCCCATGCCGCCCATGCCGCCCATACCCATGCCGCCCATGCCCATGCCGTACATGCCACCCATGCCGTACATGCCACCCATGCCGTCCATGCCCATGCCGTACATGCCAGGATACATACCGTACATGCCGCCCATGCCGCCCATACCCATGCCGCCCATGCCCATGCCGCCCATGCCCATGCCGTACATGCCACCCATGCCGTCCATGCCAGGATACATGCCATACATGCCGTTCATGCCGCCCATGCCCATGCCACCCATACCCATGCCATACATGCCATACATAGCATTTGATGCTTGAGGCATAGCAACTAAACTACCAACGATGGCAGCAAGACCAAGAGCTTTTTTAAATTTACGCATGTCAACCATGTAATATTTCTCCTTTAGCTTACAAAAAATCATAATTTTTTAGAATAGTGATATTGTGTTATTTGCAGAGTTGTTATTGTGATCACGATTGCAGAACCATTTCTTAAATCCAAAGGGTACTTAGCGATCTTAAAGATAAATTGTAAAGAAACACCCGAATCGTCAGTAGTGATAGTAACACCTTAACCAAGCGGATCACTTGGGTGAATCCATCCTAAGGGCAACGTACCGCTATTCAGAGTTATAAATTGGAACATAATGATACCTAATGAACGCAAGGACTACGCCACACAATAAAAAATTTGATTAACGTATTGATAAATATTTATTTTTCATGATTTAAAAATATTTGCTTTCGCGAATACTATTCGTACAATTAATGTCATTATGACATAATTACGATGCACAGATACATCTTTGTTCGCATAATATATAGAAAATTTACAATTAATCAATAAGTTAAAATAGTAAAAATTGATGATAAAATTAATTATTCAATTTACTTGCAAATTTTTTATTTTGAAGGAAGATCAAATACTGAAAGTGGATAACATTGCTCAGCACAATGTTACCCTCATTTTAAAGCTACTATATTATGACTAATGAGATTCAGGAATTAACTGTAATATCATTATTTTTTCGCAACATGCCAACTGCGAATATCATAATACCCAACCATGCCAGGACGAGTAAATGGGTTATACCAATTTCCTTGGTCTAGCAAAAATAAACGCAAACTACCCGTAAATGGATCAGGGTAACGAGTACTTGCATAAGTAGGAATCACAGCCGGTTTCTGAATTCCGTATAATGCCTGCTCATACCACGCATCATTTTTTGAGAATTCTTTAATAGTTGGTGCGCCTGCAGGTCGTTGAGAAGGATTTTCACCAGCAACAGGATATTCACCCGCATATGATGTTGTTCCTAGTGAAAATGCAGTGACTAAAGCGAACAAGCATAAACCATTCTTATTTTTCATAATTACCCTCTCATGTTTATCGTCAATAATTAAGTGAAGACTGCTTCCCAAACAACAATCTAGTACGAATTGAGCAAACCATATACCAGTAATGGTATGCTATTTAAATAGTTATTTTACATAATTATTTGTTTATGTTTGATAATAGAACCATTTAGATGATTCACTTATATCATGTCACATTGACAGAATGAGTAGTTTAATTCTGTGATTTGCTAGTTTTCAATACTTCTACTTTGTTTGCGATTTTATATTATCATCGATACTGTCTTGCGAATTTTTATTATCAGAAGTTTTGTCTAAATCGTTGCTATCAACTTCTTCTGTTATTTCCATTGAACCGTATATATTGTAAACGGGTGTTAATATGAGCTGTCCAGTTGGTGCAATCCAATACCATCCTTGTGAACTACCACTTATTTTTCCTGTATTACTCACCATCGCAACGGAGGAAATTGAACTCATGGGTGACATACCACCTAACATGCTGGTCATGCCTGACATACCTGTCATTCCATTCATATTTCCAGAATATTCCATACCCATCATAGATGTATTAATACCGTACATTCCATTGTATAAATTTGTAGTAGGGTACAAGATTAATTGTCCGCTTTCACGACGTTCATACCAACCGCGACTACCTAATATATTTTCCGCAATAAAACCATAGGATACGCTGCGCATACCGGTCATAGTATCCATACCATACATGGTAACCATACCTTCCATGCCAGACATTCCTGTCATGCCAGACATACCTCCCATACCGAGCATCAGATCAGCAGATACATGAGATGTGATAATTAAGCCACTGAAAAAAATATAAACTCTAAAAAATTTCTTTAAATACTTTATTTTAATCATCAATCTCTCCTTAATATATTTTTTTCATTATCAATAAGTTGTATGAATCAATTATCACTTTACTTTAAAGATGGGTCAGGCAGGATATTGATTTAGATAATTTTAATTCCTACATAGGTAATTTTAAACTAAATTATTCATCAAAATTTCTTATATTACGTTTTTAATGATAACATTTTTTAATTAAAAGTCATTATTATTCCTTAAATAATTATGTAAAGTAACCGTATTTTTTTCATAAAAATGACATCTAGTAATTAATGGAATGAGACGGAGTATTACATAATAATACTCAAGAATAGGTCATTACGTCAGAATGACATGCTAAAAAACGCTTTACCTTAATTTATTTGCGTTGTCATTCGATAGGAGCTAACCTTGCGGATATAATTTTTATACCCACAAGATGTTATAATAATGTACTACGAGTATTCGAGATTGCCCGCAACTTGAAACAAGCGATTGTTAGGCACATAATCCCTATGAGAGGAAATAGATGGTTTTGAAGAGCGGATTATGACGCTGCTTACTTGTTTACAGTCGTGCTATCATCAAGTTCTTTTACAGTTTGCACTGTTTTATCAGAAGGGGCAATTTGTTGTTGATGCATATTACGAATGTCATATTTTCCTACCATACCAGGATGTATAAATGGACTATACCAATTTCCTTGCTGTAACAACAAATTAAACAATTGTATACCACCTTCCGTTTGTGGATATTCTATACCCTTTAATGCATTTTGGTACCAAGCATCATTTTTCACCACTTTCTTTAATACAGGTGCTCCTGATGGGCGTTGTTCAGGTGTAGTCCCAGCAACGGGATATTCGTCAATATCGTTTGCAGTCGTCTCTTCTGCCGCACACAAATTGACCTGTGCGGAGCAGCATAGAACAAATACACCGAAGAGTTTTAATGAAGAGCACTGTTTATTTTGCATAGATTTGCCTTCTAGTTGCGTAATTTGTATAGATAATTCCTTTATCCTGCACTAAAATTGCTGACGTGAGCAAATCACGTACCAGTAATGATATTTTATGTAAGAAATTATTTTTAAAAATATATTTTTCGGTATAACATACTAAAAAAAATTCAGTTACACCATACACTGCCAAGTTGTCAGTTTGATAAGTAATAGAACAATTGTGACTAGTACACGGCATATTTTACCTTAATATTTTATAGATTCATCATTATTATTTTATAGTCACAATTTATCGTTAAAACGTCACTTGATAATTTTTAGCAAAGAGAAAAAAGGATTGGGTATATCTATGTTTTCAGCATTTACACGGTGGCTTACCCAACATTTAAGCCATAAGTTTATTTTTGTAATGGGCGTTTGTTTACTCACAGCTTCTCTTATTTTTTTATTGCTCTTCGTTCAAATGTATCACAGTCAGCTTGCTCATGAGCGTAGTGTTGCCTCTGCTAGTGTGAATCGGGCTTTGCAAGCTGCTTTAGAAAATGCCATGCTCAAACAAGATTTAGATGGTTTAAGAAATATTATCAATCATTTAGGGCAACAGCAAAATATTCGTAATGCTTTTATTATTAATCCCAACCATGAAATTCGTTTTGCTTCTAATCCCGATTTATTGGGCACTCATTTGATTCCACCCAAGGGAAATGATTTGACTGATTATAATGATTTAACCGCACCTTTTACCCAATTTATTATTAACGAACAAGGAGATGAAATACTACGTAGTATCAATCCCGTATATAACAAGCCGGCTTGTATACGCTGTCATGGTACAATTGCGACTAAACCAATTAATGGTATTTTATTCGTTGATTATGATGCTGGCACTATTCGAGAAAAAGCCAGTCAAAGTAGCTTAATTCTGATCAGTGCAGGTAGTTTTGTGGTACTTTTATCGTTATTTACTATGGGTTGGTTCATGCGTCGTTTTGTTTTGCTGCCTGTTAATCAACTTGTACAAGCCAGCCGTGCGCTTTCTTGTGGTGAATTTGGCATCCGTGTTACTGTGACTTCCCAAGATGAATTGGGTGTATTAGCACAAACTTTTAATCAAATGGCAGCTAATTTACAAAATAGTCTACGTCAAATAGAAGAACAAAAAATATTTTTACAATCTCTGATTGACGCAATTCCAGATGGTATTCGTGTTATTGATAATAATTATACTATAATTAACGCAAATATGGCTTATTATCAACAACTTAATTTACCTAACACGAATGATGCTCATACCAAATGTTACACTTCTAGTTACCAGATGAATCAAGCATGTCCAACCACATTATTCACTTGTCCACTGCACGAAATCAATAAAACTGGGCTTGAAGTTAAATTAATAACAGAGCATGTGTGTATAGATGGAAGTAAGTTGCCAGTCGAAGTGTGTGCTGCGCCTATGCACGTCACACTCAACGGCATTGAACAAACTTTTGTTGTTGAATCTATTCGTGATTTAACCCAAACAATCGAATTTTCTCAAGAACAAAAATTATCTGCACTAGGACAGCTAGCTGCGGGTGTCGCACATGAAATTTGTAATCCTCTTTCCTCTATAAGATTAGCTTTACAATCTACCTTACAAACACTAATGATGCCACAAGCAGACATTAAAGTTGCGCATAATTATTTAAATTTAGTTGATAAACAAATCGATAGGTGTATTGATGTCACACAACGTTTACTAAAATTAGCTACGCCGGGTGGCGAAAGATTACAATTAGTTTCTCTCAATGAAGCCGTATTTGAAACCGTTTCTCTGTTGAATTTCGATAGCCATACGCAAAATATCATCATCCATTCACATATTGATGAACAAAAACAATATCGTGTGTTGAGCACAGAGAGTGATATACGTATGCTAATATTAAACTTGTTGCAAAATGCTTTTCACGCGATGCCACAAGGTGGTGAAATTGATATTTACTTAGATCATGAACAGGAAAATATAAGGCTTACCATTACGGATACCGGTTGTGGCATACCAACACAATTGTTAGAGAAAATTTTTGAACCTTTTTTTAGTCATCGTGCAGATGGTAAAGTAGGGACAGGACTTGGTTTAACCATCTGTAAAGCAATTGTGACACGCTACAAAGGACAAATTGAAGCACGTAATGGCGCAAAGCATGGCAGTTCATTTATCGTAATTTTGCCTGATATTCAAAGTTATACCACTGAGGAAGTTGACGCATGACAAATCCTACTATTCTTATTGTCGAAGATGATAGTGTACTCAACCAATTTTTAGTACAAACACTACAAAAAATAAAATACCGCGCTGAAGGTGTTAATTGTTTAGCTGAAGCACGCAATTTTTTAGCAAAACACGAGCCCGCATTAATTCTACTTGATAGCCGCTTACCCGATGGTACAGGCATTGATTTACTTAAAGAAATTGGTAATGGCATTCCCGTTGTTCTACTCACCGCCTATGGTTCTGTAAGAGATGCTGTCAATGCTATGAAAGCCGGTGCTGCTGAATACTTAGTCAAACCGGTTAATTTAGATGAATTAGAAGTCACCATTCAGCGAGTATTAGAAACCGCCACACTGCGTCAAGATTATCAATTTTGTAAAGCCCAGCTACAAGATCGTCGCCAAAGCAAACACATGGTTGGTAATAGCAAAGCAATTGGAAAAGTACATGAATTAATTAGAGCGGTTGCACCCACTGATATGACTGTATTAATTCAAGGAGAAAGTGGCACTGGTAAAGAACTGGTTGCTGCAGAAATTCATAAACACAGTGAACGCGTTAATCGCAATTTTGTTGCACTAGACTGCTGTTCATTACAAGAAAAACTATTTGAATCAGAGCTGTTTGGACATGAAAAAGGTTCTTTTACCGGAGCTGATCGGCAAAAAAAAGGACTGATTGAAGGTGCAGAAAATGGTACGCTTTTTTTAGATGAAATCGGTGAAATCGAAGCACCTATTCAAGCAAAGTTACTTCGCGTGCTGGAAACCAGTACTTTTCGTCGTTTAGGCGGTACTAAAGATTTGGTCGCAGACGTGCGTATTGTTGCGGCAACCAATTGTGATTTAGAACAAATGAGCTTAAACGGTGGTTTTCGTCCAGATTTATTCTATCGTCTCAGTGCATTTGTCATTACCATTCCACCTTTACGTGAACGGCGAGAAGATATTCCGGATATTGTACAAAATTTCTTACAAAATCATAGTTTTTCCCGTCGAATCAATAAGACAGTGACATCGACTACAATGAAACAACTGATTGCTTATCATTGGCCAGGTAATGTGCGGGAATTAAAAAATGTGGTAGAAAGGGCGATCATTTTATCCGGTGATAAACCCAATATTCGCCCTGAAAATCTAACATTTAGCAGCAGTCCAATCAAAAGAAATTTCCGTTGCGAACTGAGTTTTGATCATGAACCCACTTTGGAAGAAATTGAAGGTTATTATCTCAAATCGCTACTTAATAAATATTCAGGGCATCGTTCCAAAGTTGCAAAAGCATTAGGTGTCAGTGAACGAAATACTTATCGTTTACTTAAAAAACATGGACTTTCCAATATGGTAACCCCATTAGGTGAAGCCACACAATAATATTATTTTATACGGATTGGAGAAGCATTTTAATAATCTGCCAAAAAGACACCAAGCAGAATTTTTTTGAAAAACTAAGTTTGCAGATGAAGCGCATCAATGGCACTTAATGCGCTTCCGCTCAGATTTCATCGCATAATCATATGCTGTGGTAGCCAAGTGACAATAGCAGGAAAGACGATAATTAACAAAATGGCAAGCAATAATAATAAAAAGAAAGGTAATGCCGCGCGCGCTAAATAAAAAATATGATGTCCAGTAAGTCCTTGTAATACAAATAAATTAAATCCAACCGGTGGGGTAATTTGCGACATTTCCACGACAATCACCACGTAAACTCCAAACCATAATTTATCAATACCCGCTTGCTCAATCATGGGTAAGATCACAGAAGTGGTTAATACGACAACCGAAATTCCATCTAAAAAACATCCCAATACGATGAAAAATAAAGTTAAAACAGCAAGCAATGCATAAGGTGATAATTGTAGAGATTGAATCCATTCTGCAAGTAGTTTAGGAATACCGGTAAAACCCATCATAACAGTTAAAAAAGCAGCGCCGGCTAAAATAAATCCGATCATGCAAGAAGTGCGGGTTGCGCCCATTAAACTGTCTGAAAAAGTATTCCATGATAACGTCCTAGAAAACAATGAAAGAATTAATGCACCAATAACACCCAATGCCGCGGCTTCCGTTGGTGTTGCCAGTCCAACGTATAAGGACCCTAACACGCCGATTATAAGCAAAGTAATAGGAATTAAACCGCTAGAAGCACGAATTTTGTCACGCCATTTATAACTTTCAGTCACTTCTTGTGGAATTTCATCGGGATGTAAAGTTGCCCATAACATGATATATCCCATGAATAAAACGACTAATAAGATACCGGGTAGAATCCCAGCGATAAATAAACGCGCAATGGACACTTCTGCCGAAATTCCATAAACAATAAAAATGATAGAAGGCGGAATAAGTAATCCCAAAGTAGCTGCGCCGCCTAAACTGCCAACGCTTATCTTTTCGCTATATCCACGCTTGCGCAATTCTGGTAGCGATATTTTTCCAATCGTCGCCGCAGTTGCCGCAGATGAGCCAGAGACTGCTGCAAAAATAGCTGAACCAACAACATTAACATGCAGTAAACGACCGCGTAAATGGGCTAGCCAAGGTGATAAGCCACGAAATAAGTCTTCTGATAGGCGCGTGCGAAATAGAATTTCTCCCATCCAAATGAAAAGGGGTAAAGCGGTCAATGTCCAAGTAGCACTTGCACCCCAAGTGGTCGTCGCCATTCTTTCACCAATAACGCTTAGCGAAACGTTACCAAAAGCCGCTAAACCAATCAAGCCAACACCAAACAATGCAATAGCTATCCAAACACCAGCAGCGAGTAAGCTAAATAAAATAATAATTAACAGTAAAGCAGAGAGTAAAGGGTCCATGAGTTGTTCTTTATTTTTATGAAGAAATGAGAAGAATTATTCATTATTAGTCGTGTTATTTTCATGATAGGTAGGCGTATAACCAAACAGCATCCGTATAAAATCATCAACAAAAGAAATACAAAGGACAACAGCACCAGCCGCTAATGCACTTTGAGGAATCCATAGTGGCGTGGGAAAATGACCTTGTGAAACATCTCCAAAATGATAGCTTTCTAAAGCGACTTTGACCATAAACCAAGCAAAATAACTGGTTAATAAGATGGCAAATATTACGCAAAAAAATTCTAATCCGCGGGCAATAGGTTTAGGAACATGATTAATTAACATTGTCACGCGAATATGTCCACCAGAACGCAATGTATGCGCAAGAGCAAAAAAAGTCGATGCCCCCATACAATAACCGGCAAAATCGTCAGCGGATGGAATGACAAATCCGTAAAATCTGCCAATAATTTGCGCTAGAATTAACAGCACAATCGCGATTAAACATAAAGCAGCTAAAACTGCACTACTACGGTATAACCAATCTAAATTCATCATTATTCCTTATCACTTAGGTTGTTCAGTATTATTTAGACCTGAAGTTAATGCGCTGGTTTTTTCAGTTAGACTGTGTTGATAGGCATCTTGTAAATAACTTGATAATATCGTTTCACCTTCTCCACCCGCTTCTTTGAGCCATTCTTGTGCCATTTGTTGCCTAATAAGAGAAAGTTCTTGTTTTAGCTTTTGGTTAGGCTGCATAATCTGTACACCGTGCTCTGCCATAATTGCAATTTTATCATTGGTTTCTTTAGCACTCATTGCCCAACCGCGTTCCTCAGCTTTTGCTGCCGCTTGAAGTACTTGTTTTTGCATGATAGGCGATAACTCAGCAAAAATTTCTTTATTCATAATGACCATATTTTTAGGAATCCAAGCTTGAAAATCATAATAATAGTTCACATAATCCCACGCTTGACTACTAACACCAGTCGAAGGCGATGTCATCATTGCATCAATAATACCTGTGCTAAATGCTTGTTGAATCTCAGGTTCTTGTACCGTTGTTGGAATACCGCCCATCAATTCAACTAAGCGAGACAGCATTGCATTGTAAGCACGAATTTTCAATCCCTTGATATCTTCTAATGAGCTAATCGCTTTCTTACTATACAAACCTTGTGGGGGCCAAGGAACGGCAAAAAGCAATTTCAATCCCTTCTCATCTAATACCTTTTCAATTGCAACCCGAGAAGTTTGCCATAAAATTCTAGCTTGTGCGTAATCAGTAGCTAACAACGGTAATACGTCGATTTGAAACAAGGGGTCTTCATTACTGAGCAACGATATAAGTACTTCACCAATCGCCACCTGTCCACCCCGTACTGCACGTTTAATTTCAGTATGCTTATACAAAGAAGCACCAGCGTGTACCCGAATGGATAAAACATTTTGCGTTGCTTGTTTTATATCTTTGGTAAATTGTTCAATATTTTTTGTATGAAACACAGTTTCAGTATAAGGCGTAGGCATATCCCAATTAATCCCACTAGATTGTTCACCACATCCTGTGAGATAAAGCAAGGTCATGACAAGTAATAGATTGATTATTCTCATATTTTCTTTACCTTCAAATTGAATAGAATGGCATTAAAAACAAATAGTTTACAGTAATTTTTGTCTTCATGTACATGATAATACACATACATTAATTGTTAATTTTCAAACGCTTTCAATATTTTTTCTCCATGCACCCCCGCTTCCTGTGCCCATTCTGTTAACATCTTTTTTCTGATTGCCTGCAAACCTTCACTGAAAGTAGAACTGGGTTGAAGAACTTGCACATGATGATCAATTAATTCCTGTGTTTTAATAATAGTTTCTTGCTCACTCATTCCCCAACCTCGTTTTTCAGCCTCAGCAGCCGCTTGTAAAATACCTTCCTGTAAATTTTTTGGCAAACTTTCAAACACTTCTTTATTCGCAATGACCATATTTTTAGGAATCCAAGCCTGAATATCATAATAATATCCAATATAATCCCATACTTGGCTACTTGCACCCGTACTGGCAGAAGTAATCATCGCATCGATAATACCCGTGCTAAATGCCTGTTGAATTTCAGGCGTTTGAACTGTAGTAGGATTGCCTCCCATGAGTTCAACTAATCGTGAAAGCATGGCATTGTAAACACGTATTTTTAAACCTCGCATATCTTCCAAAGAAGAAATTTCTCTTTTAATGTACAAACCTTGTGGAGGCCAAGGCACAGCAAAAAGTAATATAAGGTTATCTTTTGCCAATAATTCTTCAGTTTCTTGGCGGGAAGCTTGCCACAATTTACGTGCTTGTTCATAATTAGTTGCCAATAAAGGCAAAGAATCAATTTGATAAATAGGATGTTCATTACCTAACAACGACATCAAAATTTCACCCAAAGGCACTTGTCCATTGCGCACTGCATATTTTATCTCGGGATGTTTGTATAGTGATGCATCAGGATGTACGCGAATAATTAAATCCCCTTCAGTAATTCGTTCAACATCCTTGGCGAATTGATTAATATTTTGAGTGTGAAAAACAGATTCTGCATAAGGTGTAGGCATATCCCAAATCAATTTATCAGATGCCTTTTCAGTGCACCCCATGATAAATAAAGTAAACACAAAGAAAAGCAATTTTATTTTCACTGTAAACTCCATAAAAGAAGGATTGAATTTTGACATAATAAAGCAAAAAGGTTCAATTCTTCAATTTATTATATTGTACAACTGCAACAAAGAAACACTCAATACCACTATGCTAAGATTCTTTTTTATCTAATGCCAAAGCCGCAAGTAATTGTTGCATATCATCAGGTAAAGGCACACTCCACTCCATAAATTCACCCGTGCGTGGATGCATCAAACCCAAACTGATCGCATGTAATGCTTGACGAGAGAATTGTTGCAACTGAATTTTTAAACTTTCATGACAATGAGGTGGCAACTGTAACCGTCCACCATAAACCGGATCACCCACTAAATTCAGCCGTTTGTACGCCATATGCACCCGAATTTGATGCGTTCTACCGGTTTCCAATTGTACCCGAATGTAAGTATGCAACCGATAACGTTCAATCACGCGATAATGCGTCACAGCCGGTTTACCACCGTGAGTCACCACAGCCATGCGTGTACGTTGAGTTGGATGTCTGCCAATCGGTGCATCGATTGTTCCGCCTGCAATTAACACCCCAACGATCACAGCTTGATATTCTCTTTTAAATTCATGTGCTTGTAATTGTTCAATCAAATGATGATGTGCAGAAAGAGAACGCGCAACCACTAACAATCCGCTGGTTTCTTTATCAATTCGATGTACAATACCCGCACGTGGCAATTGTGCTAATTCGGGTGCATGATGCAATAACGCATTGACTAAAGTATGATCTTGATTACCCGCCCCCGGATGTACCACAACACCAGCCGCCTTATTAATAACGAGTATATCCTGATCTTCATACAAAATATTCAAAGGCAATGATTGCGCAATCCACCCAACTTCATCCACCAAAGGAGCGATAATTTGAATCTCTTCCCCCCCTTGTACTTTATCTTTGCTCCGTAATACCATACTATCTACTAACACATGCCCATCTTTTATCCATTGCTGTAATCGGGCACGCGAATAATCGGGAAAAAGTTCTGCTAAAGTCTTATCCAGACGGGCTCCCGCTAATTCTAATGGAATTTTTTTATTAAACTGTAGTACATTTGTCATAAATTAAATGAGGTGATTATGCGTATTGTAAGCGTTTTTATCTGGATTTTATTAAGTATCACAGGTTGTAGTATGTTAGATACGCCAGAAGATGAAACGTCAACTTGGTCTGCCAAGGATATTTATGTTGTAGCCAAAGAAGCTTTAAATCGCGGTGATTATGAAGGTGCCATTAAATATTACGAAATATTAGAAGCACGGTTTCCATTTGAATTAATTTCTCAACAAGCACAATTGGATATGATTTATGCCTATTATCGATTTGAAGAACCAGAATCTGCAACCGTAGCCGCTGATCGATTTATCAAAACTTATCCTACTCATCCTTATGTTGATTACGCATATTATCTAAAAGGGCTGGTTAATTTTGAACAAAACATTGGTATTTTAGATCGTTACCTACCGATCGACCATTCACAACGCGATCAAGGTGCGGCACTCGATGCATTCTATGCGTTTTCCGATCTAATTACCCGTTTTCCTGACAGTCAGTATACGGCAGATGCCAAACAAAGAATGGTTTATTTACGTAATACCTTAGCAGAACATGAATTGCATATCGCTGAATTTTATTTAAAACGCGGTGCTTACGTGGCAGCAGCTAATCGAGCAAATACAGTTGTTAAATCTTACCAAAGCACGCCAGCCGTACCCAAAGCATTAGAATTAATGGCAACGGCTTACCAACTATTGGGAATGAAAGATTTGCAAGAAAGCGCACAACAAGTATTACAATTAAACTATCCCACACGAGCAGCCGATGTAGAAATAGAAAAAATAATTCCACAACCGCCTAATGTTTCTACGATGTAACTAAACTTCAACAATAAGCAGGATGGGGAAAAACCGCATCCTGTTAAAACTTACTGAATTAAAGTGCCTTCTTCTTGTCCAAAAATCGCTTGTTTTAATGCACCCGGCTTGCCCATATTCAACACACGTAAAGGCATTTTATTATCTCGACATAGCACAATGGCTGTGGTATCCATCACACCCAATTGCTGTGCTAATACATCATTATAACTCAAATGGGTAAAACGTTCTGCATCAGGATGATTGACCGGATCAGCGGAATAAACACCATCGACTTTAGTGGCTTTAATCATCAAATCAGCACCAATTTCAATCGCACGCAAACTGGCAGCAGAATCTGTAGTAAAAAAAGGATTACCTGTACCACCGGAAAAAATAACCACTCTGCCTTTTTTCAAATAACTCATTGCCTTACGACGAGTATAATCTTCACACATCGCCTCAATCCGAATAGCAGACATCACACGCGCATCGATTTCCACCTTTGATAAAGCATCTTGCATCGCTAACCCATTGATCACAGTAGCTAACATTCCCATATAATCAGCAGAAACGCGATCAATGCCACTGGCAGTCAATCCGGCACCCCGAAAAATATTACCGCCCCCAATGACTAACGCTAACTGTACACCGAGTTTTACAATATCACGCACTTCACCTGCAACGCGACGCATAATCTGGGGATCAATGCCATAACCCGTATTGCCCATCAATGCTTCCCCACTCAGCTTTAGCAAAACACGTTGATAAGTTGGCGATTCTTCCATAAATGATAATTCCTAGCTGATTTCTAAAATATTGTAAAAACAAGGCAAAGCCCTGTTTCTACGTTCAAAACACTAACCGCCTTTAGCTTGCTGCATCACTTCTTCAACAAAATTATCGACTTTCTTCTCAATGCCTTCACCCACTTCAAAGCGTTCAAAACGACTGACAGTGGCTTTTTGTGCAGCTAGTAATTTACCAACAGTTTGATCAGGGTCTTTGACAAAAGGTTGTCCTACTAAAGTGACTTCACCTAAGAACTTCTTCACCCGACCATCAACCATTTTCTCAATAATATCAGCCGGTTTACCACTCGCCGCCGCTTGTGCTGCAAAAATTTCTTTTTCTTTAGCAACGGTTTCAGCTGGCACACCACTGGCATCAATACAGATAGGACGGCTAGCAGCAATATGCATCGCCACATCTTTCGCCACTTCGTCATTACCGCCTTGCATATCGACAACAACCCCAATCCGCACACCATGCAAATACACCCCTAACAAACCACCTGCCTGCGCTTGCATTAAAGTGAAACGACGCACATTCATATTCTCACCAATTTTGGCAATCAAATCATTACGCGTTTCTTCAATGGTTTTACCAGTTGCCAGTTTACTGCTCATCAGTGCGGCTAAATCTGCAGGTTGATCGCGTAAAATAGCATCAACAATATTTTGACAAAAATCTTTAAAATCATCGCCTTTAGAAACAAAATCGGTTTCACAATTGACTTCGACCATCGCAGCACGGTTATGTTGTTGTTGAATCACAATCAAACCTTCAGCTGCAATCCGACCGGCTTTTTTCGCGGCTTTGGCTTGCCCCGATTTACGCATTGCCTCAATCGCTGCTTCAATATCACCTTGATTTTCCACGAGTGCTTTCTTACATTCCATCATACCAGACCCGGTGCGCTCACGCAGCTCTTTGACCAATGCTGCCGTAATTTCCATATTTATGTAACCTCTTGATTAAAAATGGGAGTTTAAATTATTAAAGTACTATTCGCCAGATGTTACGGATGCTGCGCTTTCTTGACTAGCTGCATCACCATTAGCTTTAGCATCGTTTTCGAATTGTTCAACAAAATCATTTTCGAGCCCTGACATTTGCAAACTAGACTGTTTACTTTCAATAATAGAATCTGCAATACCGCCGGTATACAAATTAATTGACCGAATTGCATCATCATTACCGGGGATAATATAATCGATGTTTAAAGGACTGTTGTTGCTGTCGACAATGCCAATAATAGGGATGTTCAATTTTACCGCTTCGGCAACTGCGATTTTTTCGTGACCCACATCAACGATAAAAAGCGCATCGGGCAAACCGTTCATGTCTTTAATACCGCCTAAACTGCGTTCAAGCTTTTCTAATTCACGGGTACGAGACAAAGCTTCTTTTTTTGAAAGCATGTTTAAAGTACCGTCCAAAGTCATGAGTTCTAAGTCTTTTAGACGCTTAATTGAAGCTTTGACTGTTTTGTAGTTAGTGAGCATACCGCCCAACCAGCGACGATTAATATAAGGCATACCACAACGAATAGCCGCTTGTTTAACGGATTCTTGAGCTGCGCGTTTAGTACCGACAAACAAAATAGAACCTTTTTTAGCTGCCAATTTACCGACAAAATTAGCTGCATCGTTGTACATAGGCAACGTATGTTCGAGATTAATGATATGGATTTTATTGCGTTCGCCGAAAATATAAGGACCCATCAATGGATTCCAATAACGAGTTTGGTGTCCAAAGTGCACGCCAGCTTCTAACATTTGACGCATAGATACGTTTGACATAGTTGACTCCAAGTTAGGGTTTTAATCCTCCATACACCCCATTTATTGACTCTTGCCATGAGCACCCCAATAAATGTGACGGTATATGTGTGATTTAATAAATAAATGTGACTCAAAATTGAGTGAGCACACGAAAAAGTAGGTTTCGATATCATACCAATGGATAACATCGCAACTTGCGTAATTATAGAGAAAAATTAGAGAAATTAAAATCTGAAATTTTTTTATCTATATTAATTGTGGATATAAGAGGGGTTGTACTCAGGGCAAACGCATTAAAACTTGCCTGAAAAAAGAAAGTTAGAAATAATCCAATTTGAATTTCTAATCAGGAATATCCACGTGAACACGAACATTATAGAACACTTTTCATCCCTGCAAGACCCACGCATAGAGCGAAAGAAACCGCATGCGTTAATGGATCATCGTGTTAGTGATTTGCGGAATTATCAGCGGTGCGGACGGCTGGATTGCATTGCCTATGTCATATCAAGACTGTCAGTCAAAGGGTTTCAAGAATGCTTCATGTCTTGGACTCAAACTGTGATGGAAAAAGTAGTGAGTAGATAAATCGCAAGGGAAAGTTCCCAGATAGTGACGAGTAAAATATCGTTAAGGCAAGAAAGAAAATGAATAGATTGAAATCATTAGGATTACAGTTATTTTTCTAATAAATCGATCATCTTACGCAAATCAGTATTTTGTTGTTTTAGATATTCAATTTCTTTTTCTTTTTGTTCGATAACTAGGGCCTGTCGTCAAATAGAGGTATTGACAAAAGTATTATTTTGTGAACA
>DYNN01000077.1 GCA_020721045.1 Thiomargarita sp. | reverse complement strand
AAAGCGATTTACGCTGTCATGGGAAATCCCCATCACTTCGGCTAAACGACAGCAAGTTGCTGATTTTGGTTCACTCATCAAAAATCCTATGTACATCGCTAAGGTGCAACGCCCAGTCGGTGGGCGAGTGGTTTGTCTAAGCATCGGTGTGGCGGCTGTGGTTCAAATTCGAATCGTTTACCACAATACTACATCGCTGTCAATGCGTAACTCCTAAAGATGAAGAAAACAGAAGAGCCCTTAGTTAAGAATATTAAAAACTGAAGCGTACTTTCGTGTCCAGTCCAATCAAAGGGGCGCCAATATACACAATGATTGAGTACAATCAAAATAATTGCAATTCCTCTAAAATTGTGCACATAATTAAGGTGTGTTGTCTTTATCATATTAATATAATTGTGATTTTAAATTATGATTGAAAATTTACTATAGCTGTATAGGGTGCAATACGCTAACGCCATTGTGCACTACAGATTACTATCTGCTGTAATTTATCAACTCATGAGTAAACAAGTAAACACGTCTGCAAGCATCATTTGATTCAGTTGTTTCCACGCCATTTTAATTTTCCTGTGACTTTTTTAATATATAAATTTTACGCGATATAAAGGGAATGTGCAAAGGTCTTTATATTTTTTTATATTCTACAGCTATCAGAAAATATCTAATTCTAACAATTCGTAACGCAAAGACTCTTTGAAAATAACTATTGAAATCAATCAAATTAGTATTTTCGCAATTTAGTGAAGTGTGAGGTATCATTTTACTAATTTTCAGTCAAAATCTTTTTGACAGGTTATTTATAACCGTACTTAGGGAGTAGTTATGATGTTTGAAGTTCCATCTACGTTTAACGATGAATCATTGGCAACGATACAGAAAGGGGTGTTACAGACGCAATACCGCGTTATTCGTCGTAATGGACAATTAACCAGTTTCGATGCAGAAAAAATAAAATTAGCCATCACTAAGGCATTTTTAGCGGTTGAAAAAGATGCGATGAATTTTGAATATACCGTGGATGAATTAACTAATGAAGTAGTGAACGCTGTAAAACGACGCGCAAAAGAAACTCATACTATTCATATTGAGGATATACAAGATCAAGTCGAGTTGGCGTTGATGCGTGCTGAAAAACATAAAGTGGCTCGCGCTTATGTGATTTATCGTGAACAACATGCAAAACAGCGTATTGAACAGCAAAAGGAAAAACCTGTTTTACATGTAACTGATAAACAAGGTAATTTACATCCGTTAAATGAGCAAACTTTATATAATTTAACTCATGAAGCGTGTGACAATTTAAGTGGCGTCAGTGCTGATGTCGTTATTAAAGAAAGCGTTCGCAATCTTTTTGATGGTATTTCTGAAAATGAAGTGCATAACGTTTTAATCATGTCAGCACGTTCTTTAATCGAAAAAGAACCAAACTATAGTTATGTTGCTGCCAGATTGTTATTAAGTCAATTGCGCATTGAGGCTTTTGATATACTTGTAGTGTTAGATCATGATGATTCTAGCTATTTTACACGCTATATCCAATATGGTGTTCAGCATGGATTAATCGATCCCCAATTAGCTGAATTTGATTTAAATTTACTTGGTCAAGCCTTGAAAAATGAGCGTGATTTACAGTTGAATTATTTGGGCTTGCAAACGCTTTATGATCGTTATTTATTGCAAATAAATGGTGATCGTTTTGAATTACCGCAAGCTTTATTTATGCGAGTTGCTATGGGTTTGGCGATTAATGAAACTGAAAAAGAAAAACGTGCGATAGAATTTTATAATCTATTGTCACTTTTTGATTTTATGTGTAGCACGCCTACCTTATTTAATTCCGGTACTTTACGTCCACAATTGTCAAGTTGTTTTGTGAGTACCATAGAAGACAGTGCAGCCGGTATCATGAGCGCAATCAGTGATAACGCACAACTTTCAAAATATGCGGGTGGCATTGGTAATGACTGGTCAAAAGTACGTGGCATGGGTTCACACATTAAAGGCACCAATGGTAAATCTAGCGGCGTCGTACCTTTTATGAAAATTGCTAATGATGGTTTAGTCGCTTTCAATCAATCAGGTAAACGACGCGGTTCTGGCTGTGCTTACTTAGAAACATGGCATATTGATATTGAAGAATTTTTAGAATTACGCAAAAATACCGGTGATGATCGACGTCGTACGCATGATATGAACACAGCGAATTGGGTGCCCGATTTATTTATGCAACGGGTGATGGAAAATGGGCAATGGACATTGTTTTCACCTAATGAAACCCCTGATTTGCATGAATGCTATGGACTTGCGTTTAAAGATGCCTATTTGCGCTATGAAAGCCTGATCAATGAAGGCAAGATTAAACTGTATAAACGCATTTCAGCAGTTGATTTATGGCGTAAAATGCTCACAATGCTATACGAAACGGGTCATCCATGGATAGTTTTCAAAGATGCGTGCAACATTAGAAGCCCACAACAGCACGTAGGCGTGGTGCATTCATCTAATTTGTGTACAGAAATAACGTTAAATACCTCACAAGAAGAAGTCGCTGTATGCAATTTAGGTTCAATTAATTTAGCCAATCATATCAATGAGCAACAACAGATTGATTATGTTAAATTAGAAAAAACCATTAATACTGCTATGCGAATGTTAGATAATGTTATTGACATCAATTACTACTCAATTCCACAAGCGCGTGTTGCCAATTTACGGCACCGTCCAATTGGTTTGGGTATAATGGGTTTTCAAGATGCGCTTTACCGTTTAAGAATTCCTTACGCTTCGCAAGAATGTATTGATTTTTCTGATAAAATTATGGAAAACATCAGTTATTATGCAATCAAAGCGTCTAGTAATTTGGCTAAAGAACGTGGTGCTTATAGCTCTTTTGAAGGTTCTTTGTGGCAACAAGGTATTTTGCCGATCGATAGCATTGAAAAACTCATTGCTCAGCGCATCAATCATATTGAAATATCACAAGAATCTAGCTTAGACTGGTACGGTTTAAGAGAGCAAGTAAAAGTGAGTGGTATGCGTAATTCCAATTGTATGGCAATCGCGCCAACAGCAACAATTTCAAGCATTTGTGGCGTTACTCAATCCATAGAGCCGACTTACCAAAATTTATTTGTAAAATCCAATTTGTCAGGGGAATTTACTGTTGTTAATTCTTATTTGGTAGAAGACTTAAAAAAACTATCATTATGGAATGAGTCAATGATTAACGAGTTGAAATTTTACAATGGTAGTTTGACACTGATTGACAGAATTCCAAATAAATTAAAGCAGTTATATGCAACCGCATTTGAAATTGAACCCCAATGGTTAATCGAATCAGCATCACGCCGACAAAAATGGATTGATCAAAGCCAATCATTAAATTTATATATGTCGCAACCGTCTGGACGTAAAATGGATAATTTGTATAAATTGGCTTGGATAAAAGGATTAAAATCAACTTATTACCTAAGAACAACCAGTGCTAGTCAAGTTGAAAAATTAACCGTGCAAACACCAAACACTTGCTTGATTGATGATCCTGATTGTGAAGCTTGTCAGTAATGAGTAAAGTTATATAATGTATCGTGTTGGATCGATAAGTCCGGCTTCTCGAAAACCCTCTATTCGTAAACGACAGGCATCACAAACACCACATGCTAAACCTTTTGATGTTGCTTGATAACAAGAAACTGTTTGGCTAAAATCAATACCGAGTTGGGTGCCTGTTTGAATAATTTGTGCTTTTGTTAGATGAATTAAGGGAGTGTGGATATGAAATTGTCTACCTTCTACGCCGGCTTTGGTGGCTAAATTTGCCATATTTTCAAAGGCGTGGATAAAATCAGGGCGACAATCAGGGTAGCCAGAGTAATCAACGGCATTGACTCCAATGAAAATGTCGGAAGCCATTAATACTTCTGCCCAACTCAGTGATAGTGCTAAAAATACGCTATTGCGTGCAGGCACGTAAGTGATTGGAATATCATTGGAAATTCCAGTGGTGGGAATAATTAAGTGCGTGTCTGTTAGGGCTGATCCACCAAATTCATTCAAATTGAAGTGAATTAATTTATGCTCAACTACAGAAAATTGTGCGGCGATTCGCTTTGCCGCTTCTAATTCTGCTAAGTGCCGTTGTCCATAGTTAAAACTCAGTGCGTAGCAAGCGTAGCCTTGTGAAGTAGCAATTGCTAAGGTGGTTGTTGAATCTAAGCCGCCTGAAACCAACACAATCGCTTTTTTGGGTGTTGGTTTCAATTGACAGCAATCCTAGTATTAATGAAAAAAAATGTAAGTAACTGCATAATTCACATTTTTATTGAAACATATTTGACATTACTAAAAATGGATGCATGGCTGTGTGTGCATCACGATTAATTCCTATCACACCGTGGCGCATGAGTGCGGTATCATATTGAATTTGTGAAATTGTATCTGCCATTGTTTCCATATCTTTTTGCATAGATAAAACAGGTTTAATATTAACATTTACGTCAACTAAATGAGTGTTAATCGTACCTAAATGTGCATTCACTACGCCTAAATGTCGATTGACATCATGTAAATGATTGTTAATATTGTCCATGTTAGCGGTCATTTTTATAAAATTACTGTTCATAACGTGCATATCTTCTGACATAGGAACAACTGCTTTTGTCATGTTATCCATATTAGTTGCCATGAATGTCATTTGCTTTTCCATATGACCCATGTAATCCTTAATGGAAACCATTTCAGCACTAATAATGCCCATGTCATCGTCTAAACCGGCAATCATTTTAAACATTTGCAAGCTAGTCATGATCGCTAAAATACCAATTAGGATAATGCCAGCACCCAATAATTTCATGGTTTTACCGAGCATTTCTTCTTTGCGATCGTGATGTTCTTCTAAAATATCTGCTAAATCAGCCAATGCCCTGCAAACATCACCGGCGGCATTGATATACCGTTCACTGGGTTCTGGAAATCTATCATATTCTTTCGCCATTATGCATTCCTCCGTGATACGACTTTCTTCTTTATAATTATAGTGAGTAATTGCTAAAACTACGAATTTTAGGGATTATATTTATAAAATAGGTTTTTTGTCGTGATTTTATGAGTTTCTCCCGCAAACGAGGGAGAAAAGTATTCGTAGTTTATTTATGATTTTGATGTATCAAGCATTATTTTCGTTTTACGTCCAACTTGAAAAGCATAATAACTAATAATGAGTGAACCCCATAACATAACTTTTTCAATGCTGTTGAGTAAAGCTTCACTCATTGTGACATGTGTTTCATGTGGTAGCGCACGTGTTACGGTTATTTGTTCACAAAACTGTTCTAAATTTACATAATTTAATAACATCGGCATTACTATCGCAATAGCAATAAATTGAGCCGCTAACAAGTAAGATAACTGTTGTTCTGCCTTACGATTGCGTTTTAGCCAGATTAAGGTGAAATAACTGGCGACTAACCAAACGACCATTAAAATAAAAGTTTCGATATTGAGTGTTGTTTGTATATAGTAGCCAGCGAGTGTGAATGTGGTCATCAAGACAAAAAATGTCGTAGGATGATTGTAACTTAATTGTCTTTTCTTAATTGAGTTAAAAGCATAAATTGTAGCTGTTGCCCACATGACGAAAACGATAGCTGCGCCAATGCCTAAAATGTGTTCGATGTGGTAGCTAAGAAAAGAAAAAATACCCATTAAGGAAAAAAATACTAGAGGATGAGTAAAATTAATGCGATTTGTCATAGTCACTCCGGTTAATTTGAGAACCCAAGCACTGGGGTAAAAAAGATGATTTTACGGATTATTGTGTAGAGTGTAAATGTTATCTATGGATAAATTCACTTTTCTAATAATTATTCTTATATCTATTTAATTTTATTAGTAAAACTTAAATAATAAGTTACTTAATTGAATTAAAACTTTACTTAACAGGCATTGTATGCACTAATTAAGTGCAAAACAATAGGCTTTTCCCCATTTTTGTACAATTAATCCTTTCGATTATACTCTTTTAGTAAGGCAATCTCTTGCTCAATCAACAGCGGCTTGGAAATTGCTAAACGGGCTCTTAATAACATAATTGGTTCACTTGAGAAAGCCTTAATATAACAACAATTGGGTGGAATAAATTGATGAAAACACGCACAATAGTGTGGATAATCGATGACGATAAATCAATTCGCTGGGTGTTAGAAAAAGCATTAAATCAAGCGAATATAGAGGTAGTGGCATTTGAAAATGCGAATAATGTGTTGTCAAAATTAAACGATATTGTACCGAATGTAATTATTACCGATATTAGAATGCCGGGCACCAGCGGATTAACGTTATTGGGACAATTAACCGATTTATATCCGCAAATACCAGTGATTATCATGACGGCTTACTCTGATTTGGACAGCACTGTTGCAGCCTATCGAGGAGGTGCTTTTGAATATTTGCCCAAACCCTTTGATGTTGACGATGCCGTTGATTTGGTGCAACGAGCAATGCAACGTCATACTGAAATTACAAATGTTTCTGATAATGTTATTCAAACTAGCGAAATTATTGGTTCAGCACCCACTATGCAAGAAGTATTTCGTGCAATTGGTCGTTTGTCACGTTCACATATTACTGTATTAATTACAGGAGAATCCGGCACCGGTAAAGAGTTAGTTGCTAAAGCACTACATCGTCATAGTCCACGTGCAAATCGCCCTTTTATTGCATTAAATACGGCAGCAATTCCTAAAGATTTGTTAGAATCCGAACTATTTGGACATGAACGCGGCGCTTTTACTGGTGCGCTTAGCCAACGACACGGCAGATTTGAACAAGCAGATGGCGGCACCTTATTTTTAGATGAAATTGGCGATATGCCTGCCGAATTACAGACGCGCTTGTTACGAGTCTTAGCCGATGGTACATTTTTTCGTGTTGGCGGACACACCGCGCTTAAAGTCGATGTCCGAATTATCGCAGCAACCCATCAAGATTTAGAAAAACGTGTACAAGAAGGTGAATTTCGTGAAGATTTATATCATAGAATCAACGTAATACGCATTCACATTCCACCTTTACGCGAACGTCAACAAGACATTTCAGCACTTATGCGACATTTTTTATCAGTGGCAGCCCGTGAATTAAGCGTTGAACCAAAATCGTTACATATTGAAACTGAACGTTATTTATCACAATTACCGTGGGCTGGAAATGTGCGCCAATTAGAAAATATTTGTCGTTGGCTAACAGTTATGGCATTAGGACAGGAGATTTTACTTGACGATTTACCAC
The DNA here is from genome assembly GCA_020721045.1 of Thiomargarita sp. Lineage (GTDB taxonomy): Bacteria > Pseudomonadota > Gammaproteobacteria > Beggiatoales > Beggiatoaceae > DYNN01. The sequence continues at coordinate 8,940 of DYNN01000077.1, read as the reverse complement.
CTGAATTACGTCCACAAATAGCAACAACAGAATCCACTTTAGATTGGGAAAAAGGGCTACAACTTTGGGCAGAACAATGTTTAACTTTGGGTAAACACGCTCTTTTAGAAGAAGCATTGCCCCGTTTTGAAGCAGTGATGATCAATACCGCATTAAAACACACTGGCGGTCGTCGTCAAGAAGCGGCGAAATTATTAGGGTGGGGACGCAATACATTAACGCGCAAAATCAAAGAATTGGGTGTCGAGAGTCATTTCCCGTTACCGAAATAGCCTGTGTAGGTCCGATTAGCGACGCGTAATCGGACCTACGCGGCAATGCCATTAAGTTAAGCATTTCCCCCCCCTTTTTTAAAGGGGGCAAGGGGATTTAAGTAATTGAAATATAAAAAATCCACCTCAATCCTCCTTTGGTAAAGGGGGAAGCAAAATTTCCTTAACTTAATGCTATTGGACCTACGCGGGTTGAAGAAGGATGGAGTTTTACGCGCTATTGGATAAAAAATAACTATCTATCAAACAGTTTGTAGTATAATTTAATCGCATTATAAATGGTTAAAAACCCAGTTAACGGCTATTTATGACGCTTAATTCCAAGTATTTTAGTCATTTATTATGTTAAATTGGTTGTTTAAAATACATGTTAAAAAACTGAAATCAGCCCGTGTAGGGTGCATAAGGCGTAAGCCGTCATGCACCAATACTTAAAAGGCATATGATGCTCCGCTTATACACCTTTGTCGTTTCGACATTTTTGGTGCATGATGCTGCGTTTTGCCTCCTGCGAGGATGCGGTCTGAATCAGAATTCACAGAATTTAAGAATTTTCAGAATGATGTTAGATTCTGTTCATTTAAAAGTATTTTGGATTTTGGTTTGGACATTTTTGTATTTAAACCCAACCAAAATTGGAAATTTCATGTACTCTCTGCAACAACTTCGACAACTGAAACCTCAAATACTTCAACTTGCCACTCGCTACGGTGCTCACAATATTCGTTTATTTGGGTCGGTAGCGCGGGGCGACATGCGAGACGAGAGTGATATAGATTTTCTAGTGGAATTTGAACCCCAACGTAGCTTACTCGATCAAGGTGGTTTATTAATGGATTTACAAGATTTATTAGGTTGCAAAGTAGATGTGGTCGATGAACACGCGTTACGTCCCCGCTTTCGAGAACAAATCAAGAATGAAATCATATTATTATGAGATTAGATCAAGAACGACTTCACGATATTTTAGAAGCGATTGCCGCTATTAATCGTTATGCTGTCCAAGGAAAAGCAGAATTCGATCACAATGAATTAATACAAGTATGGTGTCTTCGACATCTTGAAATTATTGGGGAAGCCGCAGTTAGATTGTCTGAAGAAACTCGTAATAGAATGCCTAATATCCCTTGGCGACAACTGATTGGGATGCGCAATATTTTGATGTAAACTGGAATCAAGTCTGGAATGTAGTAGCAAACGACCTTCATATTTTACATAATACCATTATGAAATTTTTAGAGTCTGATGATTTATAATTTATTTTGCCATTTCGACATTTTTGGTGCATGATGCTGCGTTTTGCCTCCTGCGAGGATGCTGTCTGAACTAGGATTTGCTTGATTTACAAGATTCGTTCGATTAAAACAAAATCATGGTCATCCAAAAATCTTAAGCCCGTGGAGGTCCGATTAGCGTAGCGTAATTGGACGCATGTTATTCGCCGCCGCAAATCGAAATATCTATATCACACCACAAGGTAAATAAATACCTTGCGCGACATATTGGTGAAACGTGGAATACGGCTAATCCGCTACACGTTTTACGAACCCATGTTTCAAAGAATTCCATGCACATAACCTACTAAACATGCGTCCGATTACGCTACGCTAATTGGACCCACGCGGGCTTCCTTCAGCACTGATCTTACATAGACTCAGTGACTTTCATAAAAAATAACTATCTATCAAACAGTTTGTAGTATAATTTAATCGCATTATAAATGGTTAAAAACCCAGTTAACGGCTATTTATGACGCTTAATTCCAAGTATTTTAGTCATTTATTATGTTAAATTGGTTGTTTAAAATACATGTTAAAAAACTGAAATCAGTAAAAAATAATGGGTCCTAATCGTTTCTATTACAAACAAAATCGCTTAAAACAACTACGTGCATTCTGTCATACCGCACAAACTGGCAGCATCTCCAAAGCTGCCGAGCGTTTATTTTTAAGTCAACCCTCTGTTTCCTTGCAAATTAAAGCATTGGAAAGGGAAATGGATATCTCTCTCTTTGAAAGACGTGGTTCATCAATAGAATTAACGCCTCAAGGAAAGATTCTATATGAATTATCACTACCACTAGTAGAAGGAATTGATGCTTTACCCGAGTCATTTGCCGTTCACTGTGGCAGTTTAGAAATTGGTGAACTCAATATTGCAGCAGGCGAATCGACTATTTTATATATTCTACCAGAAATTATGAAACGATTTAATGCTGCATACCCAGGCATTCGATTACGATTACATAATGTGACGGGACGTGATGGCATGGGATTGTTACGTGCTAATGATATTGATTTTGCAGTCGGTTCATTGATTGACGTGCCAGATGATATCGCTTATCACCCGATTTTTTCATATGATCCGGTATTAATCACACCATTGAATCATCCATTACTAAAGAAAACAAATTTCACCTTAGAAGATATTGCTTCATATGGATTAATTTTGCCACCACGCCATCTTAGCACTTGGCGTATGGTTAAAATGATCTTTCAACAGCATAATTTGGATTATAAAGTTACTTTAGAAGCCGGTGGATGGGAAGTCATTAAAAAGTATGTAGGTTTAGGTTTAGGTATATCAATCGTTACTAGCATTTGTTTGACGGATCAAGAAGATTTGGGCGTATTACCCTTACTCCAATATTTTCCAAAACGCGATTACGGTTTAGTGCTAAGACGGGGTAAATTTCTATCTGCTGGCGCTAAGAAATTTATTGAAATGATGGCGCCTGATTTTTTTAAGCAACTCAATGAGAAAGAACGGTAATTGTAAGTTAATATGAGATGGGCAAACAGAGATATTTGCCCACTCTAATTCACTTATTACCAATTTTACAACTAATCAATTGATGTGTAATTTATAAAAAGATATTACCAAAATTTTATCCAAGCCAAACGAGTAAGCAATTATAACAAGCCATTCAAAACTAAAGCCTTTTTATTTTTATCCAGCTTTTTAATAACTAATCTTATGCTGAGATACAAAAAAACTAAAAATATCATATTTATCAATAAATTAAGATGAAAATGAAATCTAAAATACATTCTAAAAAACAAAAAAAGTCGTCTCAACCAAAACAACGTCTCACATTAACCGAATATTTACAACAAATAATGCAATGGCATCAAGCGGGTAAATGGGTGGAAGCTGAAGCGGGTTATCAAAAAATATTACAAATACAACCTCAACAAGCTGATGCGTTACATTTATTAGGCGTTGTCACCGCACAATTGGGTAAAGTCGAACAAGGTATTGAATTGATTAAAAAAGCTATTTGCTTAAATGGAAACAATGCCAGTTATTTTTTTAATTTAGCCAATATCTTACATCAACAAAGTAATATAACAGCTGCAATTGAAGTATATCAGCAAGCGGTTGCAATTAATCCTACATTTGCACAGGAAAGTGCTCAGCAGTTGTTTTCTATTGCGTTACATTTACATCAATCTCATCAATTTGCTCAAGCCGAACAGTTGTATCAACAGATTTTAACCATTTATCCCAATTATGCAGATTGTTTTAACTTACTGGGCGTGATTGCCGCACAACGTGAAGAATGTGAACAAGCAGTTCTCTTATTTAAACAAGCAATTACATTGGAACCCAATATATCAGATTACCACTCTCATTTAGGTAATGCATTGCATACATTAGGAAAATTTCAAGAAGCGATTGATGCTTATCAATGTGCATTAGCCTTAGAACCACACAATGCAAAGTTACATAATGATTTAGCAACCACTTTTAATACGTGTGATCGCTGGGCTGAAGCTATAGAACATTATCAACAAGCAATTACGTTAGAACCTGATTATGCAGATGCACATTTTGGTTTTTCTTGGTTATTATTAGCTCAACAAAATTGGGTTGAAGGATGGAAAGAATACGCGTGGCGTCCTAGTAAAAAAGAATATCTTCATATAATTACGCCTATTTCTCGATTACCAGAAAATTTAACAGGACAACGTATTTTAATTTTGTCAGAACAAGGATTAGGAGATGAATTATTTTTCTTACGTTTTGTTCCATTTTTAAAAGCACGTGGTGCTTGGGTTATTTATCGATGCGGAGAAAAAATCAGTAATATTGTTCAACGGTTGGAATATATTGATGTCGTATTACAAATAAATGAGACACTACCTACAACTGATTACACTTTGCTATTGGGAGATTTACCACAAGCATTTAATATGATGACAGATGTTCCTCCTTCTCTATCATTTTCACCGTTGTCTTCTCATGTCACAAAAATGCGTGAACAATTACATCAATTGGGAAAACCTCCTTATATTGCAATTACTTGGCGTGCGGGCGTTAAATCAAATGTTAAAGATAAACGGTTTATAAAAAATGTCTATGATAAGGAAATTCCATTGACTGAGTTGGCGAAAGTACTACAAACATTAGAAGCAACTTTTATTGCAGTGCAACGTCAACCTATTGAGGGAGAAATTGCAGAATTATCCCATTTAATCAATTGTCCTATACATGATTTTTCAGCATTGAATGATAATTTAGAAGAAATGCTTGCATTATTATCGTTACTTGATGACTATATTGGGGTGAGTAATACCAATACGCATTTAGTTGCAGGTTTAGGAAAAACAGCAAAAATATTAATGCCTTATCCAGCAGAATGGCGTTGGCTTGCAACGGGTATAGAATCTCCATGGTTTAAAAATTTCCCCATCTATCGACAATCTATAGATAAAACATGGACATCGGCATTGCAGCAATTAATCCAAGATTTAAGTTCTCACTCTCTATCTTCCAAATAACCGATAAAATAAATATGAAAAATACAACACAATTGCAAGTTATCAAAGGCAAATATCGCTTTATTTTGGTTTCGATTATCTTGTTTATTATCATCGATATCGGTGTATTATTGCCAAATCTGATTTTATCGGCACAGATTAAAGAAGATACGATTGGTATTAATCTCGCCGGTCGGCAACGGATGTTATCGCAACGTATGGTAAAGACTTTATTGCAAATTTACATTGCTCAACAGACGAAAATTAATTTTCAAACTTCTTTAGATGAATTAAAAACGGTGTACAAACTTTTTGATGATAGTTTAACTGGGTTTTATGCCGGTAATCTGGTGGCTGATGGTAGTGGTTTGGAAGTTTTTTTAAAACCTGTTGAAACTGAAACGGCAATTAATTTTGTAAATCAAGCCGTTGCTATCTGGCAACTCTATAAAGAAAAACTCACGCCTATTTTGAATAGTAGTGACAATTCCGTTGTTGCCGATCAATTACAGGCTGCCATTACAGTTGCAAATAAACATAATCTTGATTTGTTGAAATTAATGAATAGTTTAACCACAGAATTGGAAAAAACGGCTAATCATCGAGCAAGTACGATTCAATTTATTCAATTCTTTGGTATTTTCTTTGTTTCTATTAATTTTCTCGTGTTAGTTTTCCATGTCATGGGCACATTACGGAAAAATGATTTGCAATTAGTTAATGCAAACGAAGAAATTAATCAATTAAATGATCGATTAGCGACAGAAAATCAAGCAATGCGTCTGGAATTAGAGGCAACACAGCAGTGGCAAAATTCACTATCACTTTATGATAAAGACGCACATGATTTTTCTATTCCTGATGAAGATGTTTCTTTAAGTCAAACAATAGTGAATATGCAACGGCGGTTACGGGAAGGCTATTTATCTTTACAAACTCGTCAACAAACTTTGGAAAATTTAAACCAATCTTTACAAACAATATTAGCTGAAATTCACCAAACAATGACGGCTGCAGCGCATGGTGATTTTTCAAAACGTATTTCTTTAACCGGTAAGCAGGACATATTTTTGGAAATAGCAAGTAGTTTAAATCGCACATTGGATCATAATCAACAAATGATTCACGAATTAATTAAGGTATTTGAAGCGATTGCTCAAGGTAATCTAAAGGTAAAAGTACAACAACAGTACACCGGTGCGTTGGATAGCTTGAAAAATAATATCAATATTACCGTGGGTTCTTTGGCTAAAGTTGTCATGCATATTAAACAAATGAATGCGACAATCAACGATGAAGCGTCAAATATATTAAATAATCATCAATATTTACAAAAACATAGCGAAAATGAAGCGAATATTTTACATCAAACTTCAATTTTAATGAATCAGATGATTACCTTGGTACAAAATGGTACTGAAGATACGCAAAAAGCGACAGAAACTGCTTCACAAGCACAGCAACTTGCAGAACAGGGCGGGCATGTGATTAATACTGCTATACAAGCTATGGAAAAAATTAATATGAGTAGTCAACGTGTTGCTGATATTATTGATGTGATTAATGCCATTGCTTTTCAAACTAATTTGCTTGCATTAAACGCAGCAATAGAAGCCGCGCGTGCTGGTGAACAAGGACGTGGATTTGCAGTTGTTGCAACAGAAGTGAGAAGTTTGGCTCAGAAAAGTGCGAAAGCGGCTGATGAAATTCGTGAGTTGATTGAAAACAGTGTCCAATCTATTCAACAAGGTACGCAATTTGTTAATCAATCAGGGTCGACTTTACAAACAATTGTCACGGCAGTTAAACAAATGAATCAAACGATTGGAAATATTGTGACTGCCAGTCATGAACAAATTGCGAGTATTCATCAAATCCATCATTTTATTAATCAATTGAATACGACTAACATGAAGAATAATGATCTGGTCAAACAATCAGCTCAAGCCAGTGAAAATATGCGTCAACAGGCGAAAAAACTGACTGATAGTATTGAATTTTTTAATTGAATTGAGATGCGATTGAAATTTAGAGTTGTAGGGCGCAACAACGTTAGCGTATTGCGCCGCATAGAAACAACGACATTAACTTAAAAGATATGATTAAAATGTTTATCTAAGGAAAGTAAACTCAAATCATGACGCAAACAAATTGCAGCAATCAAAGCATCAGTTGCAGGAATAGTAATACCAGTACTACGTAGCTTGGCTAATATATATCCGGCTTCAATAAAATCTTGTCTTTCGGTCTCAATATACAGCAATACTTTAAATAACTCAGCAACCTTCTTCTGCTCATGAGGATGCAACCCATGCAAAATTTCCATTTCAACAACACCACATAAAGCAGCTTCATTTGCATCTAACAAATTTTCAACACTATCACCAGTAACGTTTACCTTAGTACGAAAAAACTCAATCCACGCTGACGAATCAACTAATACCATTTTCCATTTCTCGTAATAAAACTAAATCTCCTTCAAATTGAATTTGCCCACGCAATTTTTTAAGCTCCTGAATCTTTTTATATTTAATCCAGTCTTGAATAATTATTACCAAGGCTTCAGATTGGTTCTCTAAAGAAATATACTGTTCAACCTCTTCCATTAAAGCATCTGGCAATTGAGAGATTACTTGCATAAAAAACTCCTTATTAACTTCCGTTCTACGCACTGCCTAGAGCCACTGATGCGCTTGCTCCAAAAATATCGCGACCCCCGCAAGCGGGGGGACGTAAAAGAAAAAAGAGAAAAAAGAATAAAGGGTTACAGGGATAAAGTACTAAGATTTACATCCTGGAAAGACGAAAACCCCAGACGTAGTTCCTGCCAGTTGTATCGTACCTACCACGGTTGGCACAACGCAAGTTATCATCATCGTTGTCCCAAGAACCACCACGAAGGAGATGCGCATCACTACTACTATGCCAAGCACTACCATCAGTGGGTGCACCCTTATAATCACTATGCCATTTATCTTCGCACCATTCCCGCACATTTCCATGCATATCGTATAAACCAAATTTATTCGGCTTCTTTTCACCAACGGGATGTGTTTTGCTGCCAGAATTATTATCATACCAAGCATAATTTTTCAATTGATTTTTATCATCGCCAAAACAATATTTTCCAGTAGAACCCGCACGACACGCATATTCCCATTCTGCTTCACTGGGTAAACGATATTCTTTACCTGTTTGGTCACTTAACCACTGACAATAGGCTTTGGCATCGTTCCAATTGACGTTAATCACTGGACGTTTACCCCGTCCCCAACCTTGATCTTTTGGTTTATCACGTTTAGTTACTTTACAAAAGAGATCATATTCTTCAAAAGTGACTTGATATTTACCAATCGCAAAATCATAAGCAATGTTCACTTCATGAATGGGTTGTTCACCATTACTTTCATTAGAACCCATTTTGAACTTACCCGCGGGAATAATCACCATTTCAGGTCCTAATTTGCCATCCTTCAATTTATCTTGAAAAACATCACCCGCTTTTGGTTTAGGTGGTTCTACTACTTGTTGATACCGAATACCGGGACAAGGAGGTAGTTTTCCTGCTTTTTCCACTAACGCATGAGCCAATTTAGCCCGTCCTAATGCAGTTAAAGTTTCTCCCAAATGTTGCCAACTATCCGCACAATCCGGTTGTAATTCCACTAATTGCTCAAAACACGATAATGCTTTATCTAATTGTTTTGATTTAAGTAAGCTTACACCATAATAATTTAATGCAAGTAATTCTTTTGGTTGAGTTGCCAATACACTGACTAATTGTTTTTCTGCTTCTGCATAATACCCTGCTTCACACAATGCAATTCCCAATAATAAATGCGCTTCAGGAAACTGCTTCAAAAAACATATTTAAATGTATGTATTTGATAATTCGCTTTCTGTTG
>DYNN01000151.1 GCA_020721045.1 Thiomargarita sp. | reverse complement strand
CTCTGGATTCGACTAAAGACATGATTCTAACAAATTGCTTGCGTTTTAAATTTAATCCCCCGCCTACTTCTGCTATCGTTTCATCAATTGCAATTCCAGCATTAGCACAGAAGTCAGCGACTGCTTTTTGTTGCGAGATTAAATCATCTTTTTGATTATGACTAGAAACGCGGCAATAACTTATTGCAATGCGCTTATCTTCTTTTATTCCTAGAATTTGAGAAAGTTGGTCATGCGTATAAAAACGCCTGTTAGTTGGCGTTCGATGTGCTTTTAAAATACCTTCTCTATCCCAACGTTGTAATGTGTTCGTTGTTTTAGCGATAAGTTTTGCAAATTCATTAGGTCTGTATGTGTTCATAGTACATATTATTACATACATTTAAATATATTCAAAGCAATCTAGTCAAGCTCCCTACTTAAAATTTAGAGGGCGCTTTATTGATATGGAAATTTTAAGTAGGAAAATTTTGTATTCAGAGAAAGATGAAATTCAATTTTGCTTTGAATTATCAATAATATATGCCGTACTATTATATATTTTAGTCAAACAAGTGTTCAATTTCCTTCAAATGCCTTTCTAATGAAAGTGATAACATCGAAGAAATAGTAAACAAAGTTGCCAACACGTTTAAGTTAGAATCTGCTTCACTGGCAGCACGTATACGCTCTAAAAAGTGAAAATTTAGGGTTTGCGTTTCCTTAAAATTTTGCTTCAATCCTTCAAATTCTAAATCAATGGGTGTACCATTTTTTTTATGTGCGTAATATTGACGTAACAAGTAGGAGGAAGTCACTCTAAAGACGGTTTCATCTAGTGAAGCGAAGGGAAGATGATAATAAGCCATGCCACGCATAGACAACAACACGGGACAAGTGCTACTCGCCATGACAAAACCAATTAATGCGCGTAATCCTGTTTGTGCATCGGTTCGTTTGAAATATTCACGTTCTGGTGTTTTAACATGAATATCGACATCCTTACAGGAAAGGATATCTGCAAAACCTAATAAAATTTCGTAAGAATCAAGCGCGACTGGACAATGCGAATATTCTTCTGTACTCAAAGGACAATTAGGGCATTGATGAAAATCTAATACTGTCCAATCAGGATAGTCACTGGGTTCTAATTTTTTTTCGCGAGTTCTGGTAAATTCAACTCGATAATGGAGAACTTGTCCATCATCTATGGTAAATGTATATTCAATAAACACAATTTAATTACCTAGCAGTTATTGTAACGATCCTAGTGAAAATGTTATTTTAGCAAAAGCTAGAGGACTCAGGTAACCTGTGTATTATTGACTCATTTTACCAAAAAAGCCAAGTACTAATTTCATCAGAGTAGCGATTGACTGTTTAGGTATGAACCAATTTTTGGTAACGTTGCTACTTAATTTAAGATTTGAAATTGTGTTACTGAGTATGAATTGTCAGGAAGCATATTGTTTGCCAATCACAGCCAAAGTCTTATGGCAATTATGGTACCGAGGGTCGGAATCGAACCGACACGATGTTCCCATCACCAAATTTTGAGTCTGGCGCGTCTACCAGTTCCGCCACCCCGGCTTATTTTGAAGAGCTATTATAATAAAAATAAAGGGCAACGTGAAGGGGGTAACTTGTTTAATTTGTATTAAATGTCATAATTTATATTTTTATTAGGTTAACTGATTGTTTTATAAAACTATAAAAATTAATAATATATCTATCGATAAAAGTATGTCAACGTTTTTGTTCACTATCTACTGGATCATCGCTATCCATTAGAATTTCATGCGCTGGACCTTCTAAATCGTCAAATTGTCCCGATCTAATCGCCCATAGAAAAAGCCAAATTATAATTCCAATAATAATGATTGAAATAGGAATTAACAATAACAAAATTTCCATTTATTAGCCTCATTAAAAAATTTTTGGTTATAATACCGCGCATTCGTTGTTATCACACATAGCTCATTCTGTTTGGCAACAATGAATATTTATGCATTGTACACACTAATTTTCACGAAGAGACGATTTATGATCATACGTCAATTATTCTTTATATTTACCTATTTGGTAATAAGTAGTTCTTTATGTTTTGCAGATATTACATTGCCGTCATTAGGTGGTGGAAACGCTTTAGACCGTGGAGTTGGTAGTACCACGCAAGCGAGCTTTGCCGGTGGTGCGCTTAGAGGAGAAGCATATAATCAAACAACGACATTAACTTCGATAGAATCAACCGATATACGCGGTGCTATCACCGTTGATCCGGCTCATGTAGGACAAAAAGCGGAATTGATTGTGGCAGCCATTTATACTTTGGCTACTGGTCAACAGGCACTTTTCAGTTTGGTGAAAGCAGAGGGAGGCGTTGTAACGCCAATGACATGGGACGGTTCTATCGAAGGTTTATCTGTCTTTGAAAGTGTAACTTTACCTGATAATCAAGAATTGTCTATTTATCAAGGACCACTGCCCTCTCCTGGGCAAATCTCTGTATTTTTTGGTTATCGCGTCTTTAATGAAGATAGCACTACAACATTAGTTTATAATTCTCAACCAGTTCAAATTACTATCAATGCACAACAAGCTACAGATACGCCCACTGATAACCCAAATAATAACGGGACATCAACGCCATTGGGAAATTTTTTAGCCAGTTATGATTTTAAACCGAATCCCAACGGTTTTTCCTTTGAAAATTATAGTAATGACGAAAATGCTGCTAACGATTTAACTGTCGAAGATATGATTAATTTATTTGGACAAGCAAAAGTTTGCCGCTCACCAGAAGGCGAATGTATTCTGACAGCTGCCGCACGTCAATGGATGGAAGAACAAATTAAGGGTATGAATGGCGGACATTGCGAAGGAATGGCAGTGGTTAGCTTACGTCTACGTCAAGGATTGCCTTTTAAAGGAAAAACATCACCCGTTGACTTCCAATCTGGTGCAAATACAACATTTGATCTGTCAAAAGATACAATACGCAACTACATAGCCTATTACTTTGTTACCCAAGCATTAGACCCGATTGTCACTGAATCCAATAACCTATTGCAAAAAACACCCGCTGAAGTTTTACAAATGCTTATTGATTCTATGAATCAGGGAATAAATAACATGTATACTATTGGTTTTTTTGAACCCGGTTACAAAGGTGGACATGCGGTAACGCCTTATGCAGTTGAACAAAAAACCGATAACGAATTTTGGATCTATGTATATGATAATAATTATCCCAATGACAGTAGTCGGGTAATTAAAGTCGATCGCGCTGCTAACACTTGGATATACGAAGGCGCTGCCACTAAACCCGGTGAACCTGTTTCAACTTATCGTGGCGATGCAACAACTAAAACATTCGGCTTAACACCGCAAACTTTACGTGAGGGTCCTTTTGCTTGCCCATTCTGTAATCAAGATGATAATACACGTGACGCAGGTGATAATACGGTAGAATTTTCCTTAGCGGGTGAAGGGAAAATGTTAATTCAACTTTCCGATGGCAGACGAGTGGGCTATGATTTTGATACTGAAAAAGAAGTCAATGAAATTGATGGAGTTAAAAGAGTTAATCTAAGATACGGTTTGGGCAAAGATATTCCACCAGTATACGAAATCCCTATTCCAGCCGATAACTCTTTGATCACAGTATTTATCAGTGGTAAAACTTTAGAAAAAGAAGTTGATGCGGATTTAACAATGACTGGACCTGGTTATGTTGTAGGATTTGAGGGCATTTATCTTGATCCCGACGAAGTCCTCATAATGCAAATTCGCCCAGATGGTCACCAAATGAGTTTTACTGCCAGCCAAGATGGTGAAACACCCGCTGTATTCTTAGCTGAAGACCCAGAAGATGATATTTCCCCCAGCTATATTTTTGAAGTAGGTGGTGAAGCTTTAGAAACTGAAAAAACAGTGACTTTTACCTTAGAAGAAGATTCTTTATATATCACCGATGATGACGGTAATGAAGATGAATATGATTTATCTATTACTCGTATTGATGATGTGGGCGATAATCATTTTAAAAAAGATAATGTTGCAGTCAATGGCAGTGCCAATGCACGTATCAAATTCGATCAATGGGACGGCAATCAGGGTACACTTGGTTTATATGCTGATGATGAAGGAGATGGATTTGATGATGAAACAGCCTTGGAACTAGAAGACGAAGATTAATTGAAAGGTTAATTTATAGTAAACCATTTACTACCAAAACATTGTATAAGCTATCAAAAAAATAGTGACTGATAACCGAAAGTAAAATAGTAACCTCA
>DYNN01000010.1 GCA_020721045.1 Thiomargarita sp. | reverse complement strand
CAACAGAAAGCGAATTATCAAATACATACATTTAAATATGTTTTTTGAAGCAGTTGTATCAAACCATTTTACCATAATAAATGACAAACGTTGATTTAGCAACCACTATTGAACTCTTGATTAGCATCGATAACTGACAACTGAATCTGGGAGTGTCTATGAGTTATTCTTTCACTGAAAAAAAGCGTCTTCGTAAAAATTTTGGTAAGCGTTCTAGTATTTTAACTAGACTTGGCATTAGAGATATGCCAGTACCCAATTTGCTGACCATTCAGCTTGACTCTTTTCGTCGTTTTTTACAAGCTGATGTCCCCGCTGAATCACTTGAGGAGATGGGGCTGCATGCAGCGTTTCGCTCAGTATTCCCTATTACCAGTTATTCGGGCAATGCAGAACTTGAATATGTCAGCTATCGCCTTGGCAAACCAAGTTTTGATGTTAAGGAATGTCAATTACGCGGAATGACTTACGCCGCCTCGTTACGGGTTAAAGTACGTTTGGTTTTGTATGATAAAGATTCTAAGAATAAAGCGGTTAAAGATATTCGCGAGCAAGAAGTTTATATGGGTGAAGTGCCTTTAATGACCGAAACCGGTACTTTTATCATCAATGGTACTGAGCGGGTGATTGTTTCTCAATTGCATCGTTCGCCGGGGGTATTCTTCGACCATGATCGGGGTAAAACCCATTCTTCTGGTAAATTATTATTTTCAGCGCGAATTATTCCTTATCGTGGTTCTTGGTTAGATTTTGAATTCGATCATAAAGATTGTTTATTTGTGCGTATTGATAGACGACGTAAGTTACCTGCGACTATTTTACTGCGTGCTTTGGATTTTTCCAATCAGAAAATGCTGGAATTGTTTTTTGATACCAATACTTTTGTGCGCATTGGTGATGAAATTCGCATGGAAGTAGTGCCAGAACGTTTACGCGGTGAATTGGCAAGTTTTGATATTAAAGACAGCAATGGTGAAATGATTGTCGAATTAGGTCGTCGCATTACTGTAAGACATATCAAGAAGTTACAAGAAGCTAATATCACGTCTTTAAGTGTACCTACGCAATATTTGCTGGGTAAAGTATTGGCGCACGATATAATCAATGAAGATGGTACTTCTTTGTTAGCTAAAGCCAATGACGAGATTACTGAGGAAGTTTTAGAAAATTTAGTTACCAATAACATAAGTACATTCAAAACGTTATATGTGAATGATTTAGATCACGGACCGTATATTTCTGATACTTTGCGCATTGATCCAACTGCCTCAACGTTAGAAGCACAAATTGAAATTTATCGCATGATGCGACCTGGTGAACCGCCAACGACTGAAGCAGCGGAGGGTTTGTTTAATAATCTGTTTTTTTCTACTGATCGTTATGATTTATCAGCCGTTGGTCGGATGAAATTTAATCGTCGTGTTGGTCGTCCAGAAATTTTAGGACCGGGTGTATTATCAACTGAAGATATTTTAGATGTTGTGCACACTTTGATTGATATCCGTAATGGTAAAGGTATTGTGGATGACATTGATCATTTGGGTAATCGACGGGTACGTAGCGTAGGTGAAATGGCAGAAAATCAATTTCGTATTGGTTTAGTTCGGGTAGAACGTGCGGTTAAAGAACGTTTAACTGTAGCAGAATCAGATAGTTTAATGCCACAAGAATTGATTAATGCTAAACCTGTTTCTGCTGCGATTCGGGAATTTTTTGGTTCTAGTCAATTATCACAGTTTATGGATCAAAATAATCCGCTGTCTGAAATTACGCATAAACGACGTGTTTCAGCCTTAGGTCCTGGTGGTTTGACGCGTGAACGTGCAGGTTTTGAAGTGCGTGACGTTCATCCAACGCATTATGGACGTGTTTGCCCAATTGAAACGCCTGAAGGACCAAACATTGGTTTGATCAATTCATTAGCGGTGTATGCGCGGACTAATAAGTATGGTTTTTTAGAAACCCCTTATCGCAAAGTTGATAATGGTCGGGTCACTAATCAAATTGATTATTTATCCGCAATTGAAGAAGGACGATTTGTAATTGCACAAGCTAATGCAAATTTGAATGAAAAAGGTATTTTTACCGATGATTTAATTGCAGTACGTAGTGAGAATGAATTTACTGTTGCTACCAGTGATAAAATCGATTATATGGATGTGTCGCCTAAGCAGATCGTTTCTGTAGCGGCATCTTTGATTCCATTTTTAGAACATGATGATGCGAACCGTGCTTTGATGGGTTCTAATATGCAGCGACAAGCAGTGCCTTTGTTAAGAGCCGAAAAACCGTTAGTGGGTACTGGTATGGAACGCACTGTGGCAGTTGATTCAGGGACTTGTATTGTGGCGAGACGTGGTGGTTTGGTGGATTCTGTTGATGCGGCACGGGTGGTTGTGCGTGTTAATGATCATGAAACCGAACCTGGCGAATCGGGTGTTGATATTTACAATTTTACTAAATATTTACGTTCAAACCAAAATACTAATATTAATCAATGTCCTTTGGTGAATAAAGGCGATATCATTGCTAAAGGCGATGTGTTAGCAGACGGTGCATCTACTGATTTAGGGGAATTGGCATTAGGACAAAATATGTTGGTTGCCTTTATGCCTTGGAATGGTTATAACTTTGAAGATTCAATTTTGATTTCTGAAAAAGTGGTACGTGAAGATCGATTCTCTTCTATTCACATTGTCGAACTCAGTTGTATGGCACGGGATACTAAATTAGGTCCTGAAGAAATTACCGCTGATATTCCCAATGTCAGTGAATCGGCTTTGAGTAAATTGGATGAGGCGGGTATCGTTTCTATCGGTGCTGAAGTAAGACCCGGCGATATTTTAGTCGGAAAAGTCACACCTAAAGGCGAAACGCAATTAACGCCAGAAGAGAAATTGTTGCGCGCCATTTTTGGTGAAAAAGCTTCTGATGTTAAAGATACTTCGTTGCGTGTACCTTCCGGGACTAACGGAACTGTGATTGATGTACAAGTCTTTACCCGCGACAGTGTCGTTAAAGATTCTCGTGCATTGCATATTGAACACATGGAATTGAGCAAAATTCGTAAAGATTTACGCGATAAATTGCGCATTGTTGAAGCCGATCTTTACCAACGTTTAGAGAAACTACTGGTAGATCAAGAAGTTATCAGTGCGCCACGCGGTTTACATTCAGGACATAAAATTACTAAAGAATATTTGGATGCTTTAGTGCCGCATGATCAATGGTTTGAAATCAACATGAAGAAAGTTGAGATAAATGAACAACTTGAAACGGCACAAGAACAGTTACGATTAGAAAGAGAGCGTTCTGATGATTTATACGAAGAGAAACGTAAAAAATTAACCAGTGGTGATGATTTACCGCCTGGTGTGCTAAAGATGGTCAAAGTGTATTTAGCCGTTAAACGACGCGTTCAACCCGGTGATAAAATGGCAGGTCGTCATGGTAATAAAGGGGTTGTTTCTATGATTGTGCCAATTGAAGATATGCCTTATACCGCAGATGGTCGTCCAGTCGATATTGTGTTAAATCCATTAGGTGTGCCTTCACGGATGAATATTGGACAAGTCTTAGAAACACACTTGGGTTGGGCAGCTAAAGAATTGGGGCACCGAATCAACGAAATGTTACGTGCACAAGAAGCCATTGGCACAGTACGCGCTTTTTTGGAAAGAATTTATAATCCGATTGAAGGAGTTGCGGCAGATAGTCAACGAGAACAATTAGACCAATTTTCCGATCAAGAAATTTTAGAATTGGCTCAACGTTTACGTGAAGGTGTGCCTATGGCAACGCCTGTTTTTGATGGAGCAACAGAAGAAGAAATTAAAGCGATGTTAGCATTGGCAGGCTTACCCACTTCAGGGCAAACGACTTTATATGATGGTAGAACAGGCGAAGCGTTTGAAAGACCGATTACTATTGGCTATATGTACATGTTGAAATTAAACCACTTAGTAGATGACAAAATGCACGCACGTTCGACGGGTCCTTATAGTTTGGTTACTCAACAACCTTTGGGGGGTAAGGCGCAATTCGGCGGACAACGGTTTGGTGAAATGGAAGTGTGGGCATTGGAAGCGTACGGTGCTGCTTATACTTTGCAAGAAATGCTGACCGTGAAATCAGACGACGTTAATGGGCGTACCAAAATGTACAAAAATATCGTAGATGGTGATCATCGTATGGAAGCGGGTATGCCGGAATCTTTTAATGTTTTGGTCAAGGAAATCCGTTCGCTGAGTATTGATATCGAACTTGAATAAATCAGAATCAGGATTAGCTGGATTTTAAGATTTTCAGGATGAATTTGTTATTTATTCTGTGAATTCTTTAATTCTGATAATCCTGATTTAGACAAGAGGAAGAATAGTGCTATGAAAGATTTGCTTAATTTTTTGAATAGCCAAGGACATGTGGAAGAGTTTGATAGAATTTGTATTGGGCTTGCTTCTCCAGAAAAAATTCGTTCTTGGTCGTACGGTGAAGTTAAGAAGCCAGAGACTATTAATTACCGGACTTTTAAGCCTGAACGGGATGGGCTTTTTTGTGCGAAAATTTTTGGTCCAGTGAAAGATTATGAATGTTTATGCGGCAAATATAAGCGGTTAAAACATCGCGGTGTGGTTTGTGAAAAGTGTGGTGTTGAGGTGACGCAAACTAAAGTTCGCCGCGAACGCATGGGTCATATCGAATTAGCCTCGCCAGTTGCTCACATTTGGTATCTGAAATCTTTGCCTTCTCGCATGGGTTTGTTGTTGGACCTGACGTTGCGTGATATTGAACGAGTATTGTATTTTGAAGCCTATGTAGTGATTGATCCGGGTTTGACTGCTTTGGATCGTGGACAATTATTGAGTGAAGAAGCGTATTTAGATGCTTTAGAAGAACACGGCGATGAATTTGATGCACGTATGGGCGCTGAGGCAATTTATGAATTGTTACGCACCATTGAATTACCCAGTGAAGTCAATCGATTGCGTGAAGAATTAGTATCAGCTACAGCTGAATCTAAAATTAAGAAACTAAGTAAACGTTTAAAATTACTAGAATCTTTCTTACATTCTGGTAATCGTCCTGAATGGATGGTGTTGAAAGTTTTACCCGTTTTACCACCTGAATTGCGTCCTTTGGTACCTTTGGATGGCGGACGATTTGCAACTTCTGATTTGAATGATTTGTATCGTCGTGTTATTAATAGAAATAATCGATTGAAACGTTTATTAGATTTGAATGCGCCAGATATTATTGTACGTAATGAGAAGCGGATGCTGCAAGAGGCTGTAGATGCCTTACTAGACAATGGTCGGCGTGGGCGCGCTATCACGGGTAGTAATAAGTTACCATTGAAGTCCTTAGCGGACATGATTAAAGGTAAACAAGGGCGGTTTCGCCAGAATTTGTTAGGTAAGCGGGTGGATTATTCGGGGCGTTCAGTTATCGTCGTGGGTCCTACTTTGCGTTTACATCAATGTGGTTTACCTAAGAAAATGGCGTTGGAACTTTTTAAACCATTTATTTTCAGCAAATTAGAATTGAGAGGTTTAGCAACAACGATTAAAGCTGCTAAAAAAATGGTTGAAAAAGAAGGACCTGAAGTTTGGGACATTTTGGAAGAAGTGATTCGTGAACATCCGATTTTGTTAAATCGCGCGCCTACTTTGCATCGTTTGGGTATTCAAGCTTTTGAACCTGTACTCATTGAAGGTAAAGCAATCCAATTACACCCATTGGTTTGTACTGCTTTTAACGCTGATTTTGATGGTGACCAAATGGCTGTGCACATTCCGTTATCTATTGAAGCACAACTAGAAGCACGTGCATTGATGATGTCGACTAATAATGTGTTGTCGCCTGCTAATGGTGAACCAATTATTGTGCCTTCTCAGGATGTAGTGTTGGGTTTATATTCGATGACGCGCGAACGAATTGGTGCGCAAGGCGAAGGGATGAAGTTTGCCAACGTTAAAGAAGCGCGTTTAGCTTATGAGAATCGTGTTGTTTCCTTAAATGCTAAAGTTACTGTACGCATTAAAGAAACTTTATTCAATCAACAAGGTGAAAAGTACTCTCAACTGATACGTCGTGAAACAACGGTGGGACGCGCTTTACTATCCGATATTTTGCCAGAAGGTTTACCTTTTGATGTTATCGATTGTAATTTAACTAAAAAAGCTATTTCTCGTTTGATTAATATTTGTTATCGTCGTATCGGTTTAAAAGGTTCGGTTATTTTTGCCGATCAATTGATGTATACCGGTTTTAGCTTTGCGACGCGTGCAGGGATTTCGATTGGGATTGAGGATATGGTAGTTCCTGATGATAAACCGCAAATTATCGGTGTATCTGATGCTGAAGTGAAAGAAATCGAAGAACAATATGCTTCTGGCTTAATTACCAACGGTGAACGTTATAACAAAGTCATTGATATTTGGTCGCATACCAATGATAAATTAGCTAAATCGATGATGAAGCAACTGGGTACTGAAAATGTTGTTGATAAAGAAGGTAAAATAACAACACAGCCTTCTTTTAATTCGATTTACATGATGGCAGACTCAGGTGCACGGGGGTCTGCAGCACAAATTCGTCAATTAGCGGGTATGCGTGGTTTGATGGCTAAACCTGATGGTTCTATTATTGAAACACCGATTAAAGCAAACTTTCGTGAAGGGTTAGACGTATTGCAATACTTTATTTCTACGCATGGTGCGCGGAAGGGCTTGGCTGATACGGCTTTGAAAACTGCAAATTCTGGTTATTTAACCCGTCGTTTGGTCGATGTTGCGCAGGATTTGGTTATTTTGGAACGGGATTGCGGCACCCAAAAAGGCTTAGAAATGACTCCCCTAGTTGAAGGTGGAGACGTGATTGAAACCCTGCATGATCGCGTGTTAGGGCGCGTCGTTGCTGAAGATGTGTTACTTGTTGATCAATCTGAACCGGTAATTAGAGCAGGAACTTTACTTAACGAAGATTGGGTTGAACGTTTAGAAGAACTCGGTATTGATCGGATTAAGGTTCGTTCTAGCATCACTTGTGAAGCACGTTATGGAATTTGCGCTCAATGCTATGGACGTGATTTAGCGCGTGGACACGTAGTGAATACCGGTGAAGCAGTGGGTGTTGTTGCCGCCCAATCTATCGGTGAACCCGGTACACAATTGACTATGCGTACGTTCCATATTGGTGGAGCCGCTTCCCGTGGTAAGATTGTTAATAATATTGAAGTTAAGTCTAAAGGTTTGGTTAAATTAGATAATATTAAATTAATTCAGCGTGAATCTGGACAATCTGTCGCTGTTTCTCGTTCGGGAGAACTTTGTATTCTCGATGAATTTGGGCGTGAACGAGAACGTTATAAAGTACCTTATGGCGCAGTTTTAAACGTTAAAGATGCGGATAATGTTGAAGCTGGACAACGTGTTGCTAACTGGGACGAACACACTCACCCGATTATTACTGAAGTTGCCGGTCAAATTAACTTCATTGACGTTATTGAAGGCGTCACCGTTAACCGTCATGTTGATGAATTTACAGCATTAACCAGTATTATCGTCATCGATCCTAAACAACGTCCCGCTCATGCTAAAGACTTACGCCCAATGGTTAAATTAGTAGATGAGCAAGGAAACGATGTCTTTTTTGCAGGTACAGAAATCCCCGCTTCCTATTTCTTACCGCCACGGGCAATTATCAAAGTTGAACATGAAATGGCAGTAAAAATTGGTGATGAAATCGCGCGGGTGCCACAAGAATTTTCTAAAACGCGTGATATTACTGGTGGTTTACCGCGTGTTGCTGACTTATTTGAAGCCCGAATTCCCAAAGAACCTGCTATTTTAGCTGAGCGAAGTGGTACAATCAGCTTCGGCAAAGACACGAAAACTAAACAGCGAATCATTATTACAGATCGCGACGGTAATCAAGAAGAAATTAGCATTCCTAAGTGGCGTCATGTGAGTGTGTTTGAAGGGGAACACGTGGAACGCGGTGAGGAAATTGTTGAAGGTGCACCAAATCCTCACGATATTTTACGTTTATTAGGTGTAAGTACCTTAGCTAACTATATCGTTAATGAAGTGCAAGATGTTTATCGTTTACAAGGGGTTAAGATTAATGATAAGCATATTGAAGTTATTGTACGTCAAATGTTGCGTAAAGTTATGATTCTTGATCCGGGTGATACCCAATTATTACCGGGTGAACAAGTAGAACGGGCTAAGTTGGCGGAAGAAAATGATCGGGTTCTTAATATGGAAGGTAAAATACCCGCGACTTGGGAACCTATTTTACTAGGAATTACTAAAGCTTCTTTAGCAACGGAATCATTTATTTCTGCGGCTTCTTTCCAAGAAACTACCAGAGTATTAACTGAAGCATCGGTTAGTGGTAAGTGTGATGATTTACGTGGTCTAAAAGAAAATGTGATTGTCGGTCGCTTAATTCCAGCTGGCAGCGGTTTAGCGTATCATCAGGAACGCCGTGCTTGCGCACAACCTCGTCAAGCAGCCGTCCAAGTACTAGATGATGCCGCTTCAATTGCAACTGACAATTATAACCAAAACCACTAAAGCAGTAGAGAAAGCACCAAAAAGAAAGCGTCTTTTTAAGTAAGAGTTATTTTGATTATAAAAGCATTCCCCCTTTGTTAAAGTGGGGAATGACTTTGTGGGTTTGATTACGCCTTAATCATCACTTTCCGACGGTTTATATTGTGCAACTAACTCACGTTGAATATTCATCGGTACACTCTCATAATGACTGAATTCTGTTGTATAAAAGCCTTGTCCACCGGTCGCTGATTTTAATTCAATTGAATAATTGGTTAATTCACTGAGTGGCACTTCTGCTTTCACAATCACCATGCCATCACTACTCATATTGCTTCCTTGAATTCGTCCACGTTTACTAGATAAATCACCGGTAATAATGCCCATACAAGATTCTGGTATGACAATTTTTGCGGCAACAATCGGTTCTAATATCGTTGGCTTTGCGTTATGAATCGCGTCCAAAAAAGCTTTTTTCCCAGCTGAAACGAAAGCAACTTCTTTGGAATCAACTGGATGATATTTACCATCATAAACTGTTACTTTAACATCTTGCATCACATAACCAGCAATGGCACCACTTTCTAATACTTGATGCACACCTTTTTCAATAGCAGGAATAAAAACTGCCGGAATTGCTCCACCTACAACAGCATTTGTAAATTCAAATCCTTGCCCACGTGCCAAAGGTTCTACACGTAAGAAAACTTCACCAAATTGTCCAGCACCACCCGTTTGCTTTTTATGACGATGATGCCCTTCTCCTACTTGATTTACGGTTTCACGATAAGGAATTTTAGGAGAATGCGTATTTACTTCAACATGATACTGTTGTTGCATCCGTTCTAACAAAACTCGCAAATGTAATTCACCAATACCGCGTATAACTGTTTCATTCAAAGCTGCGTGATGTTCAACAATTAAACAAGGGTCTTCACTTTCTAATTTTTGCAAAGTAGTGCCAATTTTCTGCTCATCACCTTGTTTTTTAGTTGTGATAGCCAATCCATACATGGGAATAGGAAATTCCAATGAAGTCAAATGGATATAGTCTTCATCGTGAGAATCATGCAAGACCGCATCAAAATGTAACGCATCAACCTTAGCAATCGCACAAATATCACCCGGAATTCCTCGATCGATTTCAACTTGTTGCTTGCCTTGTAATTTAAATAAGTGACTTACTTTAAACGGTTTTTTGCCATCACCAACGAATAATTGGCTGTCTTTGGTAATTATACCTTGATGGATGCGGAATATGCCTAATTTGCCAACAAAAGGATCAGTCGTGATTTTAAAAACGTGTGCCACTACATGTAAATTAGGATCGGGATAAACCGCAAAAGGTTCCGCACCTTTGACAAATGGACGTGGATTGCCTTCTAAAGGATTGGGCATTAATTGAGTAATCACTTGTAATAATTCAGGAATACCTGCTTGCGTGCGTGCTGAGACAAAACAAATCGGTACTAGGTGTCCTTCACGTAAAGCTTTTTCAAACGGTTCATGTAATTGTTTTGGCGATAATTCTTCCCCTTGTTCCAAATACATTTCCATTAATTTTTCATCAACTTCAATTACTTGGTCGATAATTTCAGTGTGAGCAGTGGCAACCGTGTTAAAATCAGATTCGCCCTCAGGATTAAAAAAACAATCGACAACTGCTGTGGCTTGTTTGGTAGGTAAGTTAAGTGGCAAACATTCATTACCAAAAACTTCTTTAATATCATTAACTAACTGTTCCAAATTAACATCAGGTGCATCAATTTTATTAACAATGATCATACGACACAATTTACGTTTAGCTGCCCACTCTAGTAAACGTCGCGTCATCATTTCGATACCGGTTTGAGCGTTGATAACAATAGCAATTGTTTCAACTGCTGGAAATACGCTTAAAGTGTGACCGATGAAGTCAGGATAACCCGGGGTGTCAATTAGATTAACGTGGGTACTTTCTTGATCAAAACTGACAATCGATGCACTTAGTGAATGATTATATGTTTTTTCCAACGGATCAAAATCACAAACAGTGCTGCCACTTTCGATATTACCTTGCGTACTGATTGCACCGGTATGATAAAGTAACGTTTCTACTAAAGTGGTCTTTCCGCAGCTACTTTGACCTACTAAAGCAATATTTCTAATGTTTTCAGTGTTATAGTTTGGCATTATTATTCTAATTTCAGTTAAAGTAATATGGGAATACATCGGGTGGATCACAAAGTTGCAACTTAGCAAAAGTTGAGACTAATGAGAAGAGATAAAAGTAAATTATTTCATTGAACATCACCTTAAAAATGTCTCATATAACGGTATTACTCAGGTTAAGTGATACAATACGCCCTAATTTTAATTTTTCTGCACCCGATTGGAATTTTTATGAAATATGTGAGCATTGGGGCTGCCGTGTTGAATCAAACCCCTTTAGATTGGGAGGGTAATCAACAGCGCATTGAACAAGCGATTGAAATTGCAAAATCCCAAAAAATCAGTATATTATGTTTACCTGAATTATGTATCAGTGGTTATGGTTGTGAAGACACCTTTTTAGCACCCAGCACCTTAGCCCAATCCCAGCGCGTCTTGAAATCAATTGTGCCCAAAACAAAAGATATTATCGTTGCTGTGGGTTTACCTTTAAGTTATCAAAATCGCATTTACAATACGGTTTGTTTGCTGGCTGATGGACAAATTTGTGGTTTTGTAGCTAAAAAACATCTGGCAGGTGATGGAATTCACTATGAACCCCGTTGGTTTAAGGCTTGGCCACCAAACGTTTTTGTTGAAATTGAAATACAAAATCAACGTTATCCCTTAGGCGATATTTATTTTAATTGTGGTGGTGTTCGGATTGGTTTTGAAATTTGTGAGGAAGCATGGGTAGCAAATCGTCCGGGAATTCATCTTGCCCAAACCGGCGTAGATATTATTCTCAATCCCAGTGCCAGCCATTTTGCTTTTGATAAACATGTAGTGAGAGAACGATTTGTCTTGGAAGGTTCGCGCGCTTTTAGTGTCAGTTACGTTTATACCAATCTATTGGGTAATGAATCTGGACGCATTATTTACGATGGTGATGCAATGATTGCGACTCATGGACAATTAGCAGCCAAAAGTAAACGCTTTAGTTTCAATAACTTAAATATTATTTCCGCATTAGTCGATGTCGATCTAACCCGTATGGCACAAGCCAGAACCGGTGATTGTGTACCCAATTTAGACACACGTATTTTTATTCCTTTTAACTATCCGCTTTATTTTCCGCAAATTAACAACGTTATTTCGCCTTCATGGGAGCTAAGTCCTTCAATTAAAGAAGAAGAATTTATGCGCGCTGTCAGTTTAGGATTATTTGATTATTTAAGAAAAAGTCATGCTAAAGGCTTTATTATTTCACTCAGTGGTGGAGCAGATTCCGCGGCAATTGCCTGTTTAGTAAGATTGATGGTAGAACTGGGTGCTGATGAATTGGGTATAGAAGCATTTTGTACTAAATTAGGTATTAAAGCACCTCATAATGCAACAATTGCCGATATTGTTAATTTATTACTTACCTGTGTTTATCAAGCAACTGAAAATTCAAGCATAACTACTAAAAGAGCAGCAGCTACTTTAGCAAAAAACATCGGCGCTGACTATTTAGAATTTGATGTGAACGCACTCTATCAAAACTACATTAATATGGTTGCCAATGCGATAAAACGCCCATTGACTTGGGAACAAGACGATCTTGCTTTACAAAATGTGCAAGCACGTGTACGCTCTCCAGGCGTATGGTTATTGGCAAATTTACGCAATGCTTTATTGTTAGCCACTAGCAATCGTTCAGAAGCGGCATTGGGCTATGCGACCATGGATGGCGATACTAGCGGCGGTTTGAGTCCATTAGCGGGTATTGATAAGGATTTTATTCGACAATGGTTGCGTTGGTTAGAATCACAAGGTCCAGTACAATTTGGACCCATTCCAGCTCTTGCATTAATCAATCAACAAGCACCTACTGCCGAGTTACGCCCTTTAGAACGCACTCAAACGGATGAAGATGACTTAATGCCGTATCCTCTGTTGAATATGATTGAAAAAGCAGCGATTCGTGATCGTCGAACGCCACAAGAAATTTTTCACTTACTGCGCAGTCAATATGAAGAACATAGTGATGAACAATTGCTGGTTTGGATTGAACGCTTTTTTAATCTATGGACACGTAATCAATGGAAACGGGAACGTTATGCGCCCAGTTTTCATTTAGATGATGAAAATCTTGATCCTAAAACTTGGTGTCGTTTTCCTATTTTATCAGGCGGTTATAAGCAAGAGCTGATGGAAATGCGTGCTAATTCCTCAGGTTTTCAAAATTTATAGATCGGATAAGTAGATGCGTTTCCCACAATCTAACCAACTTTAAATAGTTTATCAAATAGCAAATCTGTGATATAATTCCTACTAATATCAAAATCATAGAGTAAAAAATGGATTCCACTATTGAAAATAAAACAATCACTTTATTAGATCAGGGATATGTTGAATTACAAGAGATGATGGGTAATGATTTGGCAATCGTGAATGCAGCGCGGGTATCTTATTTAGGCGAAAGCAAAGGTGACGAGTCAGACGAAAAGCTGCTAAATTATCTCATGAAAAATAAACACACTTCGCCTTTTGAAATGGTACAGTTCAAATTTCGGATAAAATGTCCATTATTTGTAGCTAGACAGTGGCAACGGCATAGAACTTGGCATTATATGTCGGTTAATGAAGTGTCACGTCGCTATACTTCTGAAAAAATTGATTTTTATATGCCAGAACAATGGCGATTGCAACATGAAAGCAGTAAACAAGCCAGTGAGGGTGTGGCTGATACCGAACTGCAAACTTTTTGTCAAGAGTCTCTTAATGAAGTGGTCAATCATGCCGTGGCTGTATATAACTATATGATAGATAACGGTGTTGCTAGGGAGCAAGCGCGCATGTTACTACCGCAAAATATTTATACCACTTTTATTTGTAGTGTTGATGCGCATAATTTATTGCACTTTCTATTATTAAGACGACATCAGCACGCGCAGTATGAAATTCGTGTCTATGCTGATGCAATTTGGTCACATTTTTTCAAACCTTTATTACCTTGGACTGCAATAGCCGCGGAAAAATATTTGTTTTCTAATGAGTTAGATTAACCCAATATATTTATCGATACTTTCTTTAAAACGCTCAACAGCGGCGACTTCTAAGATAAAAGCAACATAGCCGTAGATATCTTTGATGTGCAGTTCAAAATCCATTCGCAGAAACATAACGACATCTTCTTCGTCTTTACCGGTGTCGTTGATGATTTTAATCGCGGGTCCAGAAATAAATGAGGGTACGCTGCTAATCACTTCATGGGTCAGGATGTTGCCCAAACTGCTTAAACAAGACGTTAAAATGATATTACCAATTTCATTAAGTGCGTCTTGTTCTAATTCAAGTAATTCTTCTTGAGAAACTCTTTCTTTAACAATCGCTTGTACTAATTCCAAACTTTTGTTTTGCGGAAATAATAAGAGCGCGTCTCCCCAAAATGGACCGTCAAAATGCTGTTTAACCGCAACAATAGGTATGGCTTTTCCGTTATCTATATTATTAGCAGCACTTACGCGGGACAATAACTGTACACTAGGAACAGATAATTTAACCTCTTCATTAAGAATTTGGCTTAATGAATCAGTTGCTTGTCCCATACCAATATTAAGTAATTCAGCAATCGCATCGAGGTGCAACTCTGTTAGCTGCATAATGATCATCCTTTAATAAAGGCTAAAATTTTTTCCTCAGTGATTGGCTTAGAAATAAATCCAATCCCTAGCGCATCTGCTTTCTTTCGGACTGCTTCTTGGATATTTGCGGTGAGTAAAACAATTTTCGCTTTAGGAAAGCGTTCCAACAGTTCGGCAGCTAACAATAAACCATCCATGCCCGGCATATTTAAGTCTAAAGTTGCCATTGTAATCTCTATGGATTCTGTTTTGCTTAATGCTTCTTCTCCGTTACTGGCTTCGATTACTTCAGCTTGTGCATTGGCTTGAGTAATGATTGCCCGTATTAGCATCCGAGATACACGACTGTCGTCAGCGACCAATATAGTCTGAGATGGCATATTTATTTTCCTAAATAAATTAATATTTTCATGATATTTTGGTGTTATTATAACGCTTAATTCGCTTAACAGTGATAAAAAATAAAAGTTTGCCGTAGATTCATTTCGTTGATTAAGACATCACTTACAATTCTGTCACATTGACCACGCCCACTGCTAACATTTTGCCATCAAATGTAATTTAAGCCAAGCATTGAAATCGCTTTTCTGCAAGATAATTAGCATTTCTTTTTTTTGTGCCTGATAAGTTAATAAATGCTGTTTAGATTTACCGTTGCCAAAAAGTTGGGCTTAATAAGACTAATAATGTGAAAATTTCTAATCTTCCTAATAACATAGCAAAGCTTAAAATCCATAAACCTGTATCACTAATATGACCAAAACTAAATACAACACTTCCTAATCCGGGACCCGCCATGTTAAAACATGTGCCCACACCTGAAAATGCGGTAGTGGCGTCTACTCCCGTTGCCATAAACGCAATTGATAGAAAAAGATAGCTGGCAATATAAAGTATGGCAAATTCCCAGACTGTTTGAGCGACGTTATCTGAAACACGCTTACGTCCTATTTTAATTGTAATAATTGCGCTAGGATGCACTAAGCGTTTGATACCGCGCATTGCTTGTTTATATAATAAAATCAATCTAATAACGCGAAATCCACCTGCTGTAGAACCAACGCACCCTCCAATAAAACCACTTCCCAAAATGATAATGGGTAAAATAGAGGGCCAAAGACTAAAGTCAGCGGTTAAATAACCAGTGGTACTAATCATTGAAACCAATTGAAAGCTGGCATAACGCAGAGCTGTCCAGAAGTCAGTATAAACCCCTTCTGCTAGTAAAATGGCGACAATAATTGCGATGAGTGCAATTACAATGAACACAAAAACTCTGCCTTGAATATCATGCCAATAATGACTTAAATCTAATTTTTGCCAAGCAACAAAGTGAACTGTAAAATTTAAACTACCTAATATCATGAAAAAAATAGCAATAATTTCAATTGTTGGACTATCAAAAAATCCTAAGCTGGCATCGTGGGTTGAAAAGCCGCCTGTTGATAAGGTAGTAAAACTATGGGCAATCGCATCAAATGGCGTCATACCGGCTAACCAATAAGCCAATGCACATGCCATTGTCAGCGTGATATAAACATAGAGTGTAAATACTGCTGTGTGTCGAATACGCGGTGTGAGTTTGTCATCATGCATAGGACCTGAGGCTTCAGCACGGTAAAGTTGCATACCACCAATCCCTAACATCGGTAATACAGCAACAGCAAACACGATAATGCCTAAACCACCAATCCATTGTAATTGTTGCCGATAATATAAAATAGATTCTGGTAATTGTTCTAAACCGTGACTAATAACTGTTGCCCCTGTCGTCGTAAAACCGGAGATGGCTTCAAATACTGATTGAGCTAAATTTAAGTTGGGGCTGAATAAAAAAGGCAATGCGCTGACTAAACTTAAAACAATCCAGAAAGCAGCCGTAATTAGAAAACCATCGTGTAAAAATAGTTCTTTCCTAACATGTCTAACAGGAAACCAAAGAGTGAATCCGCTCATAAACATGATAGAAAAAACGATAATAAATATGAGAAGCGCGCCATCTTCATACCAAATTGACACCAACATCGGTGGAACTAGAGTGAAACTGTAGGGCATCAACAATAAGCCTAATATCTGTTGAATGGCTTTAAATTGCATAACGATTCATGAATACAAGTAATTAGAAGGGAGCATTGCTTTAAGAAATGGTACGTTAGTAATACGCACCATTTTGAATTTAAATCGATAAAACCATCACCGCATCCATTTCCACAGCTACACCTTTAGGCAATGCGGCAACACCCACTGCTGCACGTGCTGGATAAGGTGTTGAAAAATATTCTGCCATAATTTGATTAACTAACGCGAAATTACTCAAATCGGTCAGAAAAATTGACAATTTCACAATATCTTGCAAATCTCCACCAGCAGCTTGTGCCACAGCGCGCAAGTTTTTGAATACTTGATGAATATGTGTAGCAACATCGCCTGCAATAATTTCCATTGTTTGAGGGTCTAATGGGATTTGTCCGGATAAATAAACCGTATTATTAACTTTAACGGCTTGCGAATAAGTCCCTATCGCTTGTGGCGCATGAGGGGTTGTAATAATTTCACGACTCACAATAAATTACTCCAATCCTGTTTTTACCAAAAATGATTAATAAAAGCTAATTTTACTACCTGTCAATCTTTATTGATACAACCAAACTCGCATTAAAGATAGCAATTTTTCCGTACTCACAGGTTTCGCTAAATAATCACTAGCGCCCGCTTCAATACATTTGGCTTTATCACCTTTCATGGCTTTTGCAGTCAATGCGATAATAGGTAATTTGCGATATTTTGGTTGTTTTCTAATATGTTGCATAGCTTCGTAACCGTCCATTTCTGGCATCATAATATCCATAAGTACGATATTAATATCGGCGTGTTCTTCTAACATTATCAATGCTTCTTTGCCATTATTTGCCACAATCACTTCGATTTCTTTGCCATCTAAATAGGTCATCAAAGCGAAACTGTTACGAACATCATCATCGACTAACAAGACTTTTTTACCACGAAAAATCGCTTCTTTATCGTGTACCATGTTCAATAAATTGCGTTTTTCTTTAGGTAAACGCGCTTCGATTTGATGTAAAAATAATGTTGTTTCATCTAATAAGCGTTCAGGCGATTGCACAGCTTTAATCGGTAAACTATCTTCACAGCGATGTAATATGGCTAATTCACTATCAGTCAACTCACGTTCAGCATAAAGAATAACAGGCGTTTGTGGCACTTCAATTTCTGTACGTAATTGATCTAATAACTGAATTGTTGTACCCTTTTCACAGTCCACATCCAAAATAATACAGTCAAATGATTGTCTTTTTAATGTTTGCAAAGTAATTAATTTAGAAATTGCAACTGTTGCCTGAATATTATCACCACCCGCCAAATTAATAATCTGTTGACAACGCATCTCATTATCGCAAATTACTAATAATTGCTTTAAATCGGTAGTAATGAATTGTTCAATTTTCTTAAATGCATCCGCTAATTCACTGGTATTGGTCGGTTTTAGCAAAAAGCCAATTGCCCCCATTTTTTTTACTTGATTATCTTGCTCTTGTCCGGAAATAAAATGTACCGGAATATGACGTGTAGCCGGATTATCTTTAAGTTTTTCCATGACCGTTAGACCATCGGTTGATGGCAATTTGACATCCAAAATAATCGCATCAGGCAAGTATTCTTCTATTAATTGTAAACCTAATTTGCCATCATCTGCCGCAATACATTTAAAACCCTTATCATGAGTTAATTCTATGAGAATATTGAGAAAATTATGATCATCTTCAATAATAGCAATGACTTTATCGTTTTCTTGTAAATTACCACGATCATCAGGATAAATAGAAATAGTCGGTGTAAGTGCTATCACTTCTGATTTTAATGAAATATTATTTGGTAATTCAAGTGGTTGTACTATTTTTTTGATTGGCGCGGTTGCAGCAGTTACATAAGGTAGATACAGGGTGAAAGTACTGCCTTTATTTTCAACACTCTGAACCACTAAATCGCCACCCAAAAGACGCGCTAATTGACGAGAAATCGATAAACCCAAACCTGTACCACCATAACGACGATTGGTAGTACCATCTACTTGTTGAAACGCTTCAAAGATAACCTTTTGTTTATCTTCAGGAATACCAATACCCGTATCGCTGACACTGATTGCAAGACATTGTGATACCTTAAATTTTTGACAAATGTTTTTATCAACCAATTGAATATTAAGCTTAATTTCACCTTTTGCTGTAAATTTAAACGCATTAGAAAGTAAATTATTAATAATCTGCTTTAATCGTTGTTCATCGGTATGTAACTTGGTATTTGCAACATCATCAGCCAATTGTAAAGTAAATTGTAACTGTTTTTGATCTGCCAAAGGTTGGAATTTTTGTTTAGTTGAAGAAACCAGTGGAGTTAAGAAAATATCCTCGTGATTCATTTCAACTTTACCCGATTCAATTTTCGATAAATCTAGGATTTCATTAATTAAAATCAATAAATCAGAACCGGCACTATGAATTGTCTGTGCGTATTCCACCTGCTTATCAGTTAAATTTTTAGCTTTATTTTCTGTTAACAATTGTGCTAAAACTAATAGACTATTCAATGGAGTACGTAATTCATGTGACATATTAGCCAAAAATTCGGATTTGTATTTGCTGGCTAATTCCAATTCCTTTGCTTTCGTTTGAATTTCTTTTTGAGTTTGTTCTAAGACAGAGTTTTTACTACGCACTTCATTTTTTTGCCGCTCCAAATCACGACTACGTATTTCAAGTTCTTCATTTGCTTGACGTAATTCTTCTTGTTGGGTTTGCAATTCTTCATTAGTAGTTTGTAATTCTTCTTGCTGAACCTGTAATTCTTTAGCTTGACATTGGCTTTGTTCTAACAGCACTTTCATTTTTACCCGCGATTCTGCTCCATTAATCGCAATCCCAATATTGGGCATGGCTTGCTCGAGTAATTCATGTTGAATATCAGTTAATGTGTGGTAACACCCTAATTCTATGACACCTTTTACCTGTTTTTCATAAGAAAATGGTAACAAAATCACATAGCGCGGCGCGACTTTTGATAAATTAGACTGCACGATATGCGAATAAACATCGTCCGACAGTGCTTGTATAATCGGTTTACCTTCCAAAGCCGCTTGCCCAACCAGACCTTCACCCACAAAAAATTTATCAATTGTAGTATTGGATGTGGTGTAAGCATAACTTGCAACAAATTGTAAATAAGGCTTTTGTTCATTTTGCAACAAATAAAATAAACCCACTGAAACCTTCAAGTAGGTGGTCAAAAAATCGATGGTATTTTTCGCTAACAACTGAATCTCTTGTTCGCCCCGCAATCGTTCATGTAATTGAGTCAATCCACTTTTCAACCAATTTTGTTCATTATTTCTATCTGTCACCTGTCGTAGGGTATGCACCATATCAAGTAAGGCTTTACCTAATTGATCTTGCTCAGATAATATCTTAACTTCTCGACTATAATCACCTTCGGCAATGGCACGGGCTTGAGTAATAACATTTTGCAACGTATACGTCATATTAGTTAATGCCAATCCTAAGCGATCAGAATTTGATAAAAGATTGATTTCATTATTATAATTACCTTCAGCAATCGCATTTGCTTGGCAGATGATCATTTTCATGTTTTCATTTAATTGTTGTGTAGAATTAATCAATTCTGACATTTCGTCTTGCCCATGATAAACGATAACTTCTTCCGCTAATTGCCCAAGCGACAAAGATTTTAACTGATTACTGACTGCAAATAACGGTTGGATTAAGCTATGTCCAAAACGATTAATTAACCAAAGCGCGATCAAACTGATAAGTAGTGTAAGCGTAATAATTGCCGTCATTGCATTTTCTCGTGCGTTCATCGCCTGATTACGCAATATACTCATATTTGTTTGATGTTGAGTAATTAAAGAACGCAACGATTCAATAACTTGCTCATAATCTTCATGTTCTTTCTGTAAAATCAGATTTAAAGCATCTTCTTTGGTAAAATCTTGACTTAATTGCAAAACTTTATCAGCCAATTGTTGAAATTTTTGCCAATGTTCTTCAAATAACTGTAAATTTTTTAGATGATCGCTTTTATTTTCAAAGTGAGTAAGATATTTTTTTTCTAAGATATTAATTTGTAAAGTAATTTTATTTTCTAATACACTAATTTCCTTCTCCAATTGTTGCATCGTTTCCACATCGGACACACTGGTGTGCACGATTAATTTAAGCCAAATTTCCCAAACAGAATTCTTCAATTCATCAATTGTGGCAATGGGTAAAGCTTCAGTTTCGACCATAGACATTGAAATATGTGCAACATTATGGGTAAAAAAAAGCCCAATCCCGCCAATTAAAATCAGACAAAATACAGTAATTGTGGAATTTAATAATAATTTTGAATGAATACGCATGATTTTTAAAGGAAAGTTAAAGTTTATTTTGACACCATTATATACTGCATCATGTTATTTCGACCAGCCGT
The DNA here is from genome assembly GCA_020721045.1 of Thiomargarita sp. Classification (GTDB taxonomy): domain Bacteria; phylum Pseudomonadota; class Gammaproteobacteria; order Beggiatoales; family Beggiatoaceae; genus DYNN01. Next base: position 32,958 of record DYNN01000010.1, on the reverse strand, counting down.
CTCGATAGGGTAATCGCAACACAACAAAACACGTATATGATAAAATCTTCTATGGACATGGTTTTTTTATAGATTAATTTTTTTTAGTATTTATTGTAATATATATAGTAAACTTAGCTTCATTAAGAGAAAAATTGATGAATGCTTCATGACATAGTCACTCACCTTACGCAGACAAAATTTTGTAGCTTGTAGGGTGTATAAGCGAAGCGTCATACACCTTTGTGATGTTGAAATTGCTTGGTGCATGACACTGCGTTTATGCACCCTACAAACACTGTTGTGCGTAAGGTGACATAGTCAATTTACATACGATAACTAATTGTTTTAATTTGGTCTCATATTTGCTGTGCGTCAATGTATCACTTTATCATATTGAATTGAATAACCTCAGAAGAAGCCAAAGTTTATTTTAATTTTAACAGGAATAATTGAGATGCATGTGGAGTGTCGTTCAGTTAATAGTGTACAAATTGCACAATTTTTTGGCAGCTTACTGGGTTCTGAAGTGCAAGAAGTAAAATATCAGTTAAATCAATTAATAACGCAACAATCACCCTATTTAATTATCGACTTGAGTTCATTAAATTTTATCGATGTTAAAGGATTATCCACTTTTGTCTCTGTATTAAAACGGGCTCAATATTGTCAAGGTGATGTGTTATTATTAAATCCAACTATAAAAGTACGCGCTTTAATTGAATTGACTCAATTACAATATACTTTTTTTATTTATCTTGATGAAAATGCGGCAGTTGCGTATTGTGCCCAAAAGAAAACACATCATACCCATCCATGATACTCGCACGATTAGTTACAATTTATGCAAATTTCCCCTTTAGTTAACCACATCCTATTGGTAGCTTGCTTATGGGTAAGCAGCAATTTAATAGGTGGTTGTAGCACAACAATTTCTCTGCCTGAACAATTTACTTTACCATCCCCTCGGGAAGAAATTACCTTAACGCCGCCTGATCCATTAGCCACTTTTAAAGCCACTAATGCAGACGATAACCATGATTATTTACTGGGCACTGGCGATGAAATCAGTGTTGATGTCTGGGGTTATCCCGAATTATCTGGTACACATACAATTGGTCCCGATGGTAATATCACTTTACCGATTGTTGGTAATTACAACATTGCTCATTTATCGCGACAACAAGCTGCTAAGCAAATTAATGTTGCCTTGAAAAAATATTATGTTGATCTGAAAACGACAATCAAAGTAAATCGTTATTACTCTAATCGTGTTTTAGTGTTGGGTCGAGTCAAAAAACCGGGTGAAATTCGTTTTGAAATGACTGCTCCAACGGTGTTAGAGGCGATTTCGTTAGCAGGCGGTTTTGTTGAACCCACTGGTTTAGAAAATGGACAAAGCTTACCATTTACTCGTTGCGCTATTTTTCGAGGTCGATCACAAGTGGCATGGATTGAATTAGAACCCTTGTTAAAAGGAAAGGATTTATCATTGAATTTAATGCTGCAACGTAATGATATTCTTTATGTTCCTGATGTTGAAGAAAGATTAATTTATGTACTGGGTGAAGTCAAAAATCCGGGTGCATTACGTCTGACGCCCAATATGTCTTTTGTTGAAGCATTAGCAAAAGCCGGTGGTCCAACGATTGACGCAGCACCCAATCGGATTAATATTATTCGTCCTAATGAAGGTATCAATCAAGAATTGGCTTTAGACGAAATTATTACGCCAAATCAACGGTTAAATATTGCGCTACAAGAAAATGATATTATCTATGTACCAACAAATACGATTGCTAAAATTAATTACGCAATTAAATTTCTCACACCATTTAGCACAATTTTGGGTATTTATGCGGATATTGAATCTATCCGTGCTGATAAACAACGCCGGGTGCTTGATCAACAACAAGAGCGTCTTGATGCCGAACGCATTGATTTAGAAAATGAAAAAGCCGCCAATCAAGGTTTCGAATAATTATGTCTTCTTCTATTACTCAATCGTCAGATTCAGCCATTGCAACTGGGCGTTTTAAGCCTTTAGTCAGTTTGCTTAACCATAAATGGCTTATATTTCTTATAGTGACAGCCATTATTTCCATTGGTATACCCATTGCCATAGAAAAGGGTAAACCCAGCTATATGGTACGCGCCATGATTTTAATTTCTGCCCAATCTGCCAGTAATTTGGATGAAAGAAGTACAGATTTGCGAGGGCAAGAATATCTACTGTATTCAGCACAACAAGAGCATATGCTGATGCGTGAGGATGTGTTACAAGAAGCATTGCAACTACCTATAATTAGATCATTGTGGGTTAAATCGGGTGAAGAAGATAAAAAAGCGTTAAAACGGTTAAAAGAGGCAATGGATACTTCTAGCTCTAAACGTAATCCATTGATTACAGTAACTTTAGAAAATGAAAATCCAGAGGGGCTAGACGTTATTTTAAACGCAATTGTCGATATTTATTTGCGCAAATCTCAGTCTGAAAATTTGTACGATAGTGATGGTCGTATTACAACTTTAAAAAACCGACGTGATCAACTCTCTAATTTAATTCCACAATGGAATGAACAACGTACTAAAATTGCCCAAGAATTAGGTGTAACAACTTTTAAAGAGGGTGTGTTAAATCCTTATGATAAAATTCTCATTGATAGCACTTCAAGCCAAGTTGCAAGTCGACAACGTCGTGTTGAAGCAGAAGCCGCTTTATCTGCCTTATATAAACGTGATGATAAGGGCAATACAGTATTAGATTCATTAGCCCAACAAATTGTGGCTGAAGACAGCGTATTAAAAAATTTCAAATCTAAAATCATGCAAAGACAGGCTGATTTAACCACAGAAACGCTGAATATGACGCCAGATCATCCCGGACGACAACGGGCTGAACAAGAAATTAACAAGTTAAAACATGATTTAGTGCAAGCAACTAATACGGCTTTAGCTGAAACACGTCAACAATTGATAGATAAGCATAAAGCCACAATTCAACAAGCAAGTAGTATAGAAAAAGCCCTAGCTAATGAGGTTTCTCTACAACAAAAACAAGCCACTTATTACGCCAGTCGTTATAATGAAGCGTTATTGATCAGTCGTGATTTGGAGCGTGCTTATGAGCAACTGCGTCAAATAAGCAATCGAATTGATTTCTTGACTATTGAATCTCACTCACCAGGTTTTGCCCGATTGGATACACCAGCCACACCCACAACGGTAGCAATGGGTACTGGAAGTCGAAAATTAGCATTATTAGTCATTGTGATTGCGTTAGGTTTAGGTATAACCACACCGATGTTAATTGATATTATTGATCGACGCATTCGTACGCCTAATGAGGTTCAAAAAATTCTAGGTTTTGCACCATTGGCTTGGATTTTTGAGCGTAAAAATGAAATTACTCAACAATTTACTTTAGATCAACTACGGCGTTTAGCTTTTACTTTTTATCGAGAGAAAAATCAACATAAAAATAGGTGCTTTGCTTTAACACCAGTGAAACCGGGTAGTGGTACCACAACTTTGGTTTTAGAATTAGCACATCATTTGAATTTATTAGGTTTACGTGCTTTAGCTGTTGAATTAAACGCCTTTAATCCAGATAATCGTTACAATGGTCATGCTCAAGGTGGTTTACATAGTGTGCTCAGTTATCCGACGGTCTCTTTAAATATGCTTAATGCCTTAATCATTCCTGCATCTGATTCTATGCCAGATCGTTTACCAGTAGGACCTGTTGCGCAACGACATTTGATGGCTACAGCAGGGCAACTGAACGCAATTTTGACCCAATTAAAAAGTCAATATGATCTAATTTTATTAGACAGCCCGCCCATTTTATTATCAGCCGATGCAGAATTATTAGGAGATATTGCCGATTGTATCTTATTGATTATTGAAGCTGAACATGTTGAACCCAGCGAATTAAAACGAGCCGCACATTTATTGGAACGTTTAAATCCACCTTCTGTAGGTGCTATCATTAATCGGGTAAAAGTTTATAAAGGTGATGGCTATTTTTCAGATTTACTCAAAGAATATGCAACTGGTAAAAAAGTACAACGCAGTTGGTTATCCAGACTGTTCTGACTTTAATATTTCAGCAAGCTTTACAATAAATTAAAAATTTTCGGAAAAATCATGTCCATATCATTAACCGTACCCAATCATGAGAAAAAAGTATTACTCCACTCTTGTTGTGCACCTTGTTCTGGAGAAATTATGCAATCATTACAAAGTATTGGAGTGAAATACACCGTATTTTTTTACAATCCCAATATTCACCCAAAAAACGAATACGAAATACGTAAGCAAGAAAATATAAGATTTGCGGAAAAACACAAAATTCCCTTCATTGATGCCGATTATGATCCAGATAATTGGTTTACGCGAACTAAGGGTTTAGAGTATGAGCCAGAACGCGGACAACGTTGTACTGCCTGCTTTGACATGCGATTAGAACGTTCAGCGTTGTATGCACATGAACATGGATTTAAAATTTTTACCAGTTCGTTGGGCATCTCGCGTTGGAAAAATATGCAGCAAGTCAATGAATGTGGTGAGCGTGCTGCCAATCGTTATACGGATTTAACTTATTGGACACATAACTGGCGCAAACAGGGCGGTTCGCAGCGTATGCTTGAAATTGCTAAACAAGAACAGTTCTATTCTCAAGAATATTGTGGTTGTATTTATTCATTACGTGATACAAATCAATGGCGTATACAACAAGGGCGCGAACCTATTCAATTAAAACAGTACCGATACTATGCTCACAAAAATTAAATATATAACGCGTTGTAAGTGATTGATTTTTAAATCTCTCCTAGATTACCTTTGATGAAGGGGGAAATAGTATATCGTTATAAATATTTGGCAAAAATACAGTTACGCCCGTTTTCTCTCTCTTAATATTTTTATTTGAAACAAAGTATTGCGTTCTTCTTCTTCTAAAGTAGCATTGATAAAATGAATCGTTTCTTTATATTGAGGAATTACGTTATATTTCAAAGCATTAACTCGCTTTTGAGTTTTTCTCTGTTCTTCTAATAAACGCCATAATGCAGTTTCAGCTTCACCTAAACGGGCTAATAAAACAACCATATCGGCTAAATAGCGACGTGTTTCATCAAAACTAGTTTCAGTCCCCATTAAGCCAACTGGTTGTAATGGCAGACGTTCTGCGGTCACAGCAGGATATTGCACGCCAATACTGCTACGCGGCAAAATTTTAACGGCTAAAGGTAGTTGGGCACCCAGTGCTGCTTGTTGTAAAGCATGACTGCCCATGCGCATATGCGTCACACCTAACCAATAATAAGCAGTTTCAACGGCAATTTTAGCTTCTTTACGCAAAGTACGGTATTGTCTTAATCGTTCATAAACTAGGCGAGTTAATAATTCTTTTTTTCGCTCTAATAGTGTATGTCCTTGTTCTAAAAAAGTAACTTTTCTTTTTAAATTGAGCAAGGTACTTTTGGTCGGTGGAACTTTTAAACGTTTTGTTGTATTCATAATGAGTAAATTGGTCGTTTTTGGTTTGAGTAAATCATCTTATTACCATTTATGTTAATCATTTTACCGTGTTACCAATCTTCTAATCGTATATCACGACGCGTTCTATCATCTTCGGATAATTTAACTAACCATATGATAGGTGTTTGATTTCTATGACCTTCAAATGAGATAAAACGAGGAATTTGCGGAATGTCAGTGCCTAATTTGGGGGTCCATTCAGAATGCCATTTGCCTTCATCATCTAAATAACGAAATGTAGTCTCGCCTTCACTGGTAAAAATATCCCATTCTATCCCGAGTTGGTTGCGATAACGTAAAATAGTTTGATCCGATTGCGGCACCAGTTGCCAAGAAAATGGTAGCGGTACACCTACATCCTCTTCTAAAGAAGCTAAAGTTAATCCACTGAATTCTTTACTATTTCCTTTAAAAATATAATCGCTTTCGTAATAATCAGTAATAATCCCTTGCGTAGAACTGCGAAACCAATATTCTTGTAATGTATTTTGTTGTAATTGTTTAAGATGATCAATAAATTGGTAGCGTAAATAAAGAACGTATGAAATACCTTGTAATAATAACAAACTGATAATACTGACAATGACTAGAACAATCAGCATTTCTAATAAAGTAAAACCGCGTTGCGATGTGGCAAAAGGTATTTTCATTGAGCAGGATAGTAGTGATATTATAATCTAACCATCTCAGAAAATGGCTTCCTGAGATGATTTAATCATGTTTCTTTTCGTTGATGAAAAGAGAAAGGAATCAAATGTGTAAGCTCTTGTTACCTCTTGAAATTCCAGAGACACCAGAACGTACAACTTCTATAATCAGTGGTTCTTCAATGGCTTTGATAAAAGCATCAATTTTACCACATTTGCCTGTTAATTCAATGGTATAGTTAGCTTCTCCGACGTCAATAATCCGTCCGCCAAAAATATCAACCAATCGTTTAATTTCTTCACGCTGATTATTGGTGGCAGCTTTCACTTTGAGTAATAATAGTTCACGCTCGATATTAGTACCTTCAGTCAAGTCAACCAATTTAATGACGTCAATTAACTTATTCAATTGTTTAGTAATTTGTTCGATAACCCCGTCTGAACCGCGTGTCACAATAGTCATGCGTGACATCGTTGGGTCTTGGGTTGGAGCAACAGTTAGTGATTCGATGTTATAACCGCGTGCTGAAAATAAGGCGGCAACTCTGGATAATGCGCCAGCTTCATTTTCTAGTAGTAGTGAAATTGTGTGACGCATGTTAGGCTAACTCCCTTTCAAGCATTTCATGTTGTCCTTTACCCGCTGTAACCATTGGATAAACGTTTTCGGTCTGATCAATAATAAAATCCATAAATACTAAACGATCTTTAATTGCCAATGCTTCACGTAAAGCACCTTCAACGTCAGCAGGTTTTGTAATGCTAAGACCGACATGTCCATAGCTTTCGGCTAATTTTACAAAGTCGGGTAAAGCATCCATGTAGGAGTGAGAGTAACGTTTGTCGTAGAACATTTCTTGCCATTGTCGTACCATACCCATGTAACGATTGTTTAAATTTACCACTTTGATTGGTAAGTCAAATTGTTTGCAAGTCGATAATTCTTGGATACACATTTGAATGCTGGCTTCACCAGTAATACAGACAACTGGCGCATTTGGGTAAGCTAGTTGTACACCCATAGCTGCCGGTAGTCCAAAGCCCATTGTGCCCAAGCCGCCCGAATTAATCCAACGTCGTGGTTTATCAAATTTATAAAATTGCGCTGCAAACATTTGATGCTGTCCCACGTCGGAGGTAATAAATGCATCTCCTTGAGTGACTTCGTATAATTTTTCAATAACGAATTGCGGTTTAATCAATTCGCTGTTGCGATCGTAACGTAAGCAGTTTTTAGCTCGCCATGCATTAATTTGCATCCACCAAGTAGATAGCGCATCGGCATTAGGTTTTTGCCCAGTGTCACGAATGGCGTTGATTAAATCTTGCAAGACTTGTTCAACTGATCCTACAATCGGAATATCCACTCTGACTGTTTTAGAAATCGAAGAGGGATCAACGTCAATATGAATAATCTTAGCATCAGGACAAAATTTAGGTAAATCGCCTGTTACTCGGTCGTCAAAGCGTGCACCAATCGCAATCAATACGTCAGATTCATGCATGCCCATGTTAGCTTCATAAGTGCCGTGCATACCTAACATGCCGACAAATTGAGAATCTGTTGCCGGATATGAACCTAAACCCATCAGTGTTTGGGTGATGGGATAACCTAATAAACGAGTAAATTCAATCAATTGTTCAGACGCATTTGCACTAATCACCCCGCCACCCGTATAAATCATCGGGCGTTTAGCTGATAAAATGAGTTCAGCCGCTTTACGAATCTGCCCCGGATGTCCTACAACGATAGGTTTGTAGGAGCGCATTTCCATGGTTTCTGGATAAACAAAATCAGCAAAATGTGCTGTAATATCTTTAGGAATATCAATAACAACGGGACCTTGTCTACCTGAAGTGGCAATAAAAAATGCTTTTTTGATCGTACTGGCTAATTTTTTAACGTCATCAATCAGAAAGTTATGTTTGACACAAGGGCGCGTAATTCCAACAGAATCGACTTCTTGAAAAGCGTCATTACCAATTAAAAAAGTAGGTACTTGTCCGGTAATCACAACCATAGGAATGGAATCCATATAAGCTGTTGCAATACCGGTGACTGCGTTGGTTGCACCGGGTCCTGAGGTCACTAAAACAACACCAGGTTTACCGGTTGAACGCGCATAGCCGTCAGCGGCATGGGTTGCCCCTTGTTCATGACGCACCAAAATGTGTTGGATTTTGTCTTGTTTAAAAAGCGCATCGTAAATGTGTAAAACTGAACCCCCTGGGTAGCCAAACACAAATTCAACACCTTCTGCTGCCAAACATCGTATAAGAATTTCGGCACCAGTTAATCTTTCAGTCTCACTAGCCATATTATTTCGGCATCCTATTCATTACAAAAATAAAAATGAAAATTGTAGAATAAGCTTATCTCAATATAATAAGGTGAAGCTATAATTCTATATCTTTAAAAGATAAGTCTACACCGTTAAATTTACAATGTCACGAGATTATTCTTTTGTTGAGGAAGGCGTAAAATGGTGAGAAAAAGTTATCTCAAGAAACGCATAGCGTGAAATCATGCGCTTCTCAAAATTTCATTAAACAGTGTCAATCTGCATGGCTGCAGCAATCCACTGTCTCTGTGCATCGGTAAAATCGCCTTTCCAGACTAATTCTTCAGGGGTATGCGTGATTCTATACAATTCTTTACCATAGTCAATTAACGCTTTAAAAGGGGGTGTTTGTTGTACGACTAAGACTTGTATAATTAATTTAAGAATAAAATCAACGGCTTTAGTAGTCAACTGTGCTAAATTAAATCGTACGCCATCACCAACCAGTTCAATATCATAAGGATTTTGTTGTTGTAATGCGACTGTCGCTTGCTCAATTGCTGTTGTTTGCCCGGCAAGTTGATGGAAAAAAGGGATCATGATAATCGCAGAACAAGCTTGTGATTTAGCCGGCGTGTTTTTAAATCGCATATATTGCGTAATCATTTGAGAAGGATGTGACAATTCCGCATGTGTCATTGGCATTATCGTGCGTTGCGATTCAGGTGTGTGCAGTGCTTGAATTTCCAAAAAAGTATCAAAATTAACTTGTCGTCCCTGATGAATCGCTACTCGATTGTAACTCATTACAGGTGGAAATGAGCGTATCCAAGTGGCATCAGCAAAGGCTTCAAAGGTCGTGGCTAAACGATCCGTTTCTTGTAAACCTTCACTTTTATACCACATAATACCTTGAATTTTAGCTGCAGAATCAACAAAGGCTTGATAACGTTGTTCTAACCCACTTAAAATTAAAGCATCATAGTCATGAATAAGCACATGCTTTGTCGTGACATGATTTAGACAGGTGCACCAAGACAACCATGAATACACGTAGGGGTCTTTTGCTTTTACCGTATATTGTGCTTGTTCGGGTGTGTAATAGTAAAAACTGATGTGCAATTTAGGGAATTTGGCAATAATTTCTGCTGCAAAATTATCAGGTAATGACGATTTTTCAGCATCTACAGTAATAATGACTGCTTTCAATTGAGTCCATCGACATTGCTCGAGACAGTGCAAATTTGCTGCAAGTAAATGAGGCAAACGCGAACACATGCCAATAATTGCGGTACATCCGTCTTCCAAAGGAGGTAAGGGTTGCCAAGAGAAAATCTTTGCAATTTGTCGCCGCCGTTGATCTTTGTATATTTTAGCAATCAGGTAGTGCAGATAAGTTTTGTATTTTTGCATGTGAGTAACTGGTTTATTTAACTGGAATTATTAATTAAAATCGTAATTTATTGGCGGATAATATAAAATTACGTCCAATTGGGTGGTAAAATCTTGCTGTGATCACAGCGATGTCGATATTTACTTGCAATTTCAGACACTTCGTCAATCAAGCCTCTTTCCAACAAAATCGGATTTAATCCTAAAGCGGGAAAACATTCTTTTGCCACGAAAAAATCATTTTCACTGTCTTCAATACCGCCGCGGGGATTTTCTATATAGTTGATTTTAGTCCCTTTAACAATATTTGCCATCGTTTCGGCTAACTCTTTAATCCGGTGTGTTTGGGTGGTTTGATTAAAAATTTGCACTTTCGCACCTTTGGGTGGTGGATTATTAACAGCCAATTCGATACAACGCACCGTGTCTTGAATGTGAATAAAAGCGCGAGTTTGTCCACCGCTCCCATAGACAGTCAAGGGGTAACCAACAGCGGCTTGAATAATAAAACGATTTAAAACAGTACCATACACACCATCATAATCGAAGCGATTGATTAAACGTTCATCTAAACGCGTTTCTTGTGTTTGTGTACCCCAAACATTGCCTTGATGTAAATCTGTAATTCTTATACTATTATTACGATTATAGTAATGGAAAAACATTTGGTCTTGTGCTTTAGTCATGTGATAAATACTTTCTGTATCAAATGGATATAAAATTTCTTGCTGTACAGAAGTTCCATCACGCGCTGCCACTTGTACTGTTAAGTAACCTTCAGGAATTTGCATTTTGGTAGTGTGATAACCATAGACACCAATAGAACCTAAATGAATCAAATAGATATCTAAACCAGAATCAACAATTGCGCAAAGTACGTTGTGGGTGGCGGTTAAATTGTTGTTGACGGTGTAACGTTTATTACGCTCTGATTTAGTAGAATAAGGTGCAGAGCGTTGTTCAGCAAAATGTACGATAATATCAGGTTGTTCAGTTTTGATCGTTTCGAGTAGTAAATAATATTCTTCAGCTAAATCAAATTCATAAAACTTGATTTGTTTATTAGTAATCGCTTTCCATGCAGCTAAACGATTATGAATCGAAGTGATAGGTGTTAAAGAATCGACAGCGAGTTCTACGTCAATTTTGCGGCGTGATAAGTTGTCGATAATAACAATTTCATGTCCAATATTAGAAAGATGTAGTGATGTGGGCCAACCGCAAAAACCATCACCGCCTAAAATCATGATTTTCAAGATATTTTCCTTTAAAATGGCTTTAGTTTTAAGTCAATTCTTGGGATAAGCAAGAAACTTTCCAAAAATTAGCATAAAACTGATTTATTAATTTTAGGAATTACGCAATTGAAAGCGTGGTCATAAAACTATTCATGCGTCAGTATATTTGCAGGTAAATAGTTGAATTGCGTAATTTTTGTATTTATTTAGCCAGTTTCATCACTGTACTATCGGGTTCTAAATATCAGTTAGATTACTTATTTCTATGATATTGCGTCGATTCCTACTATTCGATCTAATTGACTTATGACTACTTGTTGAATGATACCAGACTTTTAAAAGGATTTGTATTATCTGTAGTCATTTTTAATTTTAAAATATAAAAGTAATATGGAAGTTATTATAAAACAGTTTATGGACAAAAAATAAGAGCGCAACTAGATTGATTTTAAATATTTTTTTTGAAGAAGTGATGAAAGTAGATTTAATATAGACAGGATTTTTATGAACGCAAATTTAGCACGGTTTGAATATCGTGCTAAATTTAAATAGGATTTTAATGTAGCGATATTTTACAGTTCGCCGTTTGCGCCTGCTTGAATAATGCTCATTAAATCATCACGAATTTTTTTGGCTTCTGCTTTTAATTTTGGTGGTAATTGTGCTGAATTAATAAACAGTTCTGGATTCATCATGATTAACCAGCCTTTGTCCGCTTTATCTTGCATGATAACAACGCGGCAAGGCATATAAGCAGCAAAAGTCATATCAAATTCGATCATGGCTTTGGCGATTTTAGCATTGCAAAATTGAAAAATTTCGATTCTGAAGTTATCCGATAGTCCTAAAGCTTCAAATTCTTTGTACATCGGTTGATGAGAAACTTGTTTTACATTCAAAGAGTTAGCGCGCAATTGCATAGATTCAATGGCTTCATCTATCGATACATCTTCTGAAATAGGCATTTTGATAACAGTTTGCGCGATATCAAAAGCTATCGTTTCTGCATGAACTGTGATAATGGATAGGGTGAAAACAGCAAGGGCAAGAAGATTACGTATCATAATAGTTCTCCACTCAATTAATTTACTTTATAAAAACGACGTATGTCTCGTAAAATAATAAATAGCCAACGCCACAAGACAATGCTTGTTACCGAAGGATGCAAAAATGACCAACCTATAGGCGGCTGTCCTAACATGCCGAGTATCCAAACTTCGGGCAAATGCACCAATGCAACCAAAATACCAACAACACTTGCTTGCTGCCACCAAGGAAATATGCGTATACGACGATGTAGTTTAGAGGCAATATAGGCTAAAACGCAGAAACTTAGGGCGTGTAAGCCAAGTAAGGTGTCAGTTAATATATCATAGATGATCCCAACTAACCAACCGCTGGCAATGCCAACTCGCTGTGGAACGGCAATACACCAGTATATGAGTATCATGCCTATCCAATCAGGTCGCCAAGTCACTGCCCATTTTGGTAATGGCATCACAACTAACATAAAACCAAAGCAAAATGTCATGATGATAACCCAACCACCGTGTTGCTTTTCCAAAATTATTCCTCAGTTGGGGGGAGTTAACGGAAATAACTCTTCTGTTGGTATATTAGGCGGAGTGATTATTTCTTCTGCTGTGGTGTTGGTCGGCACCTGTTCTTCCGTATCGTCATCATTGAATATTTCTTCGTCGATCAGAGGTGGGGATAAATTTTCTGGCCATACTAATAACACTTCACGATTACGTTCTAAAGTGGCACTGGGTATTGCTTGTACTTGAGCATAGGGTTGTGCAATATCAGGATTTACTTCGATGACAACGCCAACTGGATAGCCTGGTGGAAAAATCCCACCAAATCCGGAAGTTACTAATAAATCTCCAACATCAATAGGTGCATTATTAGGTAGATAAAGTAATGCTAAACGGTTAATCGCGCCCATACCAGCGGCAATTGTTCTTAAACCTTTGTCAACGACTTGAACGGGTAATTCATGATTGGGATCAGTAATTAACATCACTGAGCTAGAGAAAAGGCTCACATGAACTACTTGCCCCATAATCCCTTGTGCATCAATCAGCGGTTGCCCTTTGAAGACGCCATGCATAGAACCTTTATTGATCAGTAATTTACGGGAGAAAGGATCAAGATCAATGGCAAGTACTTCGGCAATTAACACACGTTCCCCGGTTTTAGGCGAAGAACCTAATAGGGAACGTAAGCGTTGATTTTCGCTTTGTAAATCAATAAATTTCTGCATTTGTGCTTGTAAACGTAAATTTTCTTCATGCAATTGTTCATTTTCTACGATCAATTGCAATCTTGTACCAACAGCATTAGATAACCACTGTCCAGCAGTCACGGGAAAATCTACAAGATATTGTAATGGATAAACCAAAGTAGACAAATGAGCACGCACCGTTTTCAGATAATTAGTATGTGGTGCAGCCATTTGATCAGTGGTCATCAGTACAATTGAAGCTAGTACAAAAAAAGCCAAACGTAATGCAGAAGGTCCACGGATAAATAACGGTTTCATCATAGACAAGTCACTGATAAGTGAACAGTATCATCACTCATCCTACTAACTGTTTTAATTACCGTCAAGAGAGAAAACTTCAACACCATGTTGTTCGATTATTTCAAGTGCACGCCCACCACCTCGTGCTACACAAGTGAGGGGATCGTCAGCCACAATGACAGGTAATCCCGTTTCTTCCATCAATAAACGGTCCAAATCGCCTAATAAAGCACCACCACCCGTGAGCACCATGCCTTTTTCAGCGATATCTGAACCTAGTTCAGGTGGAATCTTTTCCAACGCCATTTTTACTGCGCTGACAATACCTGATAAAGGTTCTTGCAATGCTTCTAACACTTCATTGCTATTGAGTTTAAAACTACGCGGAATGCCTTCAGCTAAATTGCGACCACGTACATGAATTTCACGTAATTCTTTGCATGGATAAGCCGTACCAATTTCATGCTTAATACGCTCAGCCGTTGCATCACCAATCAGTGTGCTGTAATGACGGCGCACATAGCTAATGATTGCTTCATCAAATCGATCACCACCAATGCGGATAGATTCGGAATAAACAATCCCATTTAGAGATAATATGCCGATTTCTGTAGTGCCGCCACCGATATCTAACACCATAGAGCCAGTTGCTTCACTGACTGGCATACCTGCACCAATTGCAGCAGCCATCGGCTCTTCAATCAAATGCACTTCACGAGCCCCAGCACCTGCTGCTGATTCTCGAATTGCACGACGCTCTACTTGGGTTGAACCGCAAGGAACACTAATTAAAACCCGAGGGCTTGGATGGAAGAAACGATTTGCATGTACTTTGTGGATAAAATATTGCAGCATTTTTTCCGTAATCGTAAAATCTGCAATCACTCCATCTTTGAGGGGACGAATAGCAGTAATATGTCCGGGCGTACGCCCTAACATTTGTTTTGCTTCCATTCCTACCGCTGCAATTGGTTTTGCTCCATTGCCTTCACGTCCTTGTCGAATAGCAACCACTGAAGGCTCATTCAGGACAATACCCTGACCTCTCACATAGATTAGTGTATTAGCCGTACCCAAATCGATAGATAAATCGTTGGAAAAAAGACCGCGTATGCGCTTGAACATGGAAATCTGTTAGTCCTCAAGATTATGTTAAATTTTTTAAATGAGTGAGCGTAGTAAAAATTATTTCGGTAAAATTGCTAAACTTCTCACACTAAATTACTTCGCAACGATTGGGTTCATTAATTTTAACTTAAACATCTACTTAATTGTTATTATTGTTAAATCAAAATCGAGCTAGTATAACATAATTACTAAAGTTACACAGCAGCATTTCCTTCAATCATTTCTGAAGCCCATCAAAAGCAGACTAAATAGTGTTAAATCGGCATGTATTAAAAACTACCACGCTAAGAAATTTTTCAACAGAGTTAAACCAGCGTGTTGACTTTTTTCGGGATGAAATTGGATGGCAAAAACATTACCTTTAGCAATCACTGAAGTAAAAGCAGTACCATATTCTGTTGTACCTGCAATCACACTTTTTTCTTCTGGATCAACGTAATAACTGTGTACAAAGTAAAATCGGCTGTTTTCAGGAATACCTTGCCACAAGGGATGATCCACAGTTTGGTGGACTTGATTCCAGCCCATATGCGGAATTTTTAAGGTTTCTCCACGCGCATTCAGCAAAGGCGTTAAAAAACGACGCACTTTACCGCTGATAAAACCAAATCCTTGCGTGCCACCACTTTCTTCACTCAATGTCATTAATGTTTGCAAACCTAAACAGATGCCTAGAAATGGTTTATTCATTAAAGTTTGTTGAATAACCGCGGTAAGTTCCATTTTATTTAATAAATTCATGCAATTCCCAATAGCACCTTGCCCTGGAAATACCACTTTATCAGCTTTTAAAATAGTATCCGCTTGATCGCTTACAATCACTTGCCATTGTGAATCCGCAACGTGTTCTAAAGCTTTACTCACAGAACGTAAATTACTCATGCCATAGTCAATAATGGCAACCGTTTTCATGACTACAAACTCCCTTTGGTAGACGGTAAGATGTTTTGCATACGTGGGTCTGGTGTAATCGCCATGCGTAGCGCACGCCCAAATGCTTTAAAAATAGTTTCACTGATATGGTGGGCATTTCTGCCGTATAAATTTTCAATATGTAAAGTTATTTGTGCATGATTAACAAAAGCTTGGAAGAATTCATAAAATAAATCTACGTCAAATTCGCCAATATGCGCACGTGGGAAAGTAACTTGATAAACTAAACCCGATCGACCTGAACAATCTAAAACAACACGCGAAAGTGCTTCATCTAAAGGCACATAGGCATATCCGTAACGTTGAATACCTTTTTTATCATTCAATGCTTGCGCAAATGCTTGTCCTAATGTAATACCAATGTCTTCAACCGTATGATGAGCATCAATGTGTAAATCGCCTTGAGCTTGAATCGTGAGATCAATGAGACCATGTCGGGTAATTTGTTCTAACATGTGTTCTAAAAAAGGAATCCCCGTGTCAAATTGGCTACAACCCGTACCCTCCAAGTTGATGGTCACCGTAATTTGAGTTTCTAAAGTACTGCGATTAACACAAGCAGTGCGTTCAATCATCATTCTCTCCAATTAATCGTTGTCATCATCACGTTGATGTTTTATACGATCCAGTTCAATTTCATTGCGTATCCATGCTTGAATTTTGGCTTGTTCAACTCGAGATAACCGTTCTACACCTAAAATTTTGCGATAAGTTTCTGAAAAAGGTAGAAAAGGTAAGCAAATTGCTAAACCTACTAAACCAATTATTGCTGCCATGGTAATTAAACTTATTGCATCGGGCTGTTCTGAAATGATTAAACCCAATTTGGCTGTTATTTTTAAATCGGTGACAAAAAAATTTCTAAAATCATCATAAAGTTCAAACCCTTGAATGCTATAAACAGCGACAGCGCAGCCTAATACAATCCCAAAAATTGCCATGTCTGCAAGGACGCGAATGAGAAAGAACAACAAGTAAATGCCTAAAAATACAATAATAGCTAATACTACAGGGGATATAAGAAAGTGAGTTGATTCCACGATAATTCCTATTTATTAATAGTGTATTATGAAAAATGCGTGCATTAGAACATATTATTCGGTCAATAATAGTCTAATGCATTGCAATTTAAAGAATATATTGGCTTAAATCTTCATTATTTACAAGATCGCGTAAGTGTTTATTCACGTATTCTTCATCAATCACAGTTGTTTCACCACATCTTTCAGAAGCTTCAAAAGAAATTGTTTCTAAAAGACATTCCAGCACCGTATGTAAACGTCTTGCACCAATATTTTCAGTTCGTTCATTAACTTGCCATGCCATCTCCGCAATACAGGTAATACCATTGGTTGTAAAACTAATATTAACACCTTCTGTCGCCATTAATGCAATGTATTGCTCAGTTAAAGATGCATCGGGTTCAGTTAAAATACGTACAAAATCACTGACAGTCAGCGCGTTTAATTCCACACGAATCGGCAAGCGTCCTTGTAATTCCGGAATTAAATCAGAAGGTTTTGACAGATGAAATGCACCAGAAGCAATAAACAAAATATGATCGGTTTTAACCATACCATGTTTGGTGCTAACCGTGCTACCTTCGACTAAGGGCAATAAATCACGTTGTACACCTTCTCGTGATACATCGGGTCCGCTACTTTCACCACGTTTAGTAACTTTATCAATTTCATCTAAAAACACAATGCCATGTTGTTCAACACGTTCAATTGATTTGGATTTTAAATCTTCGTCATTGATTAATTTTGCAGCTTCTTCATCTCTTAAAATTTTAAATGCATCTTTGATATATAATTTACGACTTTTAGTACGATCGCCTGCAAGGTGTTGAAACATATTTTGTAATTGACTGGTCATCTCCTCCATACCAGGCGGTGCCATAATTTCCACGCCAATACGAGTTTCACTGACTTCAATTTCAATTTCACGATCATCTAATTTACCTTCACGCAACATTTTACGAAATCGTTGCCGGGTAGTTGAAGCTTCATCGGTCACAATGGTTTCATCGCGTTTTACATGACGAGGGGGCGGTAATAATGCGTCCAAAATGCGTTCTTCAGCAGCATCCATCGCCTCATTTTGTACCCGATTCATCGCTTCTTCACGCGTCATTTTAATGGAAATATCGACTAAATCACGAATAATCGATTCAACATCACGTCCAACATAACCGACTTCAGTAAATTTAGTGGCTTCGATTTTGATAAACGGTGCGTTAGCTAATTTTGCCAAACGACGTGCGATCTCAGTCTTACCTACCCCTGTGGGTCCGATCATTAAAATATTCTTGGGCGTAATTTCGCTACGTAACACAGGTTCAATCTGCATTCGTCGCCAACGATTACGTAACGCAATTGCAACAGATCGTTTAGCTGCATTTTGACCAATAATATGCTTGTCTAGTTCATTGACAATTTGTTTTGGTGTCATTTCAGTCATAAGTTATTTAATTTTTTACCTTAAGCTTTTTGCTCAACGCCTAAGCTTTCAATAGTCAAGTTATGATTAGTGTAAATACAAATACTTGCTGCAATATGCAATGCTTTTTCAACCACTTCAACTGCACTCAATTCAGTATTATCAAGCAAAGCACGGGCAGCTGCTTGGGCAAAAGAACCACCAGAACCAATCGCCATTAGGCTATCTTCTGGCTCAATCACATCGCCATTACCGGAAATAATAAAGGAAGTATTTTCATCAGCGACCGCCAATAAAGCTTCTAAACGGCGTAACATACGATCAGTTCGCCAATCTTTAGCTAATTCTACCGCAGCTCGAGTCAAATTACCCTGATGTTTCTCTAACTTGCTTTCAAATCTCTCAAACAAAGTAAAGGCATCTGCCGTTCCACCCGCAAAACCGGCTAACATCTTATTATGATAAAAACGGCGTACTTTACGTGCATTTCCCTTCATAATCGTATTTCCCAAAGAAACCTGTCCATCACCACCAATGGCAACTTGCCCATAACGACGGACAGATAAAATAGTCGTACCTTCAAATTGTTCCACGCTAAACCTCACAGTGATATATTTGAATGAATTTTACACGATTTATTTGATGAATAGTGGAAAGTTTGCAAATGACAGTGTGCACTAATACAACTATATGGCAAAATGGTAATAATTGAGTATAATTCTAACATTGGTTTAATCTATTTTTATATTAAGGAGACAGAAGCAACACTATCAATTATACTGATAAAGTTCGCAAACTGTACACTATCCCTATGAAAACACTCTCAATTACACTTCCTGATGATGTTATAGAACGTTTTGAAAAATTGGCAATTCAACGCGGCAATGATTATGTCAGTGTTAATACAAATGAAGTCAGCGGACGTGACGCACTATTGGCTGATTTATTAATATTTGGTTTAGATGAACTGGAAGTTTTTGACACCGACATTCCAGATGATGTCGATTAATATATTTAAAAATATATTTGAAACAATAAGATGCCGCTATTTAAAATTATTTTCTAAAATTTAAGAAATTTTCGCTTGCATCTCAAAATTTTCTCTAGTATAATCACTACCAGTCGATAGAAACACGTTTTCTGAACGACTGATTAGAGAGAGATTGTTTGTTTTTGTTGCAATAACTGCAATTTAAACAATACTTCGCGCTAATTTGGAAAGTTATTGGCGAGATTATTTTCTCGGCTTTATTAATCGTGTAAAAGTGTGCGTTCCAATCATATGGATCAAGCAATTGGTCTATTATGATTGGTTTTTTTTGCCCACTTTTTATGCCTTAACGCTGTTTCAACACCAACAACGTAATATCATCAAACACCTTCTGTTGACCGATAAACCGATGCACATCATCAATAACTGCATGTTGAATTGCAATTGCAGGTTGATGCCAAGACCGACTGATCACTTCACATAAACGTTCTATACCATATTGATTTTTATCCATATCCATCGCTTCAGTAATACCGTCTGTGTATAAAACGATCCCATCACCTAGCTGCAAAGTAATTTCCATATTAGTAATAAAACCGCTGATATCTTCTTCTAAACCCACGATAAAACCTAAATCGAAAGTATCAATGCGTTCTACAAATCCCGTTGTTTGACGTACCAACAAAATTTCCTCATGCTGTCCACTGAGATGTAACACGCCTTGGTTATAATCAATAAGCAACAAAGTCAAATTTTTATCAGAATTCATCCGTTGCACATTACTATACATGGCACGATTTAACACATCTAGAAAGATTTTTGGATCTGTCACACCATTAATTAATAAAGTCCGTACTGCCATTTGCACCATCAACATCAAAACGCCGCTAGCAAGCCCATGTCCAGTCACATCACCAATGCCAATTTTAATCAAACCTTCATGCTGTAAAATATCGTAATAATCACCGCCCACTTCATCAGCTGCAACCATGAAAGCAGCAATATCTAACTCTTTAATTTTACTTAATTCTTCCTGTGTAGGCAGTACCATTTGTTGCAATTGACGGCTAATTTCTAATTCCGCCCCCATGCGTAGATTTTCCACTTGTAACTTTTGATTCAAAATAGCGATTTCATCTTGTGAATGTTTCAATTTAGATAACATCTTATTGATATTATTGGCTAAAATTAACAATTCATCTTTTCCAACTATAGCCACACGTAAGGATAAATCGCCACTCACACCCACTTTTTCAACATCAGCGCTGAGGTTAGCAAGGCGTGATACAATCAATTTTTCCATTAATAACAATACGATAAATACAAATAATAAACCAGCAACCACGAGTGAAATAATTAAATATCGAATACTTTGTTGTCCATGTTTAAAAATGATTCTAGGTGCGTCTAAACGTAAAATTAACGCAGGATGGTCATAAATATCATTTATTATTGCGTAACCCCCGATAATTTCATCATTTTGTGGAATAGATATAATCTTGTTATCTGTAGAAATTTGCGTCAGTGCCATTTGAAAGTCAGTGGGTAAATTTAATTCATCTAAGCGGTGTAATTCCAGTTTTAAATGCGTGACTTGTACCAAATCTTGCCAAAAATCGTCTTCCAAATAACGTCCAACAACTAAATTTCCCATCATTTCACCTTTTGCTTCATTTTTCAGTAAAGGCAAAGTAACTATCCAAAATAGCTTATCTTCCAATAATAACAATCCCATGTGAATGCTACGAATATGTGAATGTTTTAAAAAAAGACTATTTGGTTGAATCACTTGTTGTATAGCGGGCGGTAGCATGTCCAGCGTCAAACGAACTTGGTCAAAACCAATGCCATGAACAAATTGCTCTTTTTTATCAATGAATAACATCATATTTAGTTTTAAAACAGCGACAGTATTCAAACTTAAATTCTCATCAATAAATGCTTGATTACGATCTTGTACAAAATAGTAAGGATCATCCCATTGCGCCCAATCTGCAAAAGGTGTGCTAGAATTGTATTGCACCTTATTGAATAAACTAACAAAACCATCTACTTTTTGCTCAATTTGGTGTTTTTCAGCTTCCTTAATATTATTTAGCAAAATATAACGAGTCATGACATATATCATGCTGATTAAACAAGTAATTGTAATGATAACAATTAAAGCCGTTTTATGACGTAATTTCATGACATTGATTTAATTTTTTTAATAAATGGCTAACAAACTCACGGTGTAAGAAGTAACTGATAACGGCTGGAAACACAAGAAAATTGACATAAGCCATCAATTTGGTAAATCCATTAAAAATCGCTAATATTTCAACAGAATAAGGTTGAACTGTTTGGTACAATCCGTCCATCACTAAAATTTGTCCCACATTGTCACCAGACATCAAAATACCCAGAAAATACACGATCCTAATATGCAGTGTCAGTATGATAGGAATACTAAGAAATATATTACCTATCAATAATTTCCACAACTTTTCCTTTAACGTCCCTGAAGCAGCAAGCAACAATATCCATAATAATGGTAATCCCATAATAAAAGAGATAAACATCTTCTTTTCCAACTTTAACACTAATACTTGCGATGTTTGTCCAATTGGCTGTTTTTCCAAAATTTTTGTATGTACCAACCAACGTTCTTCTGTAACTTCTATTGTCACTTGTTCCCGTTCAAACCAATGTGCAGTCAATGTACTCACGGGTACTGCAAGTATTGATAAAATAACGGGTATGCTAATCCACCATAATCCAAAAATCGGTAACGCAAGCAATATCACACGGATTATAAAACGAGTTAAGGGTGTCATGATAAAAAAATTATGTTGATATTAACTGCAATGCCTTGTTTATACGGGCGATGCAGCGGTTTTGACCAATTAAAAATGCGGTTACATCAATTGAAGGCGACGTAGTATTGCCAGTGATTGCTACGCGCAAAGGTTGTGCAATTTTACCTAATTTCAATTGATATTGTTCAGCTACAGCATGAATCACCGCGTGAATTGAAGCGGGTTGCCAATCAACTAAACTTGCTAATTGTTCACTTAATGTTGTTAATGGGGCAATAATCTCTGATTTTAGATTTTTCTGCACCGCTTTTTCATCATATTCAACCAGTTCACTAAAGAAAAAATGACTGTTTTCTGCCATTTCTTTCATTGTCTTTGCGCGATCACTTTGTGCTTTAACAATTTCAACTAAATCAATCGATGAATCCACATTCATACCCAATAAATCACATTGAAATTGTAAGTGCGGCACCAATTGTTCAGGCGGCGTATTTTTAATATATTGTTGATTTAACCACAATAATTTTTCTGGATTAAAACTAGCAGCCGCACTATTAACTTTAGTTAAATCAAATAATTCTGTCATTTCTGTCAAAGAAAAAATTTCCTGATCACCGTGTGACCATCCCAAACGTACTAAATAATTTAGTAATGCTGCGGGTAAAAAACCATCTTCTTTATAATTTAATACACTGACAGCCCCATGCCGCTTAGATAACCGTTGTCCATCGTGACCTAAAATCATAGGTACATGCGCATATTGAGGAATTTTTGCACCTAATGCCGATAAAATATTAATTTGACGGGGCGTATTATTTAAATGATCATCACCGCGAATCACATGTGTAATGCCCATATCCCAATCGTCGACAACCACAGTAAAGTTATAAGTGGGTGTACCATCAGTACGGGCAATAATTAAATCGTCAAGTTCCTGATTATTAAATATAACTGTGCCTTTAATTAAATCTTTTACCACAGTTTCACCAATTTGCGGATTTTTAAAGCGAATGACAAAAGGTGCATCATTTGTTGGTGGTGAAGATAAATGGCGACAACGCCCATCATAACGTGGTTTCTGCTTAGTTTCTAATTGTTCATTACGTAAATTTTCTAAACGTTCTTTGGAACAATAACAACGATAAGCTTTGCCCTCAGCTAATAATTGTTCAATTACTTGAAAGTAGCGATCAAAACGTTGAGTTTGGAAAAAAGGACCTTCATCTTGCTGTAAATCCAACCATGCCATGCCTTCTAAAATTGCATCAACCGAAGCTTGCGTTGAACGTTCGCGATCAGTGTCTTCAATACGTAAAATAAATTGACCGCCATATTTTCGCGCATACATCCATGAAAACAAAGCGGTACGTACTCCACCAATATGGAGATAACCCGTTGGACTGGGTGCAAATCGTGTACGAACTGTCATATTATTTTCTTTAAAATGAGTAAGTTGAATGATTTTAAATGGCTTCACCGACAATGTGAACTTCTAATTTGAGCGAAATTCCATATTTTTCTTCAATATCTATTTGTATTTGCTCAATTAATTTTTCTACATCTGCCGCAGTTGCCTGATCTTGGTTAATAATAAAATTAGCGTGCTTTTCGGAAACATAAGCATCTCCCACATGACGCCCTTTCCAACCCGCTTGCTCAATCAAACGAGCGGCATAATCGCCTGGCGGATTGCGAAATACTGAGCCACAGCTAGGTAAACCAATGGGTTGGGTTTCATTGCGTCGCTGTAACAGGGCTTTAATTTTAGCTTGTCCCATGGTAGCCGCATCAGCGTCGGCTTGCAAGACTAAATTAGCCGCAGCAAACCATTCATTTTCTGGCATTTTAACTGAACGATAACTCACTTGATAATCATTTGGCGAACGATAATAATGTTGTCCATGTTGATCAAAGACTTCGATTTTACCAACTAATTTCCATATTTCGCCACCAAAAGCACCAGCATTCATGGCTAAAGCACCACCCAAAGTGCCCGGAATTCCGGCTAAAAATTCCGCACCGGTTAATCCAGCTTTAACACTAAAACGAGCGATTTTGGCACAACTGACACCGGCTTCAACTCGTAATGTGTTTTCATCGATTTGATTGATTTCATTGAGTAAACCACTCGTTAAAATCACAATACCACGAATGCCGCCGTCACGCACTAAGAGATTGCTGCCTAATCCTAAGAAAAAAAGAGGATAATCATCAGGTAAACACAATAAAAATGCCATCAAATCTTCCAAATGAGCCGGCTTATAAAACCAATCTGCCACGCCCCCAATGCGCCACGTGGTGTGCTTTGCCATGGGTTCATTAACGCACAATTCACCCTCTAATTCTTTGATCAGATCAGGTAACGATAAGGTTGGAGGTAATTGTATAAAATCAGTCATTTGCTACATTTGTAACTTAGAAATATCAGCAATTTGTAAAAATAATCCACGTAACGAGTGCAATAATGCCAAACGATTAGTTCGAATAGTTACATTATCTGCCATAACCATCACATTATCAAAGAAATTATCCACTGGCTCCCGCAAATTTGCTAAAGATTCTAATGCAGCGGTATAATTGCCATCATTTAAGAGCTGATTCAAGCCGGAACCCACTGTATCTATTTGATCATACAATAATCTTTCAGCTTTATGGTCAAAATAAGTTGGATCGGCTTGTGCGGGATAAGTCTCTTCAGTTTTTTTCAAAATGTTGTGAATTCGCTTGTTGGCACTGGCTAAACTTGCCGCTGCTGACAATTGACGAAATGCTTGCACGCCATGAATCCGTTGCGCAATATCAAATGGATTGCTTGGGCGACAAGCTAATACCGCATCAATACTGTCATAAGGAATGCCTTGATCTTGATAGTAACCGCGTAATCTTTCTAACATAAAATCAAATACTTGTTCACTGCTTTGAGGTGCAATAATTCCTGAAGGATAACTGGCTTGTGCAGTGTCGAGTAAACCTTTTAAATTGAGCAATAATTGGCACTCTGTCATGATACGTAATACACTCAATGCCGCACGTCGCAAGCCAAACGGGTCTTTATCGCCAGTAGGTGGTTGTCCAATGCCAAAAATTCCAATCAAGGTATCTAATTTATCGGCAATCGACAAGGCTTGTCCTAAGTGAGTTGCTGGCAGCGCGTCACCCCAGAAACGTGGCATATAGTGTTCCCGTAATGCAATGGCTACACTTTCCAATTCACCATCATGACGCGCATAGTATTCACCCATAATACCTTGTAATTCTGGAAATTCGCCTACCATATTGGTCATCAAATCACATTTTGCTAACTGAGCAGCACGAATACCTTGTAACTCGTCTTCTCCCAGTTGTTTAGCAATTAAGCCGGTCAATTCCGCCACCCGTTTGGATTTGTCATATAAGGTGCCAAGTGCGTTTTGAAAGACCACAGTTTTTAATTGTTCTAAGCGATTTTCTAAGGATTTAGCGCGATCTTGTTGCCAAAAGAAAGCCGCATCTGCCAAACGGGGACGTAATACTCTTTCATTTCCTGCTTGAACTAAATGCGGTTGGGTGCTGGCTATATTGCTGATAGTAATAAAGCGCGGTAATAATTTGCCATTCTGATCCAACACATGGAAATATTTTTGATGTCCTTTCATCGCTGCAATCAGGGCTTCAGCAGGAACTTCTAAGAATTTTTCATCAAAACAGCCAGTGACTGCAACGGGATATTCAACTAAGCTGGTGACTTCATTGAGTAATGCTGGATCAATCACTGCCTGTCCATCAATCAAATCAGCGGCTTCTTCGACTAATAAACGTACTTTTTCTTGTCTAAGAGAAAAAACTGGAAATACGTAGCCTTTATCTTCTAATAATTTAATATAATCATTTGGTTGTGCTAATTCGATGGGTTCTGGATGATGAAAACGATGTCCACGAGTCATACGTCCACTGCGAATGCCCAGAATTTTAGCTTCAATTTCTTGATGACCAAATAAAATAACGACCCAATGCACTGGACGCACAAATTCATAGGGTAAATTGCCCCAACGCATTCGTTTAGGAATTGGGAGTGCGGCTAAAGCAGCTTCAATAATTTCAGGAATTAAAGTGGCAGTGGCTTGACCGGCTTGACTACTGCGATGAATTAACCAAGAGCCTTTATCAGTTTCTAATTGTTCAAGTTCTTGCACACTGACACCACAAGAACGAGCAAATCCTTGGGCGGCTTTAGTTGGTTGTCCGTCTTTATCAAAAGCTGCTGCCAATGCGGGTCCGCGTTTTTCGAGGGAACGATCAGGCTGTACGATGGCAACGCCTTTAATTATCACAGCTAAACGACGTGGAGTAGCAAAGGGTTCAGCAATTGCGTATTCAATACCTTGTTGTTCTAAGCCACGACAGATGCCTGAGGAAAATGCTTCTGATAAGTTGCTCAACGCTTTGGGTGGGAGTTCTTCAGTACCGATTTCAATAAGTAAATCACGCGTTTCTGACATAATTAGGCTTCCTTACACATAGGGAAATTGAGTGCTTGACGACGATCATAGTAGGCTTGTGCCACTGCGCGGGCTAATGTGCGTACACGAAGAATAAACCGTTGTCTTTCTGTCACTGAAATAGCGTGACGGGCATCTAGTAAATTAAAGGTATGAGAGGCTTTTAGCACCATTTCATAAGCAGGCAGCGGTAAACCAACTTCGATAAGCTGTGTACTTTGTTGTTCATAAGCATCGAACCATTTGAAAAGTTGTTCAACTGGTGCATATTCAAAATTGTAAGTGGACATTTCGACTTCGTTTTGATGAAAAACATCACCATAGGTAATACGTCCTAAAGGACCATCAGTCCAAACAAGGTCAAATACGCTTTCTACACCTTGTAAATACATAGCAATTCGTTCTAAACCATAGGTAATTTCACCAGTAACTGGACGACATTCGATACCACCAACTTGTTGAAAATAAGTAAATTGAGTGACTTCCATACCATTGAGCCACACTTCCCAACCCAGTCCCCAAGCGCCGAGTGTGGGGGATTCCCAATTGTCTTCTACAAAGCGAATATCATGAGTAAGCGGGTCAATGCCTAAATGTTTGAGTGAGCCTAGATAGAGTTCTTGAATATTAAGGGGTGATGGTTTGATAACAACTTGATATTGATAATAATGTTGTAGTCGATTGGGATTTTCACCATAACGTCCATCAGTAGGACGACGAGAAGGCTGGACATAAGCGGCGCTCCAAGGTTCGGGACCTATAGCGCGTAGGAAAGTGGCAGGGTGAAAGGTGCCTGCGCCAACTTCCATGTCATAGGGTTGTTGTAAGACACACCCTTGTTTTGCCCAATATTCTTGGAGCGCGAGAATGAGTGTTTGAAATGTGGTGGACACTGTAACCTCTGAGTAATTGACGTAAAAGTGATCAATTATAACTGAGTGGCTGTGTAATGTGTGAGGGGGTATTTTAAATAATATAATCTGTAATGATTCTTTTGAGTTTGAGCGAACGTAGGTCCGATTAGCGTAGCGTAATCGGACCTACGCGGCAATGCCATTAAGTTAAGCGTTCCCCCCCTTTTTTAAAGGGGGCAGGGGGGATTTAAGTAATTGAAATATAAAAAATCCCCCTCAATCCCCCTTTAGTAAAGGGAGAAGCAAAATTTCCTTAACTTAATGCTATTGGACTTACGCGGGCTTGAAAAAGAAAAGCATGATTTTGATTATTCTAATGGTTTTAGTTTATAATACTGCCGTAAAATAGAGAATTTAGTCAACAAGGAATGAAGCATTAATGCAAGTATTACTGATACGTCATGCAATTGCCGAAGATTACAACACTTTTGCGTTAACTGGTAAGGTAGATGATTTACGCCCTTTGACTGAAAAGGGAATCAATAAAATGCGTAAGAGTTTACAAGGCTTAACGACAATTTTGTCAGAAATACATTATATCGTTCACAGTCCGCTGACACGCGCAATGCAAACGGCTGATTTAGTACACCAATATTATCCTGATGCACATAATATTAGCCTAACCGCCTTAGCGCCACGCGGTTCTGCATCCAGTGTTTTAACTTGCTTACAGGAACATGCCAATACACATCATACTGTTGCTTTGGTAGGACATAAACCCGGTTTAGGCGAATTGGGTAGTTGGTTATTAAGCGGACATACGGATACTTGGTTACCTCTGAAAAAAGGCGGTATGTGTTTATTGAGTTTTACCGAAGTTGTGGAAGAGGGGCAAGGCGATTTACAGTGGTTATTATCACCTAAGTTATTATGTAATTTAAAGTGAATTTACTTATTTTAGAACCAAATTATTCATTTTTAGAACAAGATGTTGCCCACTATATTGCCAACGGAAAAGTATATGCTTTTATTTTTAACGTTGGCTTTGTTATTTATTTGCATCGCTGTCAAAAAATTTATATTCATCATGTCATTAAAAATTATCCCTATCAATCAGACGATTATGATTTAGCCTCAAATATCAAAACATTATATTCTGAACAAGCACGTAAACGGGAAAATAGAGCGTTGTCAACCGATGAAATTAGTTATCAAGCGCGTTACATTGCTTTTATAAAACAATTTTTAATTCATCACGCTATTGATTGTGTCCTGATGCATAATGATTTGCGCTGGCAACACGCACTCACTATTAAAATCTGCCAACAATTACAAATTCGTTATCTAGTGACTGAATTTGGTATTTTTCGTCCTAGCACAATTACTGTAGATAAACAAGGCGTTAATGCTTATAATAGTTTATCAACCGAATCAGATTTTTATCGAAATTGCAAAATACAATCGTTTGAATTTAAAGATTATTCTCAATCTATTTGGCAAAAAATTAAGATAAATAGCTTATTTGGATGTTTTTTACTAATTAATCGTATTGGTGATTTTTTGCGATTTAATGTGCGATTGAAAAATAAGGAATATCAATGGTTAAATTATTTAAAATTATTGCTACCTACTCATTCACGATGCCAAATTTGTAGTGATATACCGCTACATTATTTTTTTATACCACTGCAAGTGAATACTGATACTCAAGTATTAGTCCATTCAGATTTCATTGATATGCAAGAATTTATTGATTGTGTCGAAACAGCTTATCAACAATTACCACCTGAAATTCAACAACAGTATCGTTTAGTATTTAAAATTCATCCGATGGAACAAGGCATTTATCACTACCGATTTCATAAAAATAGTTTAATTAATCAATCTGATAGCCAACAATTAATTGCAAAAGCACGTCTTGTGATAACCATTAATTCCACTGTTGGTTTTGAAGCATTGTTACAACATAAATCAGTTTTAGTACTAGGCAACGCTTTCTATAAAATATCAGGAATTACAGTGAGTAGTACCCAAGCAAACTTAGTTAATGCTATACTCGCAACTATCAATGAGGATACAGCGATAGATGTCAGATTAATCGAACAATTTATTGCTTATCTAAAATACGAATATCAAATTAATGGTAATGTGTATTATTATGATAAACATACATTACAACAGATTAAAAATAACTGTATGAATGGTGCTAAATAGGTGAGTGAACAATTTCTGCCTTTTGCTTTACCTTGTATTGGTGAAGAAGAAATTAATGAAGTCGTCGATACTTTGCGTTCAGGATGGCTCACTTCTGGTCCTAAAGTTAAACGTTTTGAAAGCGAATTTGCTGATTATATTGGCGCGTCTCATGCGTTAGCCGTTAATTCTTGCACAGCGGGATTACATCTTGCGCTGGAAACAATTGGCATTCAAGCAAATGATAAAGTGATAACCTCACCTTACACATTTACTGCAACCGCTGAAGTTATACGCTATTTGGGTGCTCATCCGATCTTCGTCGATATTGATCCAAAAACTTTCAATCTTGATCCTAATCAACTAGAACTGTGTCTAAAACGGGAAAAGAATGTCAAAGCCATTATCCCAGTGCATTTTGCCGGACAAGCGTGTGAAATGGACACCATTCTACAATTAGCGCGGACTTACCAAGTTAAAGTCATAGAAGACGCAGCTCATGCGTTGCCCAGTCTTTATAATGGACGTAAAGTAGGTAATTTCGGTGACATCACTGTTTATAGTTTCTACGTGACCAAACCAGTGGCAACAGGTGAAGGCGGTATGATTGTTTCCGATAATGCTGATTATATTGAAAAAATGAGGCTGATGCGTTTACATGGCATCACGCGCGATATTTTCAAACACAACGTTGCTCACACACCGAGTTGGTACTATGAAGTGATGGCAGCGGGTTATAAATATAATCTCAGCGATATTATGGCTGCGATCGGCATTCATCAATTAGCTAAAGCCGATCAATTTCATCAACGACGCGCAGAAATTGCCGCACAATATACCCAAGCTTTTGTCGATTTGCCTATTAATACGCCCTACTTACACCCGCAAGTAAACCATTTTGGACATGCTTGGCACTTATATGTGATTCAATTACAATTAGAAAAATTATCTTTCGATCGAGACAGTTTTATCACTCAAATGCACGATGCGGGTATTGGGACCAGTGTGCATTTTATCCCTTTACATATACACCCCTATTGGCAAACATTATACGATTTAAAACCAGAAGATTTTCCTATTGCTTTAGCAACTTACCAACGTGCGGTCAGTTTACCCATTTATCCTAGCATGACAGATGCAGAAGTTAAAAAAGTTATTACAGCGATACGAACTATTATGTAGGAGCCGTTATGTTTAACTACACAGCCGATTTATGTGATATACATCCTGAATCAATTAAGGTTGTTGATCCGATTTTTAAATCTTACGGATTAAAGCAATTATTCTCCGGCGAAATTGTCACGGTTAAAGTACATGAAGACAACGCATTAGTGAAAAATTTGTTAAATACTGATGGTAATAATAAAGTATTAGTGATTGATGGTGGCGGATCATTGCGTTGCGCTTTGGTCGGTGGGAACTTAGCCCAAATGGCTGCTGATCATGGTTGGCAAGGGATTATTGTTTATGGCTGTATTCGTGATTCAGAAGAAATTTCTAAAATTCCGATTGGTATCAAAGCATTAAACACACATCCTCTAAAAAGCATCAAGCACGGTAGGGGGGATATTGATATACCTGTGACTTTTGCGGGTGTTACATTTTTCCCTAAGCATTATTTATACGCCGATTTTGATGGTGTTATTGTTGCGCCTAATCAACTCGCTCAACAGTAACGTCAATAAATTACGATGATAAAGGATGCTTTGCGCCAGCAATTTTTAGCTGAGAGAAAAAAATTAACCCCTGATGTCTTACAAAATAAAAACCAAGCTATTACAACCCATTTTTTGCAATATTTTGATTTAACTAAGATAAATAATTTACACATTTTTCTGCCAATTTTGCAGCGTAATGAAATTAATACTTATCTAATTATTCAGGCTATTCAGCAAAATTATCCACACATCAATATAATCGTTTCAAAAAGTAACTTCGATACTTGTGAAATGTTCCATTTTATTTTAACCTCTACCACTATTTTAGTTGAAAATAAATGGCATGTTCCACAACCCATCAATGGACAACCGTTTCCAGAAAAATTGATTGAAATGGTGCTTTTACCTTTAATTTGCTTTGATCAACAGGGTTTTAGGGTGGGATATGGGAAAGGATTTTATGATCGATTTTTAGCACGCTGTACTCACAAAACGACCAAAGTAGGACTTTCCCACTTCCCACCTATCGACAAAATTGACGATATCCATGAATTAGATATAAAAATGGATTTTTGTGTGACCGCAGAGACAGTCTGGACATTCTAAACTTAGCTTTAAGTATCACACTTTCAACCGCATGTCAAAATAACTATAGAGAATGATTGACAAGTGGATTATAATAAGATCAGCGTGTCTTATGCTCGTGGTTAAAACAAAGCGACGAGTGACCACTCAAAATGTAAATTGCAACTAACTATCTTCGTTACAATTTGTTACTCCCTTTATCGAGAAAGTAATGAGTCATATGGTTGAATCACTCAAACCTAAATTAAGTATTGTTTTCTTAAATTTCAATCGTTTATGTGAAACGCGTTATACTTTAGCACGTATTGAGAAATTGTTGGAAAATCGTCAAGATATCGAAGTAATCGCAGTCGATAACGGTTCTAGTGATGGAACGGGCGCATTTTTACACACACAAACCCATTGGATCACAGTGCTACAACTGCCTACTAATATTGGTATCGCTGGCTATAACGAAGGTTTTAAACAAGCGCGCGGCGATTATATTCTTGTTTTAGATGATGATTCGCATCCAGTTGATACAATAACCCTAGATCGTATGATTCAATGTTTGGAAACTCGCCCAGATATTGGGATTGTGGCTTGTCGTATTGAAGCATTGACCGGTGAAGCTGTTCATAGTTGGCACACGCCGCACAATGATGAACCAGGTCCCTCTATGGCGTTTGTTGGCTGTGGTTTTGCCATTCGACGTGATTTATTTGAAGACATTGGTTGGTATCCGGGAGAATTCTTCTTATACCAAAACGAAATTGAAGTGGCAATTCGCGTGATGTGTCGTCAATATAAAATTCATTACGATCCACAATGTCGGGTTGTACATCGTCAAGCAGCGTTAGGACGAACAAATTGGCGACGAGTCTATTACCCTACGCGCAATACCATTTGGGTTATTCGTCGTTATTTTCCCCTTCCTGATGCGATTTATTTAATAGCTTCTCGCCTATTTTTAGGTTTTGTTCGTGCTTCACAATCTTTAGAATTTACATGGTATTATAAGGCTGTTAAAGAGGCTTTTAGCCTGCCTATTGAGCGACAACCCTTGTCACCCGCTTTACGAAAACAATTAAATACATTTTGGCGACAAAATAGCGTTTGGCATCAATTGATTGAACGACTATAATTGACAAAAATGAAGTCATGTCAATGGGTTATTTGGTGATATTTTATTATTAAAACTAGAATAAACAAAAGGTTGTGGTAAAATTCATTTTTTAACACTCTGTTTGAAGGATGACAGATAGTAAATAATTATCTACCATAACCTACCATAAGATATAAATCTCATG
>DYNN01000236.1 GCA_020721045.1 Thiomargarita sp. | reverse complement strand
TAATACTTCGGACAGTTTTTAACAATAGGTTTTTGATAAAATGAAAAAAGGAAGCGCTACACCGAACCCAAAGGTTACTAATGTAGCGCATGCTTTGTACAGATGCAATATTAGGGCAAATGTCACAGGTGGCAAAACCCCAAATCAAATTTTTATCGGAACTTTTTAACATTATGTTCTGCATAAATGGTAAATATAATTTTTTAAATCTTTCTCGTTACAGTTCTTACTGCGACAGGACTTTACGCCGATGGTATTCCAGGCCATTCGACTTTGTCCATTTCAATATCCTATTAATTTCTCAACTGTGTTGGAGCAAATTAATCGCAGCCATTGATACCTCCGTCATGTTGAAAAGCGGCAAGAAGACATTCGGGAAAGGTAATTTCTGGAGCACCTCCCTCAATCGTGCCATCAAAGGTATCGAGATTAGCAGCATCGCATTGATTCATCTGAAAACCAGACAGGCTTTTAATATTAGTGTTCGTCAAACCAATGGAAAGAAATCTGGTGAAGACTCCCGTATGAATCAATACATCCATCAGTTCAACGATGTTGTTCACTGGCTAAAGAAATTAAATGTTCTGTATGTGGTTGCTGATGGGTTCTATGCCAAATACTCTTTTGTCAGAACCATTCTTCAAAACCAGTTACACCTGATTAGCCGCCTGCGCAATGATGCCAATCTGCGTTGGCCTTATCAAGGTCCTCATCCAAAGAGAAGAGGTGCAAAGAGAAAATATGAAGGCAAGGTTTCATTTAGTCAAATGGATAAGTTCAGAAAGATAACAGACTATAATGGATACCTGCTATTTGAAGCACTGGTTTACAGTATTTCTTTCAAACGAACCATCAAAGTGGTAATGGTTCGTCCAATTGACAAACCCAATCAGTATGCCCTGCTATTTTCTACCAGCACCTTATTACCTGCATTGTATGTCGTTCAATATTATGAAGCACGCTTCCAGATTGAATTCTTGTTTCGTGACGGAAAGCAACATCTGGGATTAGCAGATTGCCAGAGCACACAACAAGAACGGTTAAATGCTCATTTTAACTTCTCAATGTCTGCCTTAAATATCGCAAAACTTCATATTCTTGAGCGTAATTCTTTTAAACCAGATACGGTAATTTCAATTGACAACTATAAACGCATAAAGTTCAATGAAAACTGGCTAAACAGAATTATTCGCAAGTTAGATTTAGACCCTGACTTGATTAAAAATAATCCAAATTTCAAAGAACTTATATTTTACGGCAGC
>DYNN01000076.1 GCA_020721045.1 Thiomargarita sp. | reverse complement strand
TTCGACGTAGCACGTCACAACTGCATTCCCACATGGCATGCGGGAACGAGGGGAATTTATTATACGTGTTCTGTTTGACAAATTAATTAAAAATCGTTATTCTTTATTTGAGAATAGTTCTCATTTAAAATAAGGTGTGTTTGCAATGTCTAATTTGAGTTTACGCACATTAAAAAGTTACTTAATGCAACGTGAGCAGGTGACTTTAACCGATTTGGCAAATCATTTTTGTAGTGAACCAGATTTAGTTAAATCGATGTTACAACATTGGGTACAAAAAAATAAAGTCGTGCATATTCAACTATCTGCTTGTAAAAAAGGTTGTTGTTGTCAGAATAACCAAGATTTGAATCTGTATCGTTGGATCAGTGATGGGGTGAAGTCAATTCCTATCATTAACAGTTGTCATTGATTGTTTCATTCCCGCAAATTGGCAGGAATGATTGTTGATTTTAACCGAAATTGACGCGCCCTTCTAAATCATTGCGAGAATCGGCGTTTTTTAAAGCTTCTTCTAAGCTAATTTTGCCGTTTTTGTACAAATCATATAACGCATCGTCAAAGGTACACATGCCTTTAACGCTGCTTCCGCGCATTGCGTCTTTTATTTCGCTGAGTTCACCTTTTAAAATCAAGCTAGCAATATTAGGCGTATTAATCATGACTTCAATAGCTGCGCACCGTTTGCCACGGACATCGGGAATTAAACGTTGTGAAATAACGGCTTTAATATTTGCTGACATGTCCATAAAGAGTTGTTTATGTTTGATACTGGGAAACATGTTAATACAACGGTCTAACGCTTGGTTTGCGGTGTTCGCGTGCATAGTTGATACGCAAAGATGTCCGGTATTTGCCAATTCTAGTGCGGCTTCCATGGTTTCTTCAGTCCGAATTTCTCCAATAAGAATAACATCGGGTGCTTCTCGTAATGAGGCTTTAATTCCCGTAGCGTAGGATGCAGTGTCAACGCCCACTTCACGTTGGTTAATAATGGACATCTGATTGGGGTGAGAAAATTCCACTGGGTCTTCAATGGTTAAAATATGACCCGGAGAATTGGCATTACGATGATTAATCATAGCCGCTAATGTCGTGGATTTTCCGGAGCCTGTACCACCGACCATCAGTAATAATCCACGTTTTGCCATAATTAGTTCCAATAATACTTCGGGTGTTCCCATATCTTTGGCGTTAGGAATAGCGGCTGGAATAAACCGCATGACCAATCCCATGGTTTTACGCTGAAAGAAAGCATTACCCCGAAATCGTGCACTACCATCTGGCATCGTGATCGCAAAATCTAAATCTTTATGCTGCTCAAAATGCGCAATTTGTTCATCATTTAACACAGAATAAACAAATGCTTTACTAATTTCCGGCGTAACTACAAAAGTACTTAAAGGACGTGCAGTACCATAAATCTTAGATTTTACTTGTGAACCAACGGTGACAAATAAATCTGAACCGTCGTGTTTTATCATCAGCGCAAGATAATCATAAACAATCGTTGTGCTTAATAACGGAATACCCATGTTGTCATCTTGTACAGCAGCAACTGCGGGTTTCTCTTCTTTTTTCTCCGAAGCGGAGCTAATAACAATACCTACCGCTTTATCTTTAAACGAAACAGAGACATCGAATTGACCATATTCGTTACTATAAGCAAATTCTAACGCTTTATCTTTAACGAACTGCTTTTTTTGTTCTTCCGTCATTAGATTAAGAGCGGCTGCTTTGGTTTTATCAGCAGTTAACGTCTCTTTACCCACAGGCTTATCAGTGTCGTTAATTTTAATCGTAATCGGGGAACCCACATTAACTTGTAAGTGAGTACCCTTTTTTTCTACCATTAATTTGAAATAAGGTGTAAGCTCCATATCAGTATTTTTACCAACGCTTAGTTAATGGTTTATTGACATTTATGGATGATCGATTTAATCGAAATTTGCCATGTATATTATCCTATTGATAGTGGATATACAATGCCACGCTTAGTAAATATGGACGGGAAATAACACATGAATAGAACGAGAGAATGGTGGGCCTGGTAGGACTCGAACCTACAACCAAGGGATTATGAGTCCCCTGCTCTAACCAATTGAGCTACAGGCCCTTATACGGGCAAGTTATTGAAGACTGAGTAACTGCTCCATTTCTGCTGAACTACTGCAAATACTTAACAATAGTTGCCAACAAATTCAAACTCAGTTTTTCAACTTAATCAGGTCGTAGCCGACAGAGTTCATAGAAATAAATCCATGAACGCATTTA
This sequence comes from Thiomargarita sp., assembly GCA_020721045.1. Taxonomy (GTDB): domain Bacteria; phylum Pseudomonadota; class Gammaproteobacteria; order Beggiatoales; family Beggiatoaceae; genus DYNN01. The sequence continues at coordinate 14,549 of DYNN01000076.1, read as the reverse complement.
AAATTACCAAATCACGACCTCTTGGTTTTCGAGCTTTGTGGTTGGTATTTTGATTTTGCAATATTTCAAGCAAACTTGGTTTTCGTTGACCTGAAACTTAAGTTTATCACACATGGTCGATATAATAAATTGGTATAAAAAAATATGTTCTCACACTTTGTTATACCTATGTTTATTTACATAGCGCACCTTTGAGATCAGTTGCGCTATATCACAACTATTATCAACCGTTATTAATTATTTTGGTAACAGTGCAATGCTCCAATGCCATTAAGTTAAGCGTTTCCCCCATTTTTTAAAGGGGCAGGGGAGATTTAAGTAATTGAAATATAAAAATCCCCCTCAATCCCCCTTTGGTAAAGGGGGAAGCAAAATTTCCTTAACTTAATGCTATTGGTGCAATGCTCCACTTTAATTTTTTATTATAGCATTTCGATTATTTGTTAGACAAGTTTTTAATTCTAAAATTACAGGATAAACGCATTAAAACTTGGCTGAAAAAAGAAAGTTAGAAATAATCCCGTTAGAATTTCTAATCAGGAGTATCCACGTGAATACGAACATTGGGGCGTAGAAAACCGTCTGTATTGGCGTTTGGATGTTGTTTTTCGTAAAGATGAGAGCAGATAAGCCTTGCAAAAAAACGCCGTAAAGCAAGCTGGAGTGATACCTACCCGCTAATCTCGTGTTTGGTCAGAAATTTTAATGCGTTTGCCTTGTTGAGTAATTGCTTTCACTTGAAATCTACTTGCGTCTATGTCATGATTGGCTAGGAATTGCTTGGGACAATAGGTAACGGTCGATTCGAGAAACCGAAAGTTGCTATTTACTAAATTTTAGATTTAGATAGATTTAATGGAACGGAGTATATGCACTCAAAATACCCTATTGCTGTATTATTGTTATTGTTTACCCACCATGTGTTAGGCGCAGATGCACTTGCTACTAGGCAATTACAATTTGCTTTCAATGCATGTGAGAGAGGTTTGCAAAGCGAAAAACCAGAGAGTCAGGGTTCGTTTAGAGTTTTGCAGTCGTTATTGAAAAAGTATGAAAATAATCGTGACAGCGCTTTACAAAAAGTACCTAATTTAAAAGACTCAGAAAACGAACGTTATAGTGGCACTTTGCTAGACGGAAAAACCTTTGCTGAGGCTTATCAAATTTGTGAAACCGATTTATACGAAAAAGTTGCCACAGCCGAACAATATATCAATGACAAAAATGAAAAAAGAAAAGCCCGCCAAAAAGCAAATCAAGCTGAGGTAGAAGCTACTCTCCAAAAAATTGAGCAGGCTAAGCAAGAAATAACTATTGCAGTTAATCAAAATTGCGTACAGTTTCTGCGCACACCTGAAACAAAATCTCGTCATTTGTACGATAATTACGTCGCAGCCAAGCAAAAGGCTTTAGCACTTTATCCAAGAATTGTTAAACAATTTCATGAAATCACTACAGTTGATCCAGATACTGAGGAAGCGACAACTGAAGTCAAAACTGTCAAATACTGGATTAATTTATGTGAAGAAGCCTTTTTAGAACAAGGATATGAAGAAACTCCAAGTGTCGCAACAGTTCCCATAGTACCTCAAGATGATACTGCAATTCTTCAATTACCTGAAATCGTAGGAGATATGCCAGATACTACCGCACCAATTGCGCCCGCTCCTACTGCTGCACCAGTTGTGCCTGATCCGGTTATAACAGTTGTTGCGCCTCAAGATAATCAAGCCATTAGTGATGAAGAAGTTGATGAGATGGATGACAGTAATGATGAAGGTGATGATATATCTGGTATGAGTGGTATGGCAGTAATAGAAGTATCAGATGACGATGAATATCAAACGATTTTGTCCAAAGTACAGGGTGATCGATTAAAAATATTGACCACTGAAAAACGTTTACCTGATTTTAATAATGATGATGAAGGTATTACAGAAAATGCGACCGAATGGCAATATGAGACTGAAGATGGCAGTCAATGTATTACTTATGTATTTAAAGATAATGGCTTAATTCATACTAAAAATAACAAAGGTGAGTGTATCTAATAATATGTTGTAGTTGCTTTGAATAATATTGAGAGTATAATACCGCTCTATTTTTTATTGTAATTTAGTTTTATGTCACATTCAAAAAAATCAAAAAATCATCGCCAAGATACTCTAACATTATCAACTGATGCTAAAGAATTACTCGAACAGCATCGTTATAAAAAAGCCATTGAAGCGTATAAGCGATTAATCACACAAGAACAACGTACTGAATGGCTTGAAGATTTAGCTCAAGCTTATTTGGGAAGAGCGCGCGAATTGTCTAAGCAAAGCTTATATCAAGAGGCAGCTGTTTTGTGGGAAAATCGAGCTAAATCATGTTGTTGTGAAGATCATATTGATGAATATTTACGTTGGTTGTTTTTAGCAAAACGTTATGTTAAAGCGGCATCTGTTCTATTTAATTCAAAAATTGTGCTGCAATCATCTGAAAAACAACAGTTTAACGAATATTTAGCAGCTATCTTGTTAACGCACGATCTACCAGAGATTGATGCAATATTACCGGCAGATTTAAACTGGAAATTGCATAAAACACTCATACAACAAGCGATTAATGCTTATAGTCAAGGTAATGATCCACAAGAATATTTAAAGCAAATTCCATTTCGTTCTCCCTATCGTGATCTGCGTCTTATTTTAAAAGCCATGCACGAGGGCACTGAAAATCAATTGCAGATTTCTCCCAATTCTGTGTATTATCAATTTGTTGAATTATTACAAATACGCCACCAAACAGAAATTGTGCGTTGCGATAAAATAATGACATTATCACAACAAGAATTTGAATTTATTAGTTATTTATATAGTTGGCAGCAAGAACAAATTAAACTCATTAATCATTTGAGAAAAGCCCATGATGCGACACCTCAATGGCTATTTCGTTTCATAGTAGATTACAAAACAATATTGGGTGAAGTATATAGCCAAAACGCTTGTTTAAGAATATTACCTTATCATTCAGATAATATTAAAGAGTATCAGCATGTATTTACGCAAATATCTGATATTGAAATAACACATCTTTATGCCTTAGCAAATGAACTAAAAGCGAATATACGTGACAGTGTAATAAATTGGTATAAAATGGTTGCGTTATTATCGGGTAGTACAGAACATAAGGCATTTGCTAAATTACCAGAAAAAATTGACCATATTTCACTACAACATCGCTATGAAGTGGCAATTATTCTACGCCATATTTTTAAATTGTTGGATGAGATTCTAGATGTATCTGAAGATGATACTTATATTTCACTACTTATAGATAGTTTACGTTTTGATCCAACAGATAAGCCTTCTTATATTAAGTTAATTGATTATTTTTCCCAAGATAAAAAACAACATCAATATTGGATTCAAGCCGCTATTAAACAATTTCCTTCAGATATAGAAGTATTATTATTGGGAATAGAAGCGGCAATTGCTAATAAAGCATTTAAAAAAGTGGAGCAATTCGCTAAAACCATTCTGAAATATGATCCAATTAATGCTAAAGCAAGGCGATTTTTACTGTTTTCACATTTGTCTAGTGCGCGCAAGCAAATAAAAGCAAAGAAATATGATTTGGCACGCGCTGAACTTGAACATGCAGAAAAAATAGAACGCGCTAGTCAACGCACCGGTTTGATACAAATTAATCAAGGTTGGTTATCCGTATTAGAAGAGGATGCGGAAACTGCAACTACTTGTTTTAAAGCGGCTTTACAAATTATTACTGCACCAATATTACAGGTTATTTGTCTTACTGTGGAAGGACAAAGTGTTAAATTGACTAATGCCCAGATGAATCCATGGATTAAACGATTAACACAATTTAAACCAAGTGATCAACTTTCTTCAGTTGTCATTACTCAAGTTATTAATATAATTAAGTATTATCAAGATCAAGCACTACCTAACTTGGATAAAATTTTAGAACCTTTTGTTAAAGTTATTACTAAAAGTGCTAAATATAACAAATTGACCCAACATGAAATGCAAACGCTTTGTGAAAAATTAGCTGAAATAAAATTATTTAAAACGTTAGAAGAATATGCTAGACAAGGACTTGATGCTTTTCCGCGTTCGCCGTTATTGGTATATTATCGGGTATTTGGTAAAACAAAAGGTGAACCACGCGCATTGATGCTTGATCGTCACTCTGAGTTTTCTTTAACATTGGCTTTGTCTAATGCGCGTTCTCAAGATGACAAGTTGGCTACTGCATTGATCACAAATTTCCTGCAGAAGATAGAATATTATTCACCACGTCGTCTTGATATGGAAGATTATCTTGAGCGGCAGGTTATATCGCCAATCGAAGAGTTGGAAATTAATTTAGATCAATTGACACCGGGCTCAATTGATCTTCACAAGATAATTATACAGATGTTAAAATCCGATGAAGACACCCTTTGAAATATTAAATGTTGACGAAGAAGCGAGTGATGAAGAAATCAAACAGGCTTACTTGTGTCAGGTGAGGCAATATTCACCAGAACGAGCTCCCTTACAATTTCAACAAATCAGATCGGCTTACGAAACTATACAAACGGCACAACAGCGAATAAAATACCGTCTTTTTCATGTAACTCCGTTTGCAGCGACTGACGTTATAACACATTTTTTAACCCAAGAAACTATACAGCAACGCCCAACAACTGATTTGTTTATGAAAACATTGGCTGCTACATTGACTTTACCTGATAATAAATAATTATGGATGAATCGACTAAAGAAGAGTTGGTTGCGCAATTTCGTCACTACTTGGATAATTCAAGTATCACCTCATCAACATCATCAGAACGGGCAGCACCCACCACTGATTTATTTTCATTATTCACGGAGTTAGCTGGATTACGCAATGAAGTTAAAATAGAATCGCGTCAAGTGAAAAATGCACTTGGGCAATTCCACACGGCATTGGATTTATTGCAAACAAGTCAAACGCTGTTAATTCAAGAAACGTTGCAAAATCAAACCGCACAAAATAAGCAACACAAAGAAGCAATTCAAGGTTTATTGTTGGAATTGATTGAGCTTTATGATCGTTTGGATATTGCCAGTAAAGCGTCTGTCATGCCAAAAAAAACGGGATGGTTTCGCTTTTGTCATACCTGTGTTGATTTTGTTCATGGTATTAATGAAGGGCAGGCGATTACTTTACGCCGTTTGACGCAAACATTGCTTCGTTATCAAGTACAACCGTTGGCTGTTGTTGGCAAAATGTTTGATCCCTATCGAATGAAAGCCGCAGCGATTGATACCAAACTTGATGTTGCAAATGGGATTGTAACTGAGGAATTACGCCGTGGTTTTATGTGGAATGATGAAGTGTTACGATTAGCAGAAGTCAAAGTTAATAAAAGATCAAGTTAATTAAAAGGTTACTAATGAACGAATTGATTGTAGGTATCGATTTAGGAACGACAAACTCTGAAATAGCGATTGTAGAACAGGGTAAAGTGACTCTAATTGAAGATGAAAATGGACAACAAATTATTCCTTCTTTTGTGAGTGTCGCAGAAAACGGTGATATTTTAGTCGGTGAAACTGCAAAAAACCAGTATCTTCTCTATCCAGAACGGACAATCAAATCTATTAAACGACGGATGGGAGAAGATGTGACTGTCACAATGGCGGGGCAATCATATACGCCACAAGAAATTTCTGCGATTATTTTGCGCCGTCTGAAGGCAATTGCTGAAAATTATACTAAAAAACCTGTTAATAAAGCAGTGATTACTGTGCCTGCTTATTTTTCTGATGCACAACGTCAAGCAACACGTGATGCAGGAAAAATCGCGGGTTTAGAAGTTGTACGTATTATTAATGAACCCACCGCAGCAGCACTCACTTACGAAAACAATCAAACAACCGCTAAACATATTTTGGTCTATGATTTAGGCGGTGGTACATTTGACGTTTCTATTGTTAATTTGGAACAAAATGTTGTAGAAGTGATCGCCAGTCATGGTAATAATCATCTGGGTGGTGATGACTTTGATCAGGAGATTATCAATCATATCGTTGCGCATTTACAAGAAAAATATGAAATAGATATCACAGTTGAACGTCAAGCCATGGCGCGGATCACGCGGGCGGCTGAACAGGCAAAACTGGCTTTATCTGATAAACCGTTCGTTTTAATTGAAGAAGAATTTTTATATGAACACCATGGTAAGCCCATTCATCTTTCTTTAGAATTAGAACGGCACTTATATGAGGACATGATTGTTGATTATATTGATGAAACCTTGGATGCCATTCATGTTGCTTTAGAAGGTGCCCATTTGACGGCTTCTGATATTGATAAAATTTTGTTGGTGGGAGGTAGCACACGTACGCCATTGATTATCAATCGATTACGAGAAGAATTTGGTTTACAGCCACATGGTGAAATTAATCCAGATTTGTGTGTGGCAGCGGGTGCGGCAATTCAGGCGGCACGTATTGCTGGGCAAGATGTTTCTACGGTATTAGTTGATATTACGCCTTATACTTTTGGTACTAGCGCGCTTGGTGAATTGAATGGACAGCCCTACATGCATAGATTTATTCCAGTGATCCTAAAAAATACCGCATTGCCTACGACTAAAACAGAAGTATTTTATACTGTAAATGATAATCAACAAGCAGTTTTAATTGATATTTATCAAGGGGAATCGCCTGACGCTTTACAAAATACATTGATTGGCAATTTCTCTATTACTGAGTTGAGCCAAGTTCCAGAAGGTAATCCAATTATATTAACGATGGCATTGGATGTTAATGGTATTTTGCACGTTTCTGCTAAAGAAAAAATAACGGGGCTTAACAAATCAATCACAATTGACAATGCCACTTCACACTTCGAACAGGAAGCACTCGCAGAGGCAAAAATGCGCGTTGGCAATTTATTTCATTCCTCAGAATCAAATTCAGACGATGTCGTATCCTCTGATGAAGAAGAACAAGCCATTGTACAAGCAAAAGAACTCATTGCTAAAGCGCAATCGACATTAGCCACGATAGAATCTTCCGATGATAAAGAAGATATTATTAATCAAATTGAAAGATTAAATCAGGCGATTGCTGAACAAGATAGGGTTATCATTGCTGAAGCCAGTGAACAACTCGCTGATATTCTTTTCTATTTGGATAATTAATGGAACGTTGTCCTTTTTGTCAAGCACGTTTAGCTGAAGACACGCCAAACTGCCCACGTTGTGATGCTGATTTAAGCTTGCCCTTACAATGTTTAGCGCAAGCCGATGATTATTGCCAGCAAGCAATTGCAGCCTTAGTTGAGCAACGTCCCATTGCTGAAGTAAAACATTTTTTAGTACAAGCAACACTGCAAAAACAAAACTTATTAAGTGAAGTATTAATTAATTTTATGGCGCATTATCAAGTGGTAACGAAGATAGCTGTTGAACAGAAAGTGCAAAATACCTCTATGAATCATTCCTCTTTGCATTTAGAATACACCGAGTTATGGTTTAAGATGCATAGCTCTCTTGGGATGAATTATAACGTCATGAAGTAAAAAAAGTGGTGCAAATTGATCCCGTCGACATAATCTAAAACAAACAATGGAAAGTAATATGGAAAAAAAGAAAAAATTGCTAATTGAAACAGTAGTGCTTGGTATTGTCAGTGCCGGATTATACTTTTCTCTCTATTATTTTGAAGATACCATTATGATGTGGTCTAAGGGATATAAAGAAAGTGGATGGTTATTTTTAACTCCATTAGTTGTCGCTTTCATCTTTTCAGCGGTACATGGAACTTTCACTAGCCATTTTTGGGAATTTTTTGGTATCAAAGCAAAAAAATAACGGAGAATATATAAGGTGGATTTTTTAAATTTTGGCACTTATCCAGAGTTGATGTTTATCGACGTTATTTTTCTATTTATAGTCGGTTTTATCGGTGGATTAGTCAGTGGTTTTATTGGTTCAGGCGGCGCATTCGTATTAACACCTGCCATGATGAGTATGGGCGTACCCGCTATTATGGCTGTGGCAAGTAATATGTGTCATAAATTTCCCAAAGCATTAGTGGGTTCTATTAAACGGGCAAAATATGGGCAAGTTGATGTCAAATTAGGTATTGTTTTAGGCATTTCAGCCGAAGCCGGCGTACTGGTAGGGGCTCATCTACAGCAACACATTAAAGAAACATTTGGTAATGTGGGTTCAAATTTATACGTGTCTACCGTGTTTGTCATCGTCTTAGGTATTGTCGGTTCTTATGTTTTAAGAGATGCTTGGAAAATTTATCATTCTGGTAATCATGATGAAGAAGAAAAAGTGACTGCATTGGCGCGTTGGGTACGTTCTATTCATATTCCCGGCACAATGATGTATTTTAGCAGCATGAAATCGACAGTTTCTGTTTTGTTCACTATCCCATTAGGATTTGCAACAGGTATGTTGGCAGCCACCATTGCTGTGGGTGGATTTATTGGTGTGCCAGCTATGATATATATTCTCGGCGTGCCCAGTTTAATGGCTTCTGCTACTGAATTAGTCATTGCTTTTATCATGGGCATGGGTGGAACAATTAAATTTGCCTTGGAAGGTCAAGTCGATATTCGATTAGCCATGATCATTTTAGCGGGTTCCCTATTTGGTATTCAGCTTGGTGCTATTGGCACAACTTATGTCAAAGCCTATATGGTTAAAGTTGTTATGGGCGTGATTATGATACTTGTCTTATTAAGTCGTGGAATTGTGATTCCTGTTTATTTATCACGATTAGAATATATTTCACCTTTAAATGACAGTACAATTAAATTATTAGAATCTGTCAGCTTTGGTTTACTAATTTTTGCACTCAGCGTAGGTGGTTTTATTATCTTATACGCATTAATTCACGGTATGCGAGCGCATCAAAAACAACACCAAGAATTAGAAGAACCCATAGCAACAGACTAATTTGGATTCTCTGTTATTCTTAAACAGCAGGCAATTTTTAAGTACACCTTAGAGATTGCCTGATTTTCTTTCACTCTCTCCGTTACTTAACGAGGTAAAATAATTTAACATGGAAACGCCTAGCAGTAGTCGATTTTCCTGGTCACAACTATTCCCTTTCCTACTTTGGCTGCCTACCTTAAATCGTCGTATTATTCAAGGTGATTTCCTCGCAGGCATTACCGGTGCTGTCATTGTTTTACCACAAGGCGTTGCTTACGCAATTATTGCTGGTTTACCGCCAGAATATGGATTATACGCAGCGATTGTGCCTGCAATTATTGCCGCGCTATTTGGTTCCTCTTATCATTTGATTTCTGGTCCCACAGTTGCCATGTCCATTGTCGTTTTTAGCACTTTACACCCATTGGCAGAAACAGGCAGTCCACATTACATACAACTAGCCCTAATCATGACATTATTAGCAGGTGCATTCCAATTAGGATTAGGATTAGCAAGATTAGGCACTTTGGTCAATTTTGTTTCCCATTCCGTAGTCATCGCTTTTACAGCGGGCGCGGCTGTTATTATTGTCACTAGTCAAATTAAGCACATATTAGGCGTAACAATTCCTTCAGGTGAATCTTTCTTACACACTTGGTATGACCTCATTATAGAATCTTCATATACCAATTTCTGGGTATTCACTATTGCGATTGTCACCTTGATATCCGCATTACTATTCAAACACTACTTTCCCAAACTGCCCAACATGTTACTGGCAATGATCATCGGTAGCGTACTTACACTCATTATTGGTGCAGAAGAACATCATATTCGCTTAGTAGGTTCTTTACCTGCTCATTTACCGCCTATTTCCATACCTGATTTATCGATTGCAACTTTTCGAGAACTCGCACCAAGCGCATTGGCATTAGCCCTATTAGGTTTAGTTGAAGCCGTTTCTATCGCCCGCGCTGTTGCTACACGTTCTCATCAAAATATTGACGGTAATCAAGAGTTTATTGGACAAGGCTTATCAAATATAGTGGGTTCATTTTTCTCTTGCTATGCATCTTCGGGTTCATTTACACGCACTGGCGTAAACTATGAAGCAGGCGCAAAAACACCGTTAGCCGCTATTTTTGCTGCAATTTCTTTGACACTGATTGTATTACTCATCGCTCCACTGACTGCCTATGTTCCTATTCCTAGTATGGCAGGGATTTTACTCTTAGTTTCCTATAACTTAATTGATTTCCACCATATCAAAAGTATCATCAAAACCAGTCGTTCAGAAACAGCAATATTATTAGTAACTTTCTTATCTACCCTGTTCATGGAATTAGAATTTGCCATTTACATTGGTGTATTACTCTCTTTGATCATTTATCTCAATCGTACTTCAAAACCCAGACTCATCAGCTTAGCCCCAGATTCTGATGACAATAAGCGTCGTTTAATCAATGTATTAAAAAAGAATTTACCAGAATGTCCACAAGTTAAAATTATCCGTCTTGATGGATCACTCTTTTTTGGTGCTGTCAGTTATACAACTAAAAAATTTCAAAGTATCACAGAACCTCACTTAATAATTGTTTGTAGTGGAATTAATTTTATTGACATTGCGGGTGCTGAGATGGTAGTGCATGAAACCAAGCGTAGACGTAATATGGGCGGTGGACTCTACTTTACTAGCATAAAAAATAAAGCGTGGGAAATTTTTCAACGTGGAGAATACGATGAAATCATCCGTGATGACAATATATTTGAAACTAAGGCTGAGGCAATACAAGGCGTTTTTAATCAATTAGATAAAGAAATATGCAAACATTGTAGTGTGCGTATTTTTCATGAATGTCAAAGTATTAAGCAAATTATCCCTTAACGTTGACAATTTACCAAGCCGCGTAGGTCCAATAGCATTAAGTTAAGGAAATTTCGCTTCCCCCTTTGCCAAAGGGGGATTGAGGGGGATTTTTTATATTTCAATTACTTAAATCCCCATGCCCCCTTTAAAAAAGGGGAGAAACGCTTAATTTAATGGCATTGGACCTACGGTCTCTGAAATTTTAATGCGTTTGCCCTGTTGAACGGATGGACAAATTTAAGCCACTGTTTCCCGAATACTTTGATAAAAAAGCTTATGGTGCCATTGCCGCCATGGTCATGCCAGAGGAAGTGGCAAGATATGCTTACCGTAAGGGCTTCTTTGTACTTGCTCAACAAGGGGAAACGGTGGCTATTTTGAATGATGAAAAATTTAAACCATCAGCATGGTAAGTACTGAAATTTATACCCAAATAACCTGCTTTAACTATATTTTAAAAATATTAAGAACTTACTCACTTATCTCATGAATGCACTTACCTTTCTGTTATCAACTCCCCTATTTGGCGCTTTACTCCTAATTTTTATTACTCAACCACGCCGTGCCGCTTGGTTAAATAATTTTATCTCTTTTATCACTTTTATCGCTTCTTTATGGTTAGCGTATGAAATATTCAAAAATGGTGCACAATTATCTGAAAATAAACAATTTTACATTGATGCTTTAAATATTTATTTAATTGTACTAACCGCTTTTGTCGCCACAACCACCGCTATTTTTTCACGCCCTTACATGTGTTATGAATTAAAGTATGGACGGGTAAAAATTCAACATTTGCGTTTTTATCATGTGATGTATCAAGGCTTTATTTTTACAATGTTATTGGCTTTAACTACGAATAACTTAGGTTTATTATGGGTCGCCATGGAAGCGGCAACCTTAACCACCGTTTTATTGGTCAGTTTATATCGCACCCCAGAATCGATTGAAGCAGCGTGGAAATATTTTATTTTATGTGGTGTAGGTATTGCGCAAGCTTTATTTGGTACGGTATTAGTCTATTTTGCAGCCGAACAAGCGGCATTACATCATGCATTACACCATAATGAAACCTTGCTTTGGAATGTATTGTATGAACGCGCTGATCAGTTAGAACCCACGGTATTAAGTATTGCTTTCGTATTTTTATTAGTAGGTTATGGAACTAAAGTGGGTTTAGTGCCTTTGCACAATTGGTTACCAGATGCACACTCTGAAGGACCTACACCGATGTCCGCAGTATTATCTGGTTTACTGCTCAATGTTGCTTTATATGCATTAATTCGCTTAAAAGTATTAGTTGATGGTTCTTTACAAACTGATTTAGCTGGATATTTAATGATGGGTTTTGGACTATTATCTTTTATTGTGGCAAGCTTTTTTCTGCATCGACAGCGAGATATTAAACGTTTATTTAGCTATTCTTCTATTGAGCATATGGGATTAATGACTTTTGCGTTTGGTATTGGCACGCCGCTAGCGACTTTTGGCGGCTTATTACACATGATGATGCATTCATTGACCAAATCTTCAATTTTTATTACTGTAGGACATGTGGCACATATTGCAGGTACTCAACGAATTGAAAAGATTAGAGGTTTAATTCGTACGCAACCCAGTGTAGGCTGGAGTTTATTGATTGGTACTGCTGCCATTGCCGGTTTTCCGCCTTTTGGGATATTTACCAGTGAATTTTTAATTTTAATGGCAACGATGAAAAGTTTCCCTTGGTTGACTTTGCCCTTATTATTTGGATTAGCAGTAGCATTTGCTGGTTTATTTAAACATGTACAAAATATGGTTTATGGAGAAATGCCACAAACTCAAAAAGCTGTGCCTGCTAACATGTGGGTAGTGATATTGCAATTATTTTTAGTATTATGGTTTGGACTCTCATTACCCACATTTTTAGCCTATTGGTTTGAACAAGCCACTTATTTGATTTCTAATGGTATTTTGTGGAGTTTCCTATGAGCGAACGTTTTGCTTGGTTGCCCAATTTATTAGCACAATTCGATCAAGAACATGTACTGATACGTGGTAGTTCTCGCTTATTGTTAAAGCCTTCTCATGTGATTCATGTGGAAATTGAAGATTGGAAAGCTTGTGTGGTTCAAATCGCAAAACAAGAATGTCGTTGGTGTGCAATTTGGGCAGAAGAATATGAAACTTCTTTTACTATTAGTTCTTGTTATGAAAAAGAAGGAGATTATTTAGTTTTATTAACTGAAATTGACATTGATACTCCGGTTTTATTTTCTCAAACTAAGCTGTATCCTGCGGCTAACCGTGCAGAACGGCATTTGCGTGATATGTTTGGAATTAGCTTCACAGAACATCCTGATAATAGACGTTGGATTCGACATCAAGCCTGGGAAAAACATGAACATCCTTTAAGAAAATCTTTTCCTGTACAAGGAGTTGGAGATTATAATGCGGCTTGTCCTACACCGACTGATGACGGTTATGATTTTTTGCAGGCACAAGGAACGGGTGTTTATGAAATTCCAGTAGGTCCAATCCACGCGGGTATTATTGAACCAGGTCATTTCCGCTTTCAAGCAGTAGGTGAAATGATTTTAAATTTGGAAGAACGTTTAGGTTATACACATAAAGGTATTGAAAAAGTTGCAGAAGGACGTGAAGCACACAGTTTAGCTAGATTAGCTGGCAGAATTTCTGGTGACAGTACCGTAGCACATACTTGGGCAGCTTGTATGGCAATGGAACGTGCAAATTACGTCAAAATACCACCGCGGGCTAATGCGTTACGCGCGATCATGGCAGAAAGAGAGCGGATTGCTAATCATTTGGGAGATATTGGGGCAATTTGTAATGATGTAGGATTTGCTTTTCCATTCTATCAATGTGGTCGTTTGCGGGAACAATGGCAGCGTGTGAGTCAACTGTGTTTTGGACATCGATTAATGATGGATTGTATTATACCCGGTGGGGTTAAAACAGATTTAACGGATGAATTTTGTACGATTAGTTTAGAGCAAATTAAATATATTTATAATGAAATCAATGAATTGTCAGCGATACTAGATCGGCATACCGGCTTAGAAGATCGATTACGCACCACGGGTTATCTGTCACCAAACTTGGCAAAAAAATTAGGTTGCGTTGGTTATGTGGGTAAAGCCAGCGGACAAGATTACGATGTGCGCCGCGATTCACCTTATGCACCCTACGATCAATTCAAAATTGATACACCCGTACTTCACGATGGCGATGTTGAAGCCAGACTTAAAATCCGGATTAGTGAAATTATCAGTAGTCTTAGTTTATTGACCCAATTGATGACAAAATTACCAGAAGATTCAATAGATTATCTATGGCAAACACCTTTTGAAGCCGCTGAGGGTTTGGGTATTGTTGAAGGATGGCGTGGTGAAATTATTACTTATGTGCGTTTTGGTAAAAAAGGTAAAGTTAATCGCTTTTTTCCACGCGATCCCAGTTGTTTGATTTGGCCCGCCTTGGAACTGTGTATTCAAGATAACATTGTACCTGATTTTCCCGTCTGTAATAAATCAATTAACGGCTCTTATTCTGGACATGATTTATAACTAAAAAAGATAAAGAACGCCGAAGTCAGTTATTCTAAATTAATCTCGTCCCAACGGAGACCATTGGGACGAGGAAATGAAAAAGAGAGGTTAATTTATAGTAAACCATTTGCCACTACGCTGCTTCAAAAAACATATTTAAATGTATGTATTTGATAATTCGCTTTCTGTT
>DYNN01000235.1 GCA_020721045.1 Thiomargarita sp. | reverse complement strand
CAGAGTCAAGGAGTTCCTGTTCTTCTCGGTCTAATTGATTCATGAATGTTCTCGGCGGATAAGCAAAGCGTCATACACCATTTTGAATTTAAACATTTTGGTGTATGGCACTGCGTTTATGCACCCTACTCTTGCTGGGTCGGTTCTCTTTTCAACAAGGTAATGATTTCTCTTAAGTTTTCTATTTCTCGTGCTTGCATGGCGAGTTCTTTGTCTTTTAGTGCCATTTCTTTTTCAGTCAGCGATGAAGTTATGTAAATGTTATTGTTTCCTCGCTTATTGAAATTGATATTTAAAGTGCCTTTTTCGCTTAAATCCACTAATTCAGATAACTGCATTTCAAAAATATCTGCAATTTTTTGTAATTTTGACAGTTTTGGGTCATTATCGCCACGTTCAATATCACCGTAAGCACTTTGAGAAACTCCTAATTTTTCAGCCATTTGCTCTTGAGTTAAGTCTTTAGCTTCTCGAATACGTCTTATTTTTTCATTGACTGACATTAAATATCGCTCCTACCCATAAAATACCTGATTTGCTTGATTGTAACAGAATTGAAAAAGATTTAGAGTTTAGTCGTTGTTGATTTATAAAAAATTGGCAACTTATAACACAACCAAGTTGAACTTGGTAACGAGCCTAACTCGAATGATGTGCTTTGCACCTGAGCATGTCGCCTTAGTTTACGGGTGCTATTCTTTGCTATAGGACATCTTAATTTATGCAACCTAAGAAAGTTTTCAATACCTACCAATTAGCTGCGGTAATGCTAGTTGGTAGCATTACTTTGAGTTTTTCGGATCAATCGATTGCTGCTGATTGCGGCGATTTCTTGGACGTAGGACGTTACCAGCATGATCATTCGACTGACGATTGGTCGCATCATGGCATAATGATGATCGAGAGCGTGTACCAATGTTCAAAAGGTACTTGCTTTAAAGGGTTATGGAACATTGATGCAATGGGGAAGACAACAGATTCCGTTGATGGATCATGGTCAAATAACAAATTTAGAATGCGACGACACATGGGGGGCGACAAGACTCAAATTTGGAGCGGCAATTGTAAAGAAGAGTCGGTGCAAGGGACATTCTCGGAGATGAGCACGGAGGGGCACTTTAGTATTTATAAATAATTACGGCACAGATGCGATCTTGTAGCAAGAGTGGGGTCAATGTCATTAAGTTTCCTAGTCCCAGAGGCTGTAAAAGCAAGCGTAGGGTGTATAAGCAAAGCGTCATACACCATTGTGAATTTAAACACTT
>DYNN01000075.1:13245-17049 GCA_020721045.1 Thiomargarita sp. | reverse complement strand
AACTGGGTTATAACGATAATTTATATTAATTCTTTGGTGGTTTTATAAGTACATAAACGATTGTATCCCTGAATTTGGGCACTGTGTAAAGCACTGTCAGCGTCTGCGATGAGGGTCGCTAGTGTCGCGCCAATTTGTTCTTCTGAATCGGTAACACCAATGCTAATAGTGATTTCTAAACCTTCGGGTTTTAATTTTGCCATTTTTTGTCGCAATTCTTCACCGATCACTTTACCTTTATTTATATTACAATTAGGCACTAACACGGTAAATTTCTTGCCCGCGAAACGAGTCACTAAAATGTCTTCAGGAAAAAAATCATTTAAAAATCGCCCAATCAGATGTAATACATGATCACCAATCATATGTCCTTGTACATCATTAATAATTTCAAAATGATCAATATCAACCATCATAAGACATAGCAGGGGATTTTTAGCGATAAATCCTGGACCTTCTTCCATTAAAAAACGTTTATTACGCACGCCAGTCAAGCTATCTGTAGTTGCCAAATGATACATATCTCTGGAATAACGTCTTAACACATTATATTGATGTTTTACTAAAAGTAGTGATTTAACCCGCGCAATAAGCACTTCTTCAATTACGGGTTTGGTGATAAAGTCATTGGCACCGGCGTGAAAAATTTCAGCTTGACACTTCTTATTATCTTCAATAGTAATTACTAGGACGGGCATTTCTTGGCGGGAACAATGTAATTGGGTGCGAATGGCATAGAGCAAATCGCCGCCGGTCATCTGTCCTTCTAAGAAAAAATCAGTAAATACAATATCAAAAACTTCATCTTCTCCAAGATCATCGGGATGTTCTTTGGATTTTTTAAGCAGTTGTAATGCTTCTTCTGCGCTGGTAACGTGAGTGATATATAAGCCGTGTTTTTCCATCAAAGTTTGCGTAGTTTGTGCGGTGCTAAGGCTGTCCTCAACGTATAACACACGACCAACTAAACCTGAATGGCGTTGACAAACATCTTTGATAAATTCGACTAATCGCTTATAACCTAATGATTTATTGAAATAATCTGTTACACCGGCTGAAAAACCTTCGCGCAATAATCGACTATCGGCATCACTAGAAACAACGATAACCGGAGTTAAATGTTGTTTTTCACTTTTGCGAATTTCATGACATAAATCTAATCCATCTAACCCTGGCAATAAGAGTGATGTAGTGATTAAATCGAATTTTTCTCGGTGCAAATACTCCAATGCTTCCTCTGCGCTACCACAGGTCACAATGTAAGCATTTTGCATTTCTTTTTGTAAAATATGAGAAATGATTGATCGCGCTACCTCAGAGCGATCAACTATCATAATGCGGGAAGTTTTTTCTATTACCTTGAAGCTAATCATCACAGCACATTTGGTTAATGTAATTTGCTAAATGTTATGGTTTGCAATGTATTTGATGTATACATCATACTATACCCAAGTCATTTAGGGTATGAAAAATATTATTTCTTAATTAAAATAGTCACATAGATAAATGAATAAGGTTAATTCTAGTGATTTGCTCACTTCTCTTTATGATAAAATATAATCTTAACTTTCACCAATAATTTTAGGTTTTAGCAAAATTTGGAATAATAAAAATGTCAGAACAACAACTTACCATTCCACAAGCCACTGAAATGGCAATTAAACTTTTCCAATCGGGTAGGATTGGCGAAGCCGATAAATTATGTCGTCAAATTTTGCAAGTTGATAAAAATAATAGTGAAATATTACGATTGTTAGGTGTTATTGCGGGTAAAGCAGGAGTCTACGATAATGCTATTGAACTCATTTCACGTGCAATTCAATTAAATCCTACCATTCCTGATTATCACAATAGTTTAGGTAATATTTTTCTTTATCAGGACAGATTAGATGAAGCGTTAAATTGTTACCAATATGCGTTAAATTTGGGGGCTGATTCTGCGGCAATTTATAACAATGTTGGTAATATTTTCAAGAAAAAAGAACAGTTTGATCAAGCCATTGATCACTACAAACATGCAGTGAAATTGCAACCGGGTTTTATGGATGCGCTTCGTAATTTAGCCGAACTTTATCTGAAGCAAGAAAAATTTGACCAAGCCATTGAATATTTTGAAAAATTAATGCCAATTACTCCTCCAGATAATGTAAATGTTTATTACTGTTATGCAGAAGCATTACGTGAAAAGGGGCGTTTAACCGATGCAATGCTGTATTATCACTATGTTTTGGATTTAAACCCTAACTATATTGATGCGTTGATTGGTATTGCCAAAGTTAAAGAAAAACAGGGCAAAATACTTGAGCAAATTAAGTATTATCAACAAGCTATCGAAATGTGCGATAGTGAAAAAGTGGATGTACACATTGCTAATTTCTCTCAATTAAGTAATTTATTGAGAAAAGTAGGACGTGTTGATGAAGCGATTAAGAATGTAAAACGTTTTTTGGAAATACAAGGAACTAGTGGTAATCAAAGTTATCTTGCATTTATTGCCAATTATTCTCTTAATTACGATCGCGCGGCTTTATTTGCTGAATTACAAAAATTTGATGAACTTTATGCAAAACCCTTGGCGATTCACATTAAACCGCATAATAATCAAATTGATCCAGACAGAAAATTGAAAATTGGCTATGTTTCTGCTGATTTCCGTCGACACTCAGTGGCTTATTTTGTTGAATCTATTTTAAAAAATCACAATCACACTCAATTTGAAATTTTTTGTTACTATAATCATGAAAAACAAGATGAATTTACAGAAAGATTTCAAAGTTATGCGGATCATTGGTGTGATTGTGTTAAATTATCTGATGAAGAATTGACTGAAAAAATAAGACAAGATGAAATTGATATATTAATTGATTTATCAGGACATTCTACAGGTAACCGACTCTTAGTTTTTGCCAAAAAACCCGCGCCAATACAAGCCACTTATATCGGTTTTCCCAATTCAACCGGTTTAACTGCAATTGATTATCATATTACAGATAGCTATTTTGATCCCGTTGGTATTGGAGAAAAATATCACTCAGAGCAATTGGTAAGGATGTCACATAGTTATCACTGTTACACTCCTAATGTAGACAGTCCTGAATTGGTTGATTTACCTGCTATTCACAATGGTTACATTACCTTTTGTTCGTTTAATAAATTTGAAAAAATCAGTTCAATTACTGTAGATATGTGGGTCAAAATATTACAGAAAATACCAACAGCTAAACTGATAGTGAAAAATGGCGCATTGGCAACTAAACAATTACAAGAAGATTTTTTACATTTATTGACTCAACAAGGGATTGAAGCAGATCGACTGATTTTAGGTTCAGAACCTAATACTTTAGCTACTTTACATGCTCACAATCAAGCAGATATTACTTTAGATACATACCCTTATCCCGGTTGTACTGTTACATGCCAATCTTTGTGGATGGGAGTACCTGTTATTACTTTAGTGGGAGAAACTCATGTAGCGAGATCGGGATTAAGTTTATTAACAGCGGCTGATTTTCCAGAATTAATTGCTTATACTGAAGAACAATATGTTGAAATTGCAGTTAAATTGGCAAGTAATATCGAAAATTTACGGCAGTTACGTCAAAATATGCGTGAAAAGCTGAAAAATTCACCTTTAATGGATCATGTCGGTTTTACTCGAGAATTAGAAGGACATTATCGTCAAATGTGGAAAAATTGGTGTGTGAATCGCTGATTTTCTTTTGATGTATACTGCACACTGCCTCAATGTGAGTTTCTTAAATCCCCCCTTCCCCCCTTTGTCAAAGGGGGAATTTTCTCAGAAAG
>DYNN01000075.1:0-13145 GCA_020721045.1 Thiomargarita sp. | reverse complement strand
AGTTTCTTAAATCCCCCCTTCCCCCCTTTGTCAAAGGGGGAATTTTCTCAGAAAGCTGCGGTGCGGAGTATAATACGTAACTGAACAACTGGGATTCTTATTTTGAATCATTCACTTAAGCGACTTCTTGTCGCACTTATACACTCTACAAAAATCAGGTTAAGATAACTTCGGAGCTTAACTTAATGGTATTGAGCTCACGTACTGGTGTGCGTGGTTAATTGCGATTAAGTTTTAATAATTACGGCATTGTTTTTAAACTGTTTAAATCTACTTGAAAACGAATGGGATCAGAAGAAATCATAACTAAATCTGCCTGATAATTCACCCCAGAAAAATGTAAAATAGGAATACTTAAAAGTCCCGTACTTGCGTCGAATGTACTGTTTGATGCGTCACTTTGTTCAACAACGCCGTAACCATCGGCTGGTAATTCAAACACAAGCGTGATCGGATCGATCATATTCATCGTTGCCCAGATTTTCAATGGACTACCGCTGATCGTCACTAGGGGTAAATGTAACTGGAAGGTTTGAGCGTCCAGACTGGCAATAGTTTGTTCGGCGGTACTTGCTTGTTTAGCAGCTACGTTTAATAAAATATTCAAAATACCGCTGGAAGAAGTCCCAAAACCACTGCGTGGTGCCCCCAATAATAAGTCAGCTTTACCATCTCCATCAACATCACTTACAGCTAAACTCGTTCCCATTTCACCACAACACAAAGGCTTAGGCGGTTCGGGTGTGTAAATCGCCAGATCAGCATCTATGTCTAAATCATATTTGGCTTTTAACGAATTCCCACCATACACTACATGCGCCCAACCATTTTTACTGCTGCTATTAAAGGCGTTTGGTGAACTGATGGTTAAATCAGCCACGTTGTCATTGTTTAAATCTTGAGTTGACAGCGTGTAACCTGTGTAAAAGCCGATTTTACCCTTTTCTTCGCTGAGTTTTAATATCACATCTGCGTCTAAAAATAGGTCTAATGATGCGCCACGAGTTGCGATATTTTTAACTACTAATACGCGACCAATACCTGTTGTACTCATTTGTCCTAAACCGGATAAAGGCGCGCCGATAATTAAATCAATTTGCCCATTTCCATCCAAATCTCCCGCAGCAAAACTGCCACCGATTTGATCTTTATTGAGACCACCAGAAATTTTGATGTCAGCATTATTTAAATCAATTGCACCAGATAAACTAGTTTTTCCATAAACAACATAGACTTGTCCAGCCTTGTCTAAACTGCCTACAGTGGCTTCAGGTAAACCGACCACAATGTCACCTATATTGTCTCCATTGAGGTCTGAGATCAATAAGCCGCTGGTCATGCCGCCTGAACCCGTCGCTCCTACTAATCCTACATGATAAAAATCTTCAAAACCAGGTACTTGTAAAGTAGCTCCCGCAGCGACACTTAAATCCACAGCTTTATTCCACTTTTCTCCTGCTTTACCAAATAAAACATGGGCTTGGTTGTTAATGTCATCAAGAATCACAAGATCGTCTACGTGGTCACCGTTAACGTCTCCGCTGGCAAGGTTCAGAACATCTAAGGAGTCTTGAGCGTTTGGTACGTTTGACGCGTGAGTATAAGTGATAAGGGCGTCGGCATGAGTGGGCATTTCCATTTTGGCGGAAAAATCGGCTTTACCATACACAACGTATAAACGGGGTCCTTCTTCACTTTTACCTTTTTTGGGTGCGTAAATGACTAAATCGCTAAAACCATCCTGATTGAAATCGCCTGCAACTAAACGGGTGCCAATTTTCTCTCCTTGAATGGTGCCTGAAATGAGAAAACTTTCTTTTTCATGTTCAGGATCAACAGGAGAAGTAAGTCCTTTTAAATAATCACCGCCGAAAAAAACCGCTACTCGTCCGGTTTGAGAAATGCCACGAAACGAGATTTCTGACGGAGAGGCAATCGCTATATCTGCCACTTTGTCGCCATTGAAATCGGCAGTCGTTAAACTGCTAGAAAAGTCGACAATTAAAGTGTTAGAAGGGGATTTTCCTGTCAAAAAAAGATCAACAACACCTTGATCTTGCACATTTAATTCTGTTATTGCCAAAGTGTTGCTTGTTACCAATAAACCTGCAAGCAATACACTTACACGATAGTTATGCGTCATATTTCGATCCTTTTTCTTACATAGGTTAGATTTAGATAACATCCTGTATTTAAGCATTTTGGAGCGTATTTTTTGAAGTGTCAAGTTGAAACTTAACAAGTGGTAAGTAACGTATTGAGGCGTTTTAGTTATTTTCAAATCGAGGTGAGTTATAAGAACCCACCTCAAATTTGTGTTAATTAATCACAAAATATTCAATATTAGAAAAGTAGCTGTAGCTGGCGTCGTTATATGCTTTAATCGCAACATAATACCCTGTATCTTTCGCAGCACCTTTTAGATCAACGGTTAATGTATTTATATTTCCCAAGTCTAGGCTTTTTATACCTGTTTCTGCATTGGGATAATTGGCATAATATAAGCGATAACCTTTAGCATTATCAATTGGTTGCCATGATGCTGTTACTTGAGTTCCATTTTGTTGTAAACTCAATTTTGGTATGCCGTGTGGATTGTCTTCAGTGTAAATAAGAATTTTAGATTCAAAAGGTTGTAACACCATGTTATCTTTTATTACTTTGCCATTTAAATCTTTGTAAGTTACACTGCCTACAAAATTAACGTCATTGTAGCCATCAATTCCTGTAAATCCAACTGTCATCGGATTTGCCGTTGGATTGACGAAAATTTTTGACCGTTCAGTCGGTGGAATCGCTTCGCGTAAACTGACTTTATACACTGCCACATCATCAATCCATACCGCTGGGTCTTCTTTTGCCATATAAACGTATAAGCGTGTATCCGCACCGGCTTCAGTTACTGTAAATAGGGTCGCATAGCTGTGCTTTTGGGCGTTTGCTGGAAAAATAAATTTATCCCCAATTGAACTGCTAGAAGAGATGCCTTTTCGCAAATAGGGTCCGACAGAAAGTGGTAAATCTGTATCACGCACTATACTCAAGATCATTACATAAGTTGCCCCAACTTCAAAGGGAATATGTTCGCCATTATTGATTTGCACTGAATAAGCTGAATTGTCGCTGGTAATTTTTAATGCTTTACCAGACAAACCTGCTTTAGCTTCTGTAGTTATAATTCCGCCTCTGACTTCCCAAGGGGTGCTATCACTTTCAAAAGTACCATTGGTGACGTAATTTTGGCTAAGTATTTGATCAACTTCATATAGTGTAGTATTTGATCCGTATAATGGAATATCTGAAGGCGTTTTGTAATCCATGGTTGTTAATACGGGCCATTTCTCAATGTCAGTCTTTGCCGTTGCATCGCCATCTTTAGCGTTACGCCATTGATCAGCACTGTAAATACCGTAAAAGGCGGGGCGTGTGATAGAACGGAAAATTTCTACTCCGGTATTGCGTGTAGTATCATCATTATAATCATTGGCATAGCGCATATTATAGTAAGGATTGCAGTAATAGTTACCGGCTAATGTGCCAAAATTCCAATTTTCCGCGGAGTTACCATTTTGTCGAATTGTCCATTGGAAAGGATGGGCGGAATAAAAAATATTGTTTTGAATATCATAGCCCATGTTGCCACTGCTTTTATTAGATGGCATCACGATTTTAACTTGATAGACACGGTTATTGTAGAAAGTGTTACCTTGCATGACTAAATTTTTACCACCCGGATCTTGGTGTAAACCTTCATCATGATTCATAATTGTGTTTCCAATCAATGAGATATTATTATTTTTATCGCCATACATGACAACGCCAAAAGCATAAGCGGTGTATCCAAAATCTCCTTTGCCTTGATTCCAACTGTCTTTGTTACCATAGGCGTCTTTTAAAATATTATCTTTAATAATCAAGCCATTGGTATCTTGTAAGTAAATGCTGCCACCATCACCTAAACGTCTCATACTTTGTTCAATCACGTTTTTCTCGATGATACTGTTGTTAGCCGCATTACCATCGCCCACTCGAAACATAATGCCAGCATAACCGGTGTTGGAGATTTTATTATAAGAAATCACGTTTTTAATTGAAGTTTCCGGTGTGTTGGAACCTATTTTAATACCGTTATAATCACCGTCTACACCTGGGTATAAACCAATGTTATTAAGAATATTACCGGTAATGACTGTTTCAGTGGTGGGCCAAAATGAGATGGCAGTCAGGGAAATATCATGAAAGTAATTGTCTATAATGGAAATATTGCTAGTACGTGCGCCGACAATTGCAATTTTACTATTCCATGCTTCACAACGATTGATAGAAACATTAGTCGCATCTGTCATAATGGGCACCGCCGCACCAAAAAAACCAGCCATTCTAATATCTTCCAACACTACATCACGATTTAACAAAAAAGCAGTTTTAAATACAGATGCGTTGACACGATTATCCAATTGATTACAATTCATCCCATTGGGTGGCACAAAATAAAGTTTGTAACTGGCTTCATCAAAAAACCATTCATTTGGTGCATCTAAACCGATTAATCGTCCTTGTAAAAAATAACCATTATTCAATGCTAATCCTGCACCGCCGGTAATATCTGCATCACCCGTTAAAGAACTTGAAGTAATACTCTTAATTTCAAAATTATCATAAGTCCAGTTGTTAGTTCTAATTACCGCTTCTGCGCCAACCCATTGATTTAAACCGGGCACTGAAGCTAATTCGGTGTCTTTGATGATTTTACTGTTTTTAGCAGAATTATCATCAATAAACATAAAACTACCCTCATTTGGATAGCGTGCAAGTGTTTGCATTTTATCGTCTAAAAATAAAAATTTGGGAACACTTTGCAATTTCCCTGCGCTAACGTCATCTACTTCGTAATTATCAAATTGATTAGCAGGTGCTACCATCTCTTTCAAATAAGCCATATCAACAGCGCACGCACTGATACTATTCACGGTGGTACTTGTCCAACCGGCAATGGGTAAGTAACCCAATACAGTGGGATTAGTTAAGCTAGCATCACCGTAAGCACCATAAGTAATTGGATTACCTGGTTCGCCTTTGATCTTGTCAGCTAATGTGGTTCCGGTAAAAGTGCTACCCCGTTTGAACAGAATTTTATCTCCGGGATTAAAAAGTCTGTCTTTCATCGCTTGATTAAGACGATTTAAGCTTTTCCAAGGTGTTGCCTCACTCATGCCATCATTACTATCATTACCTTCATTGGCAATGTAATAACTTTGCGCATATAACCCGTTAGACAAGTTGAGCAGCAATAACGCAATGAAAATAGAATAAATTTTCCTCATTGATTTGGTCTCTCAATTTAAGAATGAATTATAAGTAATAACGTAATCAACTTGATTCGTTAAATGAATATTAGCACAAATTATGTTATGCCCCACTATAGTGTGAGCAAATGATGTATTTTGGTAGAAAATTACTTGTTTAGTTATATCGAGTTATAAATAGGATCTAACAATTTCTATTACTGTATAATCCAAGTTTTGTAAAAATGGAACCAAATTTTGCATATTTTATATGACTTGACCGATAAATTTTTTATTAACTAATCGTAAATCAAACTATTTTTTACTCTAAACAGAGGTACTGGAGATTGACAAAAATGCGACTACTCATTCGTACACATCACAGTATAGTGTTTTTATTACTGTTTTTATCATCACTCATTACGGGTTGTAGTAGTACACCACACTGGAAGGATCAATATGACGATGTAGAGAAGAATATTCATGAAGAATACCAAAATATGGCGGCTCAACTCGCTAATGATCCTTATACTTACCATTTTGAATTAGAAGCTGCTGATTTACCCTTTGTTTACACAGATGAATCGAATCAGTCGCAAAATAGTGTGAAGCCTACTGAACACTCATTTATTTTGCGTGCTAACTATGATTCTAGTAATTTAGCGGGTTTAGATGCATCAGCTATTGCAGATTTGACCAGCAAATTAAAACCGTTACAAAATATGGCAAATGTCCGTATTCATGTCATCGGTCACACCAACAGCACACCAATTAGTCCACAAACGCAATTACAATTTGCCAATAATCAAGTGTTAAGCGAAGTACGCGCTAAAGAAGTGGCTAATTATGTCAAACAAATGTTAAAGCTAGATGAAAAATCAGTTACTTATGAGGGTGTCGCTGATACTCGCCCTTTAGTTAGTAACGGTATTGATGAAAGTGAACAAAACAAACGCGTTGAAGTGGCAGTTAATGCAGAGAATGAAGCGCCGCGTGTAAAAGTTTCTCCCCCCAAGAAAACTGACGATTTACCCGATTTACCCAAAAATTTAAAACCATGGTGGCAACCTTTAGTCATTGAATCATTAAACGTTGAACATACTGATACTTGGTATGCATCACGTGAAGAAATAATCTTGCGTGCTATTAAATATTCTAATCAAATCAAAGTATTTAGTGATTTACCATTGATTCGTAAAACTTCAATTACCGAAGCAGAAGGCAAATTTGATCCACATGTTTTTGTTGAAGGCATGTACACCAATATTGATGAACCCATTGATACCACTTTGCGAACTGGACGAGAATATGGACGTTTTGAAGAAGATGAATGGCGGTTAAAAGGCGGTATTCGCGATCCGTTAACCACAGGCGGTGAAGTTGAATTATCCCAACGAATTGGTGTATTAGATAACAATTCATTGTATTTATCACCGCATGATCAAGCACATGCACGCATTTCTTTAACTTTTAGACAACCGTTATTATTGGGTGCTGGATTTGAATATAACGAAAGTACGATAGAAATTGCCAAAGTTGACCATGAAATTTCGATGGAAGAATTTACGCGACAAGTACAAGCTCATTTGCTAGAGGTCGAAAGAGCGTATTGGAGCTTGTATTTAGAACGTGCGGTTTTATTACAAAAGAAACGCTTGTATGATGAAACCAAATCTGTGATTAAAACTTTGGAAGCACGACGTGGTATAGATACTTTGGAAAGCCAATTGATTGAAGCCAGAGCAATGGAATCTGCGCGTTATGCAGACAGTATTCGTTATGAACAATCCGTACGCAATGCGGAGGGTAAATTGATTGCTTTAATCAATGATCCTTCGTTGGTTATGAATGAAAAATTTGAAGTGATTCCCACAACAATTCCAGTTGAACAATTGGTAAAAATTGAGATGCCCGATGCTGTAGCGTTAGCATTAAAGAAACGTCCTGAAATCAAGCAAGCTTTTAAGCAATTGAAAACCAGCATGATGCGTACAGAAGTGGCTAAAAACGAACTGTTGCCGATTTTGGATTTTTACATAGAAACCTATTTGGACGGTTTAGAAGGTGATAGCGATGTAACCGGTGCGATGGCTAATCAATATGATCCAACCCGTCCTAGTTTTATTGCTGGTTTAAATTTTGATTTGGCATTGGGTAATCGGATTGCAGAAATTCGTCATCAACGCCGCCGTCTTGAAGCACGACAATTAATCAATCAATTACGAGTCACCATTGAAACGATTATGTTAGAAGTGCAGGTGGCAGTGCGTGAAATTGACACTTCTTATCGTGAAGTAAAAAGCAAATATCAAGCGATGGTAGCGGCTAATGCTAAATTGGAAACGCTAAAAGCACGACGCAGTTTGATCAGCAATACCGATTGGCAATCAAATTACTTACAACGTTTGTTAGACAGTCAAGCGCAATTAGCAGATGCTGAAAGAGATTTTTTAACTGCCTACATTGCGTACAATATTGCCTATGTGAATTTACAACGGGCTGAAGGCGTTTTGTTAGAAGCTAAACAAATCGAGTATTATGAAGATACTGAAGATGAAGCATTTGATGGGGAAGAGTTACCCATATTGCAATTACGACATAAAGAAGATGAAGTGAAATAATCTTTTTTAAATCAACAGATAGGTTGGAGTCAGCCTCCAACTCTATCCAAAAGTTAAGGAAATTTTGCTTCCCCCTTTACCAAAGGGGGATTGAGGGGGATTTTTTATATTTCAATTACTTAAATCCCCCCTGCCCCTTTAAAAAAGGGGGGAAACGCTTAACTTAATGGCATTGAATCTAAGAGCGTCATCTTGTCAATCGTTAATGAAAATATAAACGAATTGATCGCACTTGAGTTTCATGGGCAGCTAACTCTATGAAACGACGTGATAATTCTTGTGCTTGCACCGTACTTTCTACGATTTTTAAAGGTAAATATACGTCAACGGTTAATTTTCCACCTAGATAATGTAAGTTAATCTGTTCAATTTCCTGTGCAGTTTCTAAAGGTTGCCAATGTTGTTTTAAACGACGTACAATTTCTTCACGTAAAGGTAATGCCAAATTCAAATTACGTTCTGCATCATTTTCTGGATCAACGTGTACAACGACATCACTAATTTCTTCTAATTGATCAATTAGATAGCTACGTACAATTTCACCAATTTGATGTCCTTCTGAAACACTGATGCGTGGATTGACTAAAATATGTACTTCAACTAAAGCATTTGAACCCATGCGCCGAGTACGTAGATCATGTAAAGTGCGAACACCATCAACAGACTTTATAATGCGTTTGACTTCTTCTATTTGTTCATTGTCTAAGCCGGTATCCACAAGCTCACGTAGTCCACTTAATCCCAGTGACCAGCCGATTTGCGCAATCATTAAACTGACACCAATGGCTGCAATCGCATCTAGCCAAGGTACACCCGCCATACTGCCCAAAATACCTACCAATACAATAACAGAAGAAACTGCATCGCTGCGATGATGCCATGCATTGGCACGTAACATTTGTGAACGTACTTTTTCTGCAACAAACATGGTGTAGTGGTAAAGTGCCTCTTTGATTAAAATAGAAGCTACTGTGATTGCTAAACTTAAAGCGGTTGGTTGCCAAAGTAGGTCGGTAAACCATAATCGTCGCCCAACGTCAATTAACAATCCGACAGCTACTATAATGAGGAGTAAACCGATCACAACGGTTGCTACAGTTTCAAATCTGGCATGTCCATAAGGATGTTCTTCGTCCGCATGTTCTGTGCTATATTTGGCAGTCACTAAAACCACGCCATCGCTAAGCAAGTCTGATAATGAATGCATCCCATCTGCAATCAATGCTTGTGATTGTCCAATCCAACCAAAGACTAATTTAATGAAGGAAAGAACAATGTTAATGATGACGCCTACCCAAGTCACATTGCGAATCGCAGTATAGCGATCTTTTTGTGGTTTATGTGCTTCTGTTATCATGGTATGCCTATGTAAAATGAAAACTAATTGGGGTGAATTATAACAAAAATTACTCATGTAACGCTATGTTATTGGGAATTTTGGTAATTCAATAATAAATGTTGAACCTTGTCCAATTCGACTTTCACACCAAATTTTGCCTTGCATGGCTTCTACCAATTTTTTGACAATGAACAAGCCCAAACCTGTTGAATGTTCACCGCCTGTTGGTTTTGGTTTTAAACGGGTAAATTTTTGAAAAAGTAATTTTTGATCAGAAGGCGATAATCCTTCACCTTGATCTTGAATTTCACAACGAACAGATTTTGCTTGTGGCAAAACACGAATATGAATGGTAGCCTGAGTGGGTGAATATTTAACCGCATTAGAAATTAAATTATCTAATACTTGGTAAGTGAGATTGGAATCAACAAATGCATGACAGGATGTTGCAACAGATTCAAAACAAATCATAATATTTTTCAATTTTGCCCGTTCGGCGTGATATTTAATGACACGATGTGCAATAGGTAAAATATCTGCGTCGCTTCGTAACACCGTCATTTTTCCCGATTCAATCATATTGACATCTAACAAATTAGTAATTAAGCCGAACATTTGCTTTGAACTAATCTGTATCATATCAAGTAACTCTGAGATTTCTCCCTGTTTTACATTATCTTCTGTTTTCAACATGTCAACTATGCTATAAATAGCTGACAATGGATTTTTTAAATCATGCACAACTACGCCAAAAAATTCATTTTTTTCATGATCAATTTGTAGATACTTTTCTGAAATATATAAATTCGAACAGAATTGCTGGCTAATTTGCTTGATAATAAAATAGTAAATACCAACAGCGATAACAACAAAAATAATATGTATCAAGGTGATAGCTAATCCTTGTCCATAATTATATACTTTGATGGGCACGTTAAAAACATCAATATTAAATACTTGACAATAACTAAAGGTTAAGTGATGTATTGCTGTAACAATCGCACCCGCTAAAACAGGTAGAATATCTTTGTATCTAATCAAAAAAGCCAGTGCGATAAAGACATGAAAATGCATTTCAATTCTGCCCAGATGCTGCTGAATAAAAATAGCAGAAAATAGCATAAATGACATGCCCATAATAATTCTTGAGTAGATCGTACCACGCAAAAATAGATAAGCTAATAAAGCAATTAGGGTAATTCCACCACCGCCTATTAATCCTAAGCGATAAAAACCATAATCAAATGCTGTAATTGTACTTGCAACAAACCAGTGTAAAATTAATAAAACTAACATCATCTTATCAGTTTTAATGTAATCTTCACGCAAATACTTTTCTATATTCTGCTTCAAGAAATCATTTTCTGCCGAGTAAAACTTTTTACAAACCAAAAGAATTGTCCTAAATAATGCCGTGAGTAGTAAACAATATACAACTTTTAATTGCTTGTAAATAAGCAGACGATAATCACAATTTTATAAAATCAGTAGCCATACAGTTATTGAAAGCAGGAAACTTAAAAATACTGCAGCAGATGCAATATCTTTTGCGCGCTTTACTACAGGATGCCATTCTTCACTGATATTGTTTGCGAGAACTTCGACACTAGAATTTAATAGTTCTACAATTAATATTAATAATAAACAACTAATTAGCAAAGCACGTTCGATACCGTTATCTCCTAACCATAGAGCAAGTGGCAATAATACAATCATAGCAAACGATTCTTGACGAAACGAAGCTTCAGAATGCCAAGCGGCTTTTAAACCTTCAATAGAATAACCAATTGCTTTAGGAATGCGGGTGAAAAAACCGCTATTTTTGTTCATGTGGGGAAATGCCAGACAATATTTAAATCTTTTGCAGCTTTAACGTCATTTAAGCGACGCACAGGCAAAGTATGAGGCGCATTTTTTAATAATTCGGGCTGCGTTTCTGCTTCTTGTTGAATCGCAATTAATGCATCAATAAAATCATCCAAAGTTTGTTTATCTTCAGTTTCAGTGGGTTCGATTAACAAACATTCGGGTATTAACAAAGGAAAATAAGTTGTTGGAGCATGAAAACCTTTATCAAGCAAACGCTTAGCAAAATCCATAGCGGTAACTCCTAATTCTTTAGCTTGTCGCTTCAAAGTTAAGATAAATTCATGACTGGCACGTCGTTCAGCAAAAGCAGCATCAAAACCGGCTTGTTGTAACTTAATCAGTAAATAATTGGCATTTAATGCAGAAAATTCAGCAACTCGCGCCATACCCTCTTTACCCAATAAACGGGCATAAACATAAGCTCTTAATAATACACCTATATTACCAGCATTGGCTAACAAACGCCCCATTGTTTGCGGACAATCAACTTCTGTCAACCAACGATATTGCTGACCATCATAATCGACAATAGGGATAGGCAAAAAAGGCGATAAACGAGTACTGACACCAACAGGTCCCGCACCCGGTCCACCACCACCATGTGGCGTAGAGAAAGTTTTGTGTAAATTCATATGGATAACGTCAAATCCCATATCACCAGGGCGAACTTTACCCAAAATAGCGTTCAAATTGGCACCATCGTAATATAATAATCCACCTGCATCGTGAACACATTTTGCAATAGTGATAATATTTCTTTCAAAAATACCCAATGTTGAAGGATTGGTCAACATAATACCCGCGGTTTGCGGTCCGACAACCGTACGTAATACATCAATATCGACATCACCAGCAGCATTTGTGGGAATTTCGCGTACAGTAAAGCCGCACATCACAGCAGAAGCCGGATTAGTGCCATGCGCTGCATCAGGAACTAACATTTCAGTACGTGCTGTATCCCCGCGTGCATCGTGATAAGCTCGAATCATAGCAACACCGGCAAATTCTCCTTGCGCACCGGCTGCTGGTACAAGAGACACGCCTTTCATTCCCGTGACTTCTTTTAACATTTCTTGCAACTCATACAAACACGCTAAAATACCTTGACTGTGAGATTCTGGCGTCGCAGGATGTTGCGATAAGAACTGTGGTAACATCGCCAATGTGTTACAAGCGCGTGGATTGTACTTCATCGTGCACGAACCCAGCGGATAAAAATGGGTATCAATTGAGAAATTTTTCTGAGATAAGCGCGTATAATGGCGTACCACTTGCATTTCTGAGACTTCTGGCAATTTTGGTAAAGTTTGGCGCAAAAATTGATTTGGAATATCAATTACTTTACCAGAATTTATCGGATATTGTGAAGGAGAAGTACGATGATGACTACTTTGTTCAAAAATTAACATTTTTTTCAATAACCAAGAGATAAATTTATCATTTTAAATAGAAGCTAATAAGTGATTATTTTATCAAATTACGCTACACTTAAGAAATAAATAGTAAAAATCCTCTATATCTAATTTATTTTTTGTATCATGGTGATTTTTTGAAAAGATAGGCGACTAAATTTATTTTTCAAGCAAACTGTTGTAATTACATAAGATTAATTTTAAATTTATCTAATCACTAAACCAATATTATTGAAAGAGAATTTAAGAGCTTAACTAGATTGCTTTGAATATATTTAAATGTATGTAATAATATGTACTATGAACACATACAGACCTAATGAATTTGCAAAACTTATCGCTAAAACAACGAACACATTACAACGTTGGGATAGAGAAGGTATTTTAAAAGCACATCGAACGCCAACTAACAGGCGTTTTTATACGCATGACCAACTATCGCAAATTCTAGGGGTAAAGGAAAACAAGCGAATTGCAATAAGTTATTGCCGCGTTTCTAGTCATAATCAAAAAGATGATTTAATCTCGCAACAAAAAGCAGTCGCTGATTTCTGCACGAAAGCAGGAATTGCAATTGATGAAACGATAGCAGAAGTAGGCGGTGGGTTAAATTTAAAAC
>DYNN01000074.1 GCA_020721045.1 Thiomargarita sp. | reverse complement strand
TTTGATCTGTTTTAGGCACATTTGAAACCACAATCGTTGCAGAAACTTCTTTTGCCGCATTGAACTCATCATTACCGACTTGATTCACCGTCACAATGCAATCCCCAGCACTTACAAAAGAAACACTATTTCCACTCATCGTACAAACCGTTGAAGGTGAACTTGCAAAAGTAATTGCCGTTAAACCAGAACTCGCCGTTGCACTTAAAGTTGCATTAGTTCCTACCGTTCCCATTAATACTGGACTAAAAGAAATCGTTTGATCTGTTTTAGGTGCATTTGAAACCACAATCGTTGCAGAAACTGGAGTTGCCTCGTTGTAATTTGCATTACCCGCTTGACTTGCTGTCACAGTACAAGTTCCTACCGCTGCAAATGCAACGCTATTTCCTGTCACCGTACAAATCGTCGGTGTTGAACTCTCAAACACAATTGCACTGTTTGATAATCCACCCGTTGCACTCAAAGTCGTCGTTTGACCCGCCGTGCCCGTTAAAGCTGGACTAAAAGAAATCGTTTGATCTGTTTTAGGTGCATTTGAAACCACAATGTTTGCAGAAACTTCTTTTGCCGCATTGAACTCATCATTACCGACTTGATTCGCCGTCACAATGCAATTCCCCGCACTCGCAAAAGAAACCGTATTTCCACTCATCGTACAAACCGTTGAAGGTGAACTTGCAAAAGTAATTGCCGTTAAACCAGAACTCGCCGTTGCACTTAAAGTTGCATTAGTTCCTACCGTTCCCATTAATACTGGACTAAAAGAAATCGTTTGATCTGTTTTAGGTGCATTTGAAACCACAATATTTGCAGAAACTTCAGTCGCCGCATTGTAATTTGAATTACCCGCTTGATTTGCTGTCACAGTACAAGTTCCTACTGCTGCAAATGCAACGCTAGTTCCCGTCACCGTACAAATCGTCGGCGTTGAACTCGCAAACACAATTGCACTGTTTGATAATCCACCCGTTGCACTCAACGTCGTATTTTGACCCGCCGTGCCCGTTAATGCTGGCGCAAAGGTAACTATTTGATTTTCTTTAGAAATTACAAAGGTTTGCGTGACATCAGTCGCTGCATTGTAAGTCGTATCTCCCGCTTGTGATGCTTTAATACTGCAATCACCTGCGCCCGTAATTTTTACCGTCGAACTGGTTAAGCTACAACTACCTGTTGCACTCAAAGTCACGGATAAATTTGAAGTCGCCGTTGCACTCACATTAAAATCCGCATCTCCAAATACTTTAGCTGCTAAAGAACTAAAAGTAATTGTTTGATCTTTTTTAGCAGCACTTGAAACCACAATGTTTGCAGAAATTTGCGTCGCTGCATTGTAAGCCGTATTGCCTGCTTGATTTGCTGTCACAGTACAAGTTCCTACCGCTAAGAAATTTGCAGTTGTTCCGCTTACTGTACAAATCGTCGGCGTTGAACTCGCAAGCGTCGTTGCTAAACCAGAACTCGCCGTTGCACTTAAATTAGCAGTTTGTCCAACTGTTCCCGTTAATGCGGGACTAAAAGAAATCGTTTGATCTGTTTTAGGGGTTTTTAATTGCGCCGCTTGAAATCCAATATTGTGCCAACCGTTGCTACCGACTACATTATGAACTTGAAATGTAATGGTTTCTCCAACCGTTGCATTCGTGATGCTATAAGTAAGACGTTTAATTCCTGAAGCGTCAGAATAACTATTCTTAACCCCTCCAACCGTTACATCATAAGTCAACGTTCCAGTATTTCCATTTGGACGCAACCAAACATCAAGCGTCGCCGCTGAACTAGGCATTTTTAAAGCAAATGAACAAGAAGTTGCTTTGGGGGAATAACTGCTTCCCAATGCACAAACATCGTATTTCGTTGATCCCGTTGAAGAAGCTGTCGGCGCACCGCCAGACCACGCAACGCTGTAAAGGCTGTTAGTTGCCACTTCTGAAGTTCCAGTGACATCACTGAATACCGTTCCGCCGCTCTTTTGAACGTTGTCCCCAAAGATATAAAAATCCGTTGCGGTCGTATCGATACCAAACGCCGCACTGACTGCGGTTGCTGTGGGCGCACTGACGGTCGCCGCCTGCGCTGTCCCATAATTAAATGCCGATAAAGCAAATAACCAACTGATTATCTTTACTTTTATCGAACTACGTCGGGTTCTACACATGGTTTCTCTCCATATAAAGTGCTAAAAAACTACATATAATTAATGCGGTTACTTATTTAATCAAATCTATTGATCTAACCCAATAGGTTTTCGTTGATTGTAATCTTAAACTCGCAAAAAGTATTTGACTTTGCCGCACGATTTTTTGACTTTGGCGCACAGTCTTTCCTCGTTCCCATGCGCCGCGTGGGAATGCAGGTTGTGTCGCTCTAGCGACACGGGACGCAGAGCGTCCTTGTCTGCATTCCAACGGAGACCATTGGGACAAGAAAAAAAATATTTCAGTTAGCAGCGGTGAATAACATGCGTCCGATTACGCTATGCTAATCGGACCTACACGGGCTAATTCTATGAGATCGCCCAACCCCGGTACTTTTTTCATACCAAATAACAAGATATAAATCAATCACTTGTATAATAATGAATCTTTTGTTACCATCTTAATTTTCCTACATTGAAAAGTTAGTTTATTATACTCGCTCAAAACATTTTCTAGCTACTAAATCGACTTTCTAAACGCATACAAAATAATCTATCATGAATGAATTAGCGCGTATTCGTGTTAAAATTTGCGGCATTACACGACCACAAGATGCAATTGCCGCGGCACAATATGGGATTGATGCCATTGGTTTAGTGTTTTATGATAAAAGCCCGCGTGCTGTCAGTATTGAACAAGCCAAGGCAATTATTCAAGCTTTACCCGAATTTATCACTACAGTTGGATTATTTGTTAATGCAACGACTGAATTCGTTCACCAAGTTTTAACGCAAATTCCGCTAGATAGGTTACAATTTCATGGTGAAGAAACGCCAGAATATTGTATCAGTTTTAACAAACCCTACATTAAAGCATTGCGTATGCAGCCAGACGTTGATGTTATTGCCTATGCCCAACGTTATGCCACTGCTAATGCGATTCTGCTTGATTCTTATGTAAAAAATGTGCAAGGTGGCACCGGTACAACGTTTGACTGGCAACGCGTACCGACTCAATGCACTCAATCTATTATTTTAGCCGGCGGTTTAACGCCCGAAAATGTTGCTCAAGCCATTCAAATCGCACATCCTTATGCTGTTGATGTCAGCGGTGGCGTTGAAGCAACTAAGGGTATCAAAGATATTGATAAAATCGCTGCATTCATGAAAGGTGTCTCTATGTCAATGACCGATTTATTACCCACAAAAACACTACAATTACCTGATATAAAAGGACATTTTGGTAAATTTGGTGGTCGTTTTGTTAGTGAAACTTTAATGCAACCATTAGAAGAATTAACGCTTGCCTATGAACGTTACAAAGACGATGCAGAATTTTTAGCCGAATTAAATGACGATTTGCATCACTACGTTGGTCGTCCTTCACCTTTATATCATGCGATACGTTGGTCAAATTTGTTGGGAGGTGCGCAAATTTATCTTAAACGTGAAGACTTAAATCACACGGGTGCACATAAAATCAACGCTGCACTTGGACAGGCATTACTCGCTAAACGCATGGGCAAAACCCGTATTATTGCTGAAACCGGTGCAGGTCAACATGGTGTTGCTACAGCGACTGTCGCAGCACGTTTAGGCATGTCTTGCGTCGTTTATATGGGAACAACCGACATTGAACGCCAAAAAATTAATGTCTATCGAATGCGTTTATTGGGCGCAGAAGTCCGTGGTGTCAGTTCGGGATCAAAAACCTTAAAAGACGCGCTTAATGAAGCCATGCGTGATTGGGTAACGCAAGTGGATGATACTTTTTATATTATCGGCACAGTTGCCGGACCACATCCTTATCCCGCTATGGTACGTGATTTTCAAGCAGTGATTGGGCGGGAAGCGCGACAACAAATGAAAACTTTAAGCGGAAAATTACCTGATATATTAATTGCTTGCGTTGGTGGCGGTTCAAATGCAATAGGTCTATTCTCACCCTTTTTAAATGATAAAACTGTGAAAATGTTTGGAGTAGAAGCCGCTGGAGATGGATTAAATACCGGCAGACATGCAGCACCACTCAATGCGGGCAAAGTTGGCGTATTGCATGGTAATCGCACTTATTTGATGACCGATGATAATGGACAAATCATTGAAACACATTCAATTTCCGCTGGACTAGATTACCCTGGCGTAGGACCCGAACATGCTTACTTAAAAGACATTGGTAGAGTGCAATATGTCGCTGTGACTGATCAAGAAGCCCTTGAAGCTTTTCATGATTTGACCCGAATTGAAGGCATTATTCCGGCGTTAGAATCGAGTCATGCACTGGCTTATTGTAAGAAAATTGCACCGACTTTAGCGAAAAATCAAACGATTATCGTCAATTTATCTGGGCGTGGCGATAAGGATATTCATACGGTTGCTAAATGGGAAGGGATTGAAATATGAGGCAATTTTCACTCATCACCCTATTATGCTTGTTGGCAAATTCTTTCACTTACGCTGCAAATGAATCTTATAAAATTCAGTGTGATACAAAAATTGCCAGTCAATGTCAAGTAGATGCAATTACAACACAAGGTTGGGAAACTTATCACAGTTATTGTAAAAAATGTCATGCCGAAGATGCATTAGGTAGTGATAAAGCACCTAATTTAGTTGAAAGCCTTGAATCTATGGCTAAAGATGAATTTTTCGCTAATTTATTGGTCAATTTGCCTAAGCATCACAAGTGGCAGAATAAGCCTCAAATTGCCGAAAATAAAGAACAATTATGGACTTATTTACGTGCCCGTGCGGATAAAGCATTGCCCGCCGGTCGTCTTAATGTA
The DNA here is from genome assembly GCA_020721045.1 of Thiomargarita sp. Lineage (GTDB taxonomy): Bacteria > Pseudomonadota > Gammaproteobacteria > Beggiatoales > Beggiatoaceae > DYNN01. The sequence goes on along the minus strand of DYNN01000074.1, from coordinate 12,233 downwards.
ACTGAAACCACAGAAAAACCCTATCAAGTGGTTTGTGGTAAAGCAAAAGAAACGGCAGTAAACCCTTGTCAAGTCGATAAAACAACGTTTGAAGGCTGGCGGATTTTTCATGCGTTTTGTCAAGGGTGTCATGCACGTGATGCGCAAGGTAGTATCGTGGCACCGCATTTATTGGAAAGTTTACAAACTATGTCTAAACAAGTATTTAGTGAAAAATTACTCGATGATTATCAAGTTTATCATCCTTGGATAGAGGGTCATGAGGTTGTTACTCATGTTGATGAATTGTGGGCATATTTGAAAGCGCGTACTGATGGCGTTTTGCCGGTTAATCGCCCGAATCAATTACAGTAGATTGTATTGTAAATTTTTATCACCCAACTATGATTTGGCTTCATGCAATTGACGGCTGGTAGAGTGGTAAATCCACGTCGCTTTATAAAGGTTATAAGCTAAGCCACTAAAACTGATGATGAGTAAAGTGGTTGAAATATAAAGTAAATCTGTGATCCAAATTGCTGCAATCAACAAGATGAAACCACTTACGTAAATCCAAAATTGATAACGCGCTTGTTTGTCTAAAATTACTTGTTTCATGTTGGGAATTTTAACTAATTGTATGGGATTTAATACATTAAGTTGTTGATTTTGCAAATGTAACCAAATTAAAAATGGTACAATCTTATATAACATCCCTTGTATCACTGGTAATATGAATCCGCCAATAAACAATATTCCCAACAAAGTAGGATAAAATGCTTTAGTTGCAAGTGGTTGCCAGATTAAAGTGAGTGTTGATAATAAAATGCTTAATAGTAAGTGTATCATGCCAAAACGCCAAAAATTTAAGGTCACATCTGGTAATTTTCTCAAACGACGTTTTTGTATTGATAAGGTGATTAATGCAAATAGACTTAATTCAAGGCTTAATAAGATTGTAGTGATTGAAGTAAAGTAACCCGTTAAATTAGATAATGTAAATAATAACAATGAGATAAATAACGCGGGTACTAGCCAACGTGTGATTAATTGTGGATATTGTGGAGTAATTTGAAACATGGGCACAACTTGGTAGGCAATGCCGGTGATTAATAAGGCTGCCCAGCCAATTAAGCCCCATATTAGGTGTAAATTGGTGAATATTGCGGGATCGAAGACTGTTGTATATTGTGTTAAAAAAAGTAATAAAATCAAGCCTAAACTCACGCATATGAACAAACTGAAAACAGCTAAACGCATGGCAATAGTGATATGACTGTGTACTACTTTTATCAAGCAATAGCCAATAATTGCAAAAAATAAGATAAAAGTAAGACTTAATAACACTAATCCTATTGTTAAATAAAGAGAATAGTTTAACATAAATCCCAAGGTTAAACTGAGTGTTCCTGTCGTTAATAAAGCATGTAAGAATGTGCTTACCCATTTGGGTTTTGGGATGGTTACGCCGGCTAATACGGGTAAAAGCTGTAGTAACGCGCCCATCATGACCATTGTCATCACACCGAGTGTTAATGAATGTGTCAGTGCTAAAGTTGCAAAATTCCATCGATTTAATAAAATTGGCGGTCCATAGTACATTAATAAACTACAAGCAAATAACCCGAATAGGGGTGCTGTTAGAAAAAAACGTAAAGGAACTGAAAGGGGTGGTGTTTGTTGTAAGGCAAGGTTAGCGACATTCATATCTTTAATAGCGTTTTCACTGATTGTTCTGCTTGATGATCATCTTGTTGCCAAATAAATAATTCCACTTGTTGACCCACTTGAGTTATCCACGCATAGCCAAGTTGTTTAAGAATTGGATAAAGTGGATGTGGTTCCATGCGATGTAGTATATGTAAGTAGTGACCTGTCGGCAATTGTGGTAAGGCTGCTAAAATACGTTCTAAAGGTTCGCACGGTTCTAATAAACTGACATCTAATGAGTATTCTGCTAACATTTGGGTTTATGCTTGATGAATATGATCTTTTAGGTGTTGTAAAACAGTGCTGCGTTCTGCACCAAAAGCACTGTCTGTCATTGGATAGAGGATTTGTTCTTCTTTGGCATTATGTTGACGCATGAGCATTAATAAAGTTTCTGCTTGTCCCAAATAGTCATCGCTGTTGTGTTGTACTACACTTTGTTGCATTTCCGCGAATAATTGACGCATTTGGGTATGTTCCATGCGCATAATTTGTGTGGGACCCATTGAATTGCCAGTGCGAGCTTCAAAGGTGGGAAATAGTACGTTTTCTTCTCGACTAAAGTGTTGTTCCATGGCTTGAATAAAGCTTTCAACATTTGCAATTGCTTGTTCCCACTTTGCTTGTGATACCAGTAATTCTGCTTGTGCAAATAGGTTGTCACATACGTTGTGTTCATACGTCATTGTTTGGGTAATTGTGTTCATGATCTTGTGGTTAAAAATAAAAAATGGAATTACACTATAATAACACAAGATAAATTCGATGACTTGATGAACATCAAAAGAGACTCATGCACATAAATCAAATATTAAATCATTCAAACGCACCCATTGCACCGTTGTTAAATGAAATTTGTCATGCGCTGGAAAAATTATTGTTATATCATGAAAATACGCTGATCGATTTGCATAGCTTACCGTTTTCGCCGCATGATATAACTCAATTAGTAGAATTTTTAGGCAAAGGTGAAGTTGAAGCTTATTTGTACGCATTGGGGAAAAGTATATTTTGGGAAACGAATTTTGCAGGTGTTTGGTGGATAGAACATTATAATAGTGAGGAAAGTCTTATTAATCGCACTATCGAAATTGCATATTGTCCAAGCATTTTGCAAGCACAGACTGAAGATATACAATTAGGTAAACAGCAATTGCAACAATTAATTAAATCATTTCAATAGGATATATTTTATGCTTCAGGGGAAATATTATGTCAGATAAAACCATTGGAGACAGTTTACGGGAACAAGGTATTAGCCGACGGGGATTTTTGAAGTTTTGCGCGACAACTGCGTCATTACTTGCCTTACCACCGGCTATGATTCCGCAAATTGCCTATGCTTTAGAAAATACACCACGTCAATCAGTCATTTGGTTATCTTTTCAAGAATGTACAGGTTGCACAGAATCATTGACACGTTCTCATGCACCGACTATCGAAGGACTGATTTTTGACCATATTTCTTTAGACTATCATCATACTTTACAAGCAGCTGCGGGTTCTGCGGCTGAAAGAGCGCGTGAAGAAGCGATGAAAAAAAATCACGGCAAATACCTTTTAATTGTCGATGGTTCTATTCCAACCGGTAATCCGGGTTATTCCACGATTGCGGGCATTAGTAACTTGGATATGCTGAAAGAAGTGGCAGCGGGTGCGGCAGCAATCGTTGCTATTGGCACGTGTGCAGCATTTGGTGGATTACCTAAAGCAGCACCAAATCCCACAGGCGCGATGTCGGTGAGTGACTTAATTACGGATAAACCCATTATCAATGTACCGGGTTGTCCACCGATTCCAATTGTGATGACTGCTGTGATTGCGCACTTTATAACTTTTGGTAAATTACCTCAATTAGATAATTTAAATCGTCCAATGGCATTTTATGGGCAAAATATTCATGATCGCTGTTATCGGCGTCCTTTTTATGAAAAAGGCTTATTTGCCAATACGTTTGATGATGAAGGTGCGAAAAAAGGTTGGTGTTTATATAAATTAGGGTGCAAAGGTCCCACAACTTATAATGCTTGCGCAACCACTAAATGGAACGATGGCGTAAGTTTTCCCATTGAATCCGGTCATGGCTGCTTAGGTTGTTCAGAGCCGCAATTTTGGGATGGCGGTAGTTTCTACAAACCTTTATCTGTGCCCACTATTAAAGTGCATGATGTCATGGCTTATACAGCTATAGCGGGTGCTGCTGTAGGTCTTACTGTAGGCGGTTTAAATGCAATGAAGAAAACGAATGCGGTCAAACAACACGAAACTGTGACAATTGATGATTTGGAGAGAAAATGATGAGTGCTGTAGATTTTTTAGCGTGGGTCAGAGGACCAATGTTTAATATCGCGTTGATAATTTTTATCTTTGGCGTGATTGTTCGTTTATTAGAAATGTTACTGATTGGACGCAAACCAGATTATTCAGAAGCACGAGAAAGCGCTTTTGCTGGCGGTGTGCGAACTATTTTCCGTCGTTTCATGCCAGCAGACACTGGAACATTACAACGATCAACCACTGTTATTTTTGCCGGTTATGTATTTCACATTGGATTTTTCATCGTATTATTGCTATTTGTGCCTCATATCTTATTGATTAAAGACACATTAGGTATTCAATGGGCTGGATTACCAACGCCTATCATTGATGCGGCTACTGTGATGACGCTATTAGCTTTATTAGTATTATTAATCAATAGGTTAGTTAATCCGATATTACGTTTTTTATCAACTTTTCAAGATTACTTAATTTGGTTATTGGTATTTTTGCCAGTTTTGACGGGTTACATGGCTTTTCATCATTTTATTCAACCTTATCAATTGGTTTTAGCTTTACATATCTTAAGTGTTGAATTATTAATGATTGTATTTCCCTTTACCAAATTAATGCACACTTTCACCTTATTTTTTGCCCGTTGGTATAACGGCGCAATCGCTGGTCGTAAAGGAGTTAAAGCATGAGTACAGCAACGTTTGAACGAGGTTATGCCGCTTTTAAAGAACAAATAGACAGCCCTATTGCCGCTTTTTTTAATAGTTGCGTTCACTGTGGCATGTGTGCAGAAGCCTGTTTATTTTATACCGAAACGGGCGATCCTAAATACACACCGATTCACAAATTAGAACCTTTGCGTAAAGTATGGTATCAAGAATACACGTTACTCGGTCGATTAACCAGCTTGTTGGGTTTAACTGAAAGATTAACTGATGCTGATTTAGCCGAATGGAAGCACTTAATTTATGACAGTTGTACCTTATGTGGGCGGTGTTCTGTTGTTTGTCCGGTAGGTAATGATCTCGTTTACATGATTCGCAAAGCCCGAGAAGGTATGGTTGCCGCAGGACATTCGCCTGAAGGACAAATTGGAGCCGCCAAACGCGCTGTAATAATTGGCAGTCCTATGGGCGTGCAATTCGTGACTTTGCAAGCACAGATTAAACACGCTGAAAAAACCACCGGTTTAACGATTCCGATTGATCAAACAGGCGTTGAATTTTTAGTTGTGTTATCTTCAATGGAAATTATTAATTATCCAGAATATTTAGAAGCCATTGCCAAAATTATGCATCAAGCAGATAAAACTTGGACACTTTGTTCTTCTGCTTTTGAAGCTACAAATACTGGCATTCAAATAGGCTCTTCTGATATTGCAAGACAACTGGTCAATCGTATTGTTGAAGCCGCTGAAAATTTACGCGTAAAAACAGTGATCAGCCCAGAATGCGGTCATGCTTACACCGTGTTACGTTGGGAAGGACCTAATTTGATTGGTCGTCCTTATCGCTTTAAAGTACGCCATATTATAGAAGTTTTAGATGAATTTCGTGCGGGCGGTAAATTGAAAACTGAAGGCTTTGAAGAGGCGCGTTTAACTTTCCACGATCCTTGTCAATTGGTGCGACGTGGCGGCGTAATAGAACAACCACGTAAATTACTTGGTATGGTAGCCAGAAATTTTGTAGAAATGGAAGATGCCGGCAAAATGAACTGGTGTTGTGGCGGTGGTGGCGGTGTCAGCGCGATTGATGAAGCTGAAGAACTTCGTACCAAAGTATTTAATCGTAAGAAAATCCAATTAGAAAAATTGAAAGTGGACACTTTAGTCACAGCCTGTGCTAACTGTCGCATCATTTTAGAAGAAGGATTAGAAGCATACGAGATGGATTTACCTGTTGTTGGATTGACCGAGATGATTGCTGAACATTTAGTTGAAGACAAATAGTAGTGAAAGTGTAGAGTGCATAAGCAACAGTCTCATGCACCATTTACATGCGGCGTATGACGCTGCGCTTATACGCCCTACGTTATCTACTATCAATCATCGAGTTATTCCTTAAATTTAAAGGAAAAATATGATACAAACAGAAGAAATTCAACAAAAACTGAGTCGTGCTTTTACGCTGGAACAATCGACTATTTTGAGTGAAGTGATTCATGAAAAATTTGACGAATTAGTTAAAACCAGCGATTTTCGTGAATTAAAAGAAATTGTTGCAGAAGTTGCAAAACAGCAAAAAGAAACATCGGCTGAAGTTAAAAGTTTATCTGTTGAAATGAAAATACTTGCAAAACAGCAGCAGGAAACATCAGCTGAAGTTAAAAGTTTATCTGCTGAAATGAAAGAATTAGCAGAACAACAGAAGAAAACATGGGCTGCAGTGGAAATTTTAGCTCTCGGTCTTACTGAAGTGCGTAAAGATATTGCTCAAATCCGCAAAGAAGTAGGCGGTTTAGCAACAACAGTGGGCTATCGTTTAGAAGATGAAGCTTACAAAGGTTTACCCGCTTTATTGTTACGTGATTTCAATATGCAAGTATCTGGGCGTTTAAAACGTGGTTATTTAACTGATATTGAAGGAAATTCAATTGAGGTCAATATTATTGGTAAAGCCAAGCAACAAGATGAAAATGTACTGATTATAGGTGAAGCAAAAAGTCAATTATCCAAAAAATTTGTTGACGAATTTCTGCGTAAAAAATTAAATCGTTTACCCAAAACAGAAAAAACTTTTCCTATTCTAGTGACTTATATGATCACAGCACCGGATATAGAAGAATATGTCAAAACTAAAGGTATTCAATTATACTATTCATATGATTTTTAACAATTATTTACAACACGGGAATATAATATGACACAAAGAATCGTTGTTGATCCAATTACCCGTATAGAAGGACACTTACGGATTGAAGTACAAATGGATGAAGCCAATCAAACCATTGCTTCTGCTTATTCTTCTGGCACAATGGTACGTGGGATTGAGTTGATTTTACGAGGACGTGATCCACGGGATGCATGGGCGTTTGCACAACGAATTTGCGGTGTTTGTACTTTAGTACATGGTTTGGCTTCTATTCGTTCAGTTGAAGATGCGCTGAAATATCCAATTCCAGCTAATGCACAATTAATTCGTAACTTGATGATTGGTGCACAATATATCCATGATCATGTGATGCATTTTTACCATTTACATGCGCTAGATTGGGTAGATGTGGTATCTGCGTTAAAAGCCGATCCTAAAGCCACTTCTGAATTAGCGCAATCATTAAGCAATTATCCCAAATCATCCCCCGGCTATTTTGCTGATGTACAAAAGAAAGTTAAAAATTTTGTCGAAGCGGGACAATTAGGTATATTTTCAGAAGGTTACTGGGGACATCCTGCTTACAAATTACCGCCAGAAGCCAATTTAATGGCAGTCGCACATTATTTAGAAGCCTTAGTATGGCAACGAGATGTAGTGAAATTACACGCGATTTTTGGTGGCAAGAATCCACATCCTAATTTCGTGGTAGGCGGTGTGCCTTGTGCCATTGATTTAGATTCTGATTCAGCGATTAATGCGAAAAAATTATCACAAGTTCAAGAAATTATTCATCAAATGCGTGATTTTGTTGAACAAGTTTATGTACCTGACACATTGGCGATTGCTGGTTTTTATAAAGATTGGGCAACTTTAGGACATGGCGAAGGCTTAGGTAACTTCATGACTTATGGCGATTTTCCAGCTAAAGGCATGGACGATCCCAGCAGTTTCCTCATTCCCTCTGGTGTGATTTTAAATTGCGATTTGAGCACAATTTACGATGTTGATCTCAATGCATCTGAACAAATACAAGAGTTTATCAGTCATTCTTGGTATGATTATACAGAAGGTAAAGATAAAGGTTTACACCCTTATGAAGGTGAAACTATTATGCATTACACCGGACCAGAACCGCCTTATAAACAACTAGATATAGAACAATCTTACTCTTGGTTAAAATCACCCCGTTGGAAAGACAGCAAAGGTAAAATCCATGCGGTAGAAGTAGGTCCATTAGCACGTGTATTAATGCTCTATGCCAAAGGACATGAACAAACTAAGGAATTAGTTACCATGGCATTGAATAAATTAGAAATTCCAGTAGAAGGCTTATATTCGACGCTCGGACGGACAGCAGCACGTACTTTGGAAACTAAAATTATCAGTGATCAAATGCAATCTTGGTTTGATAATCTTATTGGCAACATCAAACGTGGTGATACGCGGACTTTCAACGAAAAAATGTGGGAGCCTGCTACGTGGCCCAAACAGGCTAAAGGTGTAGGTTATATGGAGGCTCCACGCGGTGGTTTAGCCCATTGGATTGTGATTGAAGATGGAAAAATTGCGAATTATCAAGCAGTTGTGCCTAGTACTTGGAATGCAGGTCCCCGCGATCCACAAGGACAAGCTGGTGCTTACGAAATGGCGTTAAAAGGGCATGCAATTCATAATGCGGAACAACCGATTGAAATTTTACGTACTATTCACAGTTTTGATCCTTGTATTGCCTGCGCAGTGCATTTGACCGACACCACTGGTGACGAAATTATAAAAGTCAAAGTGTGTTGAGATTATTTTAAAATGGATGCGGTGAGAAAAGCCGCATCTTTTTTATTCACAAGGATCAGAAGTCTCGCATGTCAAATTCCTATATTAATCCGTTACATCCGACTTATCGTGCAGGACAACAGCAACGGTGGACCAATTTACACGGCAGTAGTTTAGGGCTGGCACTCAGTCAACTCGCGCAAACTGCACCTTTCATCGTGATTACGCCAGATTCTTTATCTGCCTACCGCTTGATTGAAGAAATCCAATTTTATTCGCACAACACAGTACCACTGCTCAATTTTCCAGATTGGGAAACACTACCTTACGACCTTTTTTCACCACACCAAGATATTATTTCAGAACGGCTAATCACGCTTTATCGTTTACCTGACATGCAAAAAGGGGTGTTAGTTTTACCGATCACCACGCTCATGTATCGTTTACCGCCGATGAATTACGTCAAAGGGAATACTTTTCTTTTGCAACAAGGACAACGGCTAGACTTGCATCAATTGCGTTTACAACTGGAAGACAGTAGCTATCGTTGTGTGAATCAAGTGGAAGAACATGGAGAATTTGCAATTCGTGGCAGCCTAATTGACTTATTTCCTATGGGTAGTCGTGTACCTTATCGTATTGATTTATTTGATCAAGATGTCGATTCCATTCGCATTTTTGATCCTGAAACACAACGCACCAAAGAAGTAGTGAATAATATTACTTTATTACCCGCAAGAGAATTTCCTTTAACCGCAGAATCAATTAACATTTTTCATCAACAATGGGGCGAAACTTTCACAGGCGATCCCAAACGTTGCCCCATCTATCAAGATGTACGCAAAGGTTTAGCACCTGCCGGAATTGAATATTATTTGCCTTTATTTTTTCCCAAAACACAATCTCTATTTGATTATTTACCACCACAAAGTACCTTGATTACTTTACCGCAACTCAATGAAATAGCAGAACAATTTTGGCAAGATATTCATCAACGTTACGAACAATTACGCCACAATATTGAACGTCCTTTATTAGCACCAACGCAACTATTTTTACAAGCAGAACAAATATTTACCCATATTCGTCAATCTGCGCGAATAAAAATTGTGACGACCAGTCATGCAACTGCATTTACCACCCAAATTCTTCCACTACTACCTATCAATGCGCGCGACTCCAATCCTCTCACTGAATTGACCAATTTTATTGATTCTTTTCAAGGACGTATATTATTAACCGCTGAAACAATTGGTCGGCGTGAAACCTTGATTGAACTATTTCATAAATATCACTTATCCGTAAAATTTGTTGAAACTTGGGAACAATTTCTACACAGTTCAGAAAAGTTATGCTTAACCGTTGCACCTTTAGTTCAAGGTTTAGTGATTGATGATACGACAACAATTGAGTCGCCGATACGACTTGCTTTAATCACTGAAACCCAGTTATTTGGCGAACGGGTCGCACAACGTCGCTTGCGTAAAAAAAGTAGTGATTCCGATGCGATTATTAAAAATCTAACTGAATTAACTATTGGTGCACCAGTTGTTCATGAAGAATATGGTGTTGGGCGTTATTTGGGCTTAGTCGCACTGACCGTTAATGAAATTGAAGCAGAATTTTTACTGTTAGAATACGCTAACCAAGATAAACTCTACGTGCCTGCAACTTCTTTACAGTTGATCAGTCGTTTTGCCGGTGTAGACCCAGAACACGCGCCTTTGCATCGATTGGGATCGGGACAATGGGAAAAAGTTAAACGTAAAGCAGCACAACAAGTGTCTGATGTAGCAGTTGAATTATTAGATATTTACGCCCGACGCGCACTGCGACAAGGTACGGCTTTTCAATTTAATGATGAAGAATATCAAGCCTTTGCTGCGACTTTTCCTTTTGAAGAAACGCCTGATCAACAAGAAGCAATTAATGCGGTGTTGACAGATTTACGTGCGCCAAAGCCGATGGATCGGTTAATCTGTGGTGATGTGGGTTTTGGTAAAACTGAAGTAGCAATGCGTGCAGCTTTTATCGTTGCCAATAGTGGACAACAAGTGGCAATTTTAGCTCCCACTACTTTATTAGTGCAACAACATTATCAGAATTTTCAAGATCGTTTTGCTGATTGGGCGATACAAGTAGAACAATTGTCTCGTTTTCGTTCTGCAAAGCAACAAAAAGAGATATTACAACATATTGCTGATGGAAAAGTAGATATTATCATTGGTACACACAAATTATTGCAAGACAGCCTCAAATTTCACAATTTAGGTTTAGTGATTATTGACGAAGAACATCGTTTTGGCGTGAAGCAAAAAGAACAATTTAAATCTTTGCGTGCAGAAATTGACGTATTAACCCTAACAGCCACGCCAATTCCGCGTTCTCTCAGCATGTCATTATCAAATTTACGAGATTTATCCATTATTGCTACTCCACCTTCGCGTCGTCTTACAATTAAAACTTTTGTTCATGAATGGCATATCACTACTTTAATTGAAGCGATTACGCGTGAATTAAGACGCGGTGGGCAAGTGTATTTTTTGCATAATGATATTGATTCTATTGAAAAAATGACTGATGAATTGCAATCATTAATCCCACAAGCACGGGTGCACTTTGCTCACGGACAAATGCGTGAACGTGAGTTAGAACAAGTGATGCAAGATTTTTATCATCGTCGTTTCAACGTATTGGTTTGTACCACAATTATTGAGACCGGCATTGATATTCCGACGGCAAATACGATTATTATCAACCGTGCGGATAAATTTGGTTTAGCACAGTTGTATCAACTAAGAGGACGTGTGGGGCGTTCGCATCATCGCGCATACGCTTATTTAATTGTACCTCCGCAAAAATTAATGACCAAAGATGCAATCAAGCGATTGGAAGCGATTAGTGCGTTAGAAGAGTTAGGCATGGGTTTTACTCTAGCAACGCATGATTTGGAAATTCGTGGTGCAGGTGAATTATTGGGCAGCGAACAAAGCGGGCATTTGCAAGAAATTGGTTACACTTTATACACTGAATTATTGGAAAGAGCAGTGACTGCGTTGCAGACTGGTAAATCGCCAGAATTAGACCGTTCCTTAACACAAGGTACTGAAATCGACTTGCATATTTCCGCCTTGTTGCCAAATGATTATATCCCTGATATACACACGCGATTAATCATGTACAAACGCATTGCCAACGCCTCAGATAATGCAGCTTTAGATGAATTACAAGAGGAGTTGGTTGATCGATTTGGCTTATTGCCTTCTTTTGCAAAGAATTTGTTTAAAATTAATGAATTAAAATTATTAGCACTGCCTTTAGGTATTCGTAAAATTAATTTAGGTGAACAGGGCGGTTATTTACTATTCAGTGCAGAACCACAGATTGATGTGACGAAATTAGTGAAATTAGTACAGGAACAACCTAAGCAATATCAATTTGATGGAAAAGATAAGTTGCGTATATTAGGTAATTTTACTGATTTTTCTGTAAGATGGTCCATAATAGAACAATTGTTGTCGACAATTAAGTATGAGAAAAAATAGATTTATGAAAAATAAATTAATTAATTACCAAGAGCTATAGAGCTAATGCCATTAAGTTAAGCGTTTCCCCCTTTTTTAAGGGGGCAGTGGGATTTAAGTAATTGAAATATAAAAAATCCCCCTCAATCCCCCTTTGGTAAAG
>DYNN01000234.1 GCA_020721045.1 Thiomargarita sp. | reverse complement strand
TCGCAGCAGCAACCGCTTGTTGAGCGGCATCGGTCAAATCATTTGCGGCAATCAATTTCAAACCGCTCTTTTGTAACGTTTCTTTACCTTTGTCGACGTTAGTTCCTTCCAAACGAACCACGACTGGCAAATTCAATCCAGTTTCATTAACGGCTTGAATAATACCGTCGGCAATTAAATCACAACGCACGATTCCACCAAAGATATTCACTAAAATTGCTTTGACTTTGCTATCGGATTGAATGAGCTTAAATGCTTCGGTGACTCTTTCAGCCGTTGCACCGCCGCCGACATCTAAAAAGTTAGCGGGATCGCCGCCGTGTAATTTAATCAAATCCATTGTCGCCATTGCTAAACCAGCACCATTTACCATGCAAGCAATATCGCCGTCTAAGGCAATGTAGTTCAAATCGTGACGACGCGCAATGTCTTCTTTTCCATCCACTTGCGACGCATCATATAAAGATTCTAAATCTTTGTGACGATATAACGCATTATCATCTAAATTGATTTTACCGTCTAATGCTAATAATTTGCCTTCGCCAGTAACAACTAAGGGATTAATTTCTAACAAATTCAAATCTTTTTCAACAAAGAGTTTATAGAGTTTGTTTAAAATATCGGCAAATGATTTGCGTTGATCTTTGTCGAAACCTAAAGCGAAACCAATTTCTTGAGATTGATTTGCTTGCACGCCAGTAATCGGATGAATAACACGAGTTAAGACTTTTTCAGGGGTTTCTTCGGCGACTTTTTCAATGTCCATTCCACCCGAAGCAGAAGCAATAATTGAAACTCTTTTATTAGCACGATCAATTAGCATACTCAAATAGAGTTCGCGGTCGATGGAAGTCGGGGTTTCTACTAATACCGCAGAAATAGGTTGACCGTCGGCGTTGGTTTGATGGGTAACTAAGCGTTTGCCTAATAAATTATTAGCAATATCAACGACTTCTTGAGAAGATTGAGCGCGTTTAACGCCGCCCGCTTTGCCGCGACCACCGGCGTGGACTTGGGCTTTGACCATCCAGCTTGACCCACCGAGGGCTTGAGCGGCTTGACGGGCTTCTTCGGGGCTGAACGCGGGCAATCCCGTCGGTACGGGAATCCCGTAATCGGCAAATAAACGTTTGGCTTGGTACTCGTGTATATTCATAGCAACCAGTAATGTCGGGTTAAAAATTACTTATGATACCCGTTATTTGCTTTAAGGTAAATTTAGGCTTGTTAATTATTTGTTTATCTAATCCTATAGTTAAATATCAACATATTATAAAAAACTAAT
>DYNN01000073.1 GCA_020721045.1 Thiomargarita sp. | reverse complement strand
TTGCTTCCCCCTTTACCAAAGGGGGATTGAGGGGGATTTTTTTATATTTCAATTAGTTAAATCCCCTCTGCCCCTTTAAAAAAGGGGGGAAACGCTTAACTTAATGGCAAGCCTCTACCGTTTGAACACGCATAGAAAAATCCACTGCTTTCACATCCTTAGTCATCATACCGATAGAAATATAATCTATGCCAGTTTCTGCAATTGCCTTGATCGTATCTTCTGTGATGCCGCCTGATGCTTCCAATTTTGCTCGACCTTGTACTAATGCAACTGCTGATTTTAATAGAGAAAGATCAAAATTGTCCAGTAACAAACGCTTAACGCCTATGGTTAAAGATTCTTCAATTTGTGTTAAGTTTTCTACTTCTACTTCAATCAATAAATGGGGCGAGATTTGGCGCGCAACTTCAACTACTTGTGTAATAGAACCTGCGGCAATAATATGATTTTCTTTAATTAAAAAAGCATCATACAATCCCATACGATGATTTTGACCACCGCCACAACGCACCGCATATTTCTGCGCACTACGCAAATTAGGTATCGTTTTACGTGTATCTAAAATTTGTGCATGAGTGTGTTGAATCAACGTTATATATCGTTTAGTAGTGGTTGCAGTACCCGATAATAATTGTAAAAAATTCAAAGCAGTCCGTTCGCCAGACAATAAAGTGCGTACATTTCCTTTTAATTGACAAATCAATTGGTTAGCTGTTAGCCTATCACCATCTTGCACTTGCCATTCAATCTGTATCGTTTTATCTAACTGCTGAAATACTTCGTTAAACCAAGCTATTCCACAAATTACAGCCGATTCACGACAAATCACTTGTGCTATAGCTGTTTTTTCAATAGAAACCAGTTGTGCGTTAATATCACCACTGCCAATATCTTCGACTAAAGCCCGTTGTACTACGTCGATTAAATCATTAGGTAGTGATTGCGTATTAAGTTCATTCATTTGGAGTATTGTAAATTGAATTGTTGACAAATAAAATCAGTTACTTGAATTGGATTATTAATATCTAAAATAGGTAAATTAGTTTGTGTTGCCAAAGGCGCATCACTGGCAACGGCAATAATAGCGTCATCTTGTGGAAAAAGAAGCGGATACCCTAAACTCGGGCGATGAACTTCAATTTTAGGAAAAGTCTCATGTTTAAAGCCTTCCACTAAAATTAAATCTAATTCAGACTGATGTAAATTAGGCAGCACTTGATCTAAATAAGGATCATCACTATCACCGGTTTCCACCATTAACACCCAACGTTGGCTAGAAGCAACTAATACTTGATCCGCACCCGCTTGTCGAAAACGATAACTGTCTTTGCCCGGTGTATCGATATCAAATTGATGATGGACATGTTTGATCATGCCTACACGTAAATTTTTATTTTTCAATAGCGGCAATACTTTTGTTAATAAAGTCGTTTTACCCGTATTACTGCCATAAGCAATAAAACCAACGATAGGAACATGTGCCATATTAACCATAATAGCTCCAGCTTATTAAAGCGAAAAGTTTATATTGATGATAATATTAAATTGATTTAATTGAATAATGTTTGTTCTGAAATAAAAAATTGTTCGCCAAACTGCCCAATTAATTGATAAAATTTAGCAGTCGGTGTTTTATGTAAATCATGGAAAAAATGTAATGCCCAACTGTTTAAATAAACAAGAAAAAAATGACGCTGTGTATCAAAAGTATATTCAGTTGGATTATAAATTAACAAACTCATTATTTCACACAAAATAGCGATATGATCTTCTGGTTCATGAATATTTTCTTGACGAGCAAAGCCTAATTTTTGCAATTCTTCTCGCAACGCAACCAACGATTTTCCCATTAATTCACCCGTCAAATACCAAGAACGATAAGGAATTAATTCGCCTTCACCCACACCTATAAACAGTTGATGAAATTCATTTTCTATAGTTGTAACATCAGGCGTTTGTGCAACTAATTTGATTTTATTCCAAATATAACCAATTGTATTATCTGATAATTCAGTGTCATTAATCGCTAATTGTGCAAGTTGCTGCATAAATTTGGAATTAGGTGGAGAAATTAACAAAGCAGCTAATAATGCATAAAGATAAGCGCGATGATTATCACGTTCGGTTAAATTAACTGTAGTGATCATAGTTATCGTAATGAATAAATTTAATGATATTGACGTAAAATCAGAGTATTACCGCGTTGAATCAATTCTAATTCTTTCAAAAAACTCATACCCAATAATATGTCATCATCAGATGCATAGGGGTTAATTGAAGCCCTGACATTATGAAGCTGAATATCGCCCAAAGTGACAGTATCCACACGAGTTGCATAGGTAGTAATTGTACCATTGGCAGTACTTACATCCATTTCAACTCCCTTGGATAAATTGATTTTATTAGCAATATGTTCAGGAATAGACACCCAAGTTGCCCCAGTATCTAAGAGAAAATTGACAGCTAAATTATTCAATGCGCCCGTTGCCACGTAATGACCATTGCGACTGCGTTGTAAAATAACTTCTCGCGTACCATCTTGATAAGAATTGCTATTCACTACTTGATTAGGATTATATTGATTTTCCAGTAAATTATTAAAAAATAAAGTTAAAATTCCCAATGCTAATAACCAAGCAATGGCAATCATGCCTTTACCAATACTTTTTGGTTGATTTTCTTCGTCCATAAAATTGTAATTTTTGAATTAAATGGAGATGATAGCACAACATCGACACACAAAGTATATGCCGCTTCAATAGCATTAAGTTAAGGAAATTTTGCTTCCCCCTTTACCAAAGGGGGATTGAGGGGGATTTTTTATATTTCAATTACTTAAATCCCCCTGCCCCCTTTAAAAAAGGGGGGAAACGCTTAACTTAATGGTATTGAAAGGAAATTTTGCTTCCCCCTTTACCAAAGGGGGATTGAGGGGGATTTTTTATATTTCAATTACTTAAATCCCCCTGCCCCCTTTAAAAAAGGGGGGAAACGCTTAACTTAATGGTATTGAAAGGAAATTTTGCTTCCCCCTTTACCAAAGGGGGATTGAGGGGGATTTTTATATTTCAATTACTTAAATCCCCCTGCCCCCTTTAAAAAAGGGGGGAAACGCTTAACTTAATGGTATTGAAAGGAAATTTTGCTTCCCCCTTTACCAAAGGGGGATTAAGGAGGATTTTTTATATTTCAATTACTTAAATCCCCATGCCTCCTTTAAAAAAGGGGGGGAAACGCTTAACTTAATGGTATTGATATGCCGCTTTGCTTGTATAACTATATTAATTTAGTGACTAAAATTAGATCACTTTAGAAAAACGTTGATCTTTGGCTTGACGTAAGTAACTATCAAAAACCATACAAATATTACGCACTAATAAACGTCCGGCTGGCAAAATATTAATACGTTCATCAAAGCGTTCGATTAAACCGTCGGTTTCCATCATGGCTAATTCTTGCCATTCTGTCGAAAAATAGCGTTTAAAATTAATCTGATAGTTGTTTTCTACTTTGGGAATTGATAGAGTAAAATGACAAATGAGTTCTGTAATAATATAACGCCGCAATTTATCATCATTTGTTAAACTAACACCACGAAATACGGGCAACTGTTTTGCTGCAATTTTTGCTGTATATTCATCAGTCGTTTTTACATTTTGACTATAACTATCAGCAACTTGACCAATAGAAGTTGTACCTAAACCAATTAAATCGCAGTCCGCATGTGTAGAATAACCCTGAAAATTACGATATAAAGTACCTTCACGTTGTGCAATTGCTAACTCATCGTTTGGTAAAGCAAAATGGTCCATACCAATGTAAATATAACCCGCTTCCGTCAATTGTGTAATCGTTTGCTGCAAAATTGCTAATTTCTCAACCGCACTGGGTAAATCTGCTTCGTTAATACGACGTTGTGGTTTAAATAAGGTGGGTAAGTGTGCGTAATTAAACACGGAAATTCGATCGGGCTTTACCGCAATAATGGTGTTTAATGTCTGACTAAATGAATGTTTATTTTGATGTGGCAAACCATAAATCAGATCAATGCTAATCGATTTAAAACCTTGTTTGCGTGCCGCTTCTAATATGCTAAAAGTTTGTTCCTCGGTTTGAATACGATTAACTGCTTTTTGTACTGTGGGATTAAAGTCTTGCACGCCTAAACTCATGCGATTGAATCCCATTTCACGCAGTAAAGCGACTGTTTCTATATTCGCTTCGCGCGGATCGATTTCAATGGAATATTCGCCTTTATCATCACTGGCTAGCTGAAAATGATCTTTGATCGTCCGCATTAATTGGTGTATTTCTGCATGATTGAGAAAAGTGGGCGTGCCGCCTCCCCAATGTAATTGTGTCACCTGTCGATTAGGCGCAAATAATGCGGCTTGTAATTTGATTTCTTGATATAAATTAGTGAGATAGGGAACTGCCAAACTGTGATCTTTGGTGGCAATTTTATTACAAGCACAGTAAAAGCAAACGGTATCACAGAAAGGAATATGCACATATAAAGAAAGCGGTTTTAGCGGTAATACATTGCTGTTTTGCACGTGTTGCCGATAAGTCGCTTCAGTAAAATCAGAATGAAATTGAACCGCTGTAGGATAAGAGGTATAACGCGGACCGGCTCGGTCATAACGATGAATTAAATCAAGGTCAAAAATAATTGTTTGTTGCATAATAATTGTTTATTTAACTTTAATTTGAGGAAAATGAAGCAGAATCTGCAAAACAAGCATATAATCCGTTATAAATCCAAAATAATACAAAGAGATGGAAACCTATAGCAAGTAAATTAGGTTGTGGTGGAATAAACCAAAATAATGTCCCATCTAAGATATAAAATAGTATGCCTAGTGTGAAAGCGGATTTTTGTCCTTTGGCTGCTAAAAAACCAAATAAGCAAAAAATACCTGCAATTATTACATCAAGTGTTATACCGGTGTATTTAAATAATTCTACTTGTTGATTAGCAAATATTTCAGTAAGTTGTGTAATACCTAATCCAATAATTAGATGTGCATATTCGCCGAAGTATAATATGGCACTATTTATCAATGATAAAATTGCAATCCAATAAAACCAATAAGCACCGTAGCGAATGTTGCTACGTAAGGCAATTGATTGAATATTAATAGATTTTTTTGATTTTTTTTCAGACAATACATTGACGTGTTGTGGAAAAGTAAAAGTTTTTTTACGGCTATCATTTGATTGTGCTGGCAATTTGGCATCATACGCTTTGCGTTTTTGCGGATCACCTAATATCGCATACATTTGTTTGATTTGTTTGATTTTTAGTTGTGCGGCTTGTTGAATAGTTGCCAGTTCAGCTGTTGGTGCAACCTCTAAAATTTCGTAGTATGTTTTTTTCATGATCTTATGATTTAATTCAGAAAATTACTCTTTGGAGAAGTGTAGCGCGATTTGTTTAGTTAAACCACCTTGTTGTTCTACATGACTTTCAAGTGCTTGTAGAATATTGTCAAAATGCATATATTGAGGAATAATGCGTGATTCAAACAATACTTTGATAATAATAGCAAAAAATAATGCAAGCGCAGTACTTGATAGAGCTAAAGTGAGTCCTGTGATAGAGTTTTCTAAAGTACCATTAAAAATATCGGTTGTGAGTAAAAAACCTAATACAGTACCCAAAATACCAATATAGGGTAATACTTCGGTAAACGTTCTACAGAGTTCAATATAGCCGGTTAATTCTTGTGTCATGCGTAAATTTTGTCGTTTAACTTTAATAAAATGTTCGTGATCCATATTTCCTTGTAACATATTGATAAATTTTCTAAAATTATCGACTGTTTTCTTAGTTTCATAGGAAAAATTGGGTTCTTCACCGGAATCTGCAAATTCAAGAATATATTCGATTAATTTAGTATATTCCAAGATAATTTTTTGGGCATAAATATACAAACTGATAATGGCGGTGGAAAAAATGGAAATGAAAATTACAAATAGGTAGGTTAAGTTTGCCATTGTGTTTAAATATCGTTATAACTTGCTAAATTGATTGTGTGGAGGATAATTTACAATAAACAATTTACTACTAAAACATTTATAAATTATCAAAAACGATGGTGATGATGACTGAAAACAGAATTGTATTCTATTATAAAATGAAAAACTATCAAACAACACTAGACATAAAAATTTGATAGTT
The DNA here is from genome assembly GCA_020721045.1 of Thiomargarita sp. Classification (GTDB taxonomy): domain Bacteria; phylum Pseudomonadota; class Gammaproteobacteria; order Beggiatoales; family Beggiatoaceae; genus DYNN01. The sequence goes on along the minus strand of DYNN01000073.1, from coordinate 11,046 downwards.
CTATAGGAGGTGCGTCCCAATGCCATTAAGTTAAGCGTTTCCCCCTCTTTTTTAAAGGGGGCAGGGGGGATTTAAGTAATTGAAATATAAAAAATCCCCCTCAATCCCCCTTTGGTAAAGGGGGAAGTAAAATTTCCTTAACTTAATGTTATAGGGGGTGCGACCTATAAAACTATAGTCTCAATATTATTTGAGTTTAGTCTATTGATCCTTGAATTTCTGATTTATAGCACTTCACTGTGGCGATTAATCTATCTGCGTATTGATAAATATCATCTAATTTTACAATTGATACTTTGTCGTCTTTCTTTTCTGGATTATCAAACAATCCCAATGCTTTTTTATCCGGCGTGTTAAAGTATAAACGGCAAATAGGCTTACGGCGGTTATCATCCAGTAAAATACCACAATAGTTGATAGTATCACGCATCGTCACGCGTTCTGTAGCTACTGTCTGCCTCAAAATAGATTTAACAATATGATATCCTTCTATTTCTTCTTCCGTAGTCACAATTTTGCTTTTACTGTCACTACTTGTAGTTTCTTTATTTTCTTCAGAAGACTGTGATGAATTGGGAGGTTGCGATGTAATTGATTGAGCTTCTTCTGCTAACTTTAATCGCTTATTAATACGATCATTAATAAATTGCTGCAATGCTTTCTTAATTAAATCAGTGAATTGTTGTTTAACCAACGCGGTCAATTTACCTGTATAGACTTTAGACGCGAAAAATTTAACAAAATCCTCAGTAGGATTATCCAATTGCTCCGCTATAATTCGTTTGATTTCCTTAGTATATTTTAACTCAGTAGCTGCAATCAAAGTCTCATCTAGCTTAAAAAAACCTTTAGTAAATTTTTTCAAATCTTCAACTAAAGACTCTTTGATATCATCCAATATATTGAATTCTAAAAATGATTTGGCATCCATCTTATTAGATTCATCTAAATCTGTGTAAAAACGATAAATAATCCCATTGGTTAATATTGCAAAACGCGCCTCAGTCACATTAAAATAACGGTAAAGTTGTGACATATTGTCTTCATTAAGTTCGGCTTTACAATGTTTACACTCAAACAACATAATGGGTTTGCCATCTCTGAGAATCGCATAATCAACTTTCTCACCTTTTTTGGTGCCCACATCCGCAGTCAATTCTGGCACTACTTCTGTTGGATCAAATACGTTATAACCCAATGCAGTAATAAAAGGCATGACAAAAGCATTTTTCGTTGCCTCCTCTGTTTGAATTAAGTCTATTTGCTTAGCAACTTTAGAAGAAAGTGCTTTCAACTGATCGATTAAATCCATAATAACCCCATTTATATAATTAAAGTAGTGTGAAGTCTATCGGTTATAAATAAAAAAATCTAGCGTCAATTACGTTTCATCGCGGTAACAATCTCCATAGTTTCAACACTGACTGTGCAGACTTTTTGTAGTAAATCAATCATTTGTTCTTTATAATCAGCAAAACGGTAATTATTGAATTTTTCCAAAATCGTCGGATCAGTTGGCTTTTTCTCTTTATATTGATCTAAAATCCATTCTAAAGCCGAACGATTGCCCAATTTATAATCCCACGCTTCACTTGGAATACCAGAAAGTGTTGTGATTTCATCCACTTCAATTCGATTATCCACTTTATCTGCTTTCAATTTAGGCTTTGCCTTGGCTTCAGGATTTTTCAGCGGTTTATCAACCCGTTTTAATGGATAAGGCGTGATAGTTTCATAGTGAATATGTAATTCTATCAACTGTTTACCCCAATTTGACCATTGCCAAAAATCATCATAAAAAGGAATTCTGGGAAAATCGCGTTTAAGATTTTGCGCATATTTTTGACGATATTCTGGATAATGCAACACCGCGTAAACATAATGAAATATATCGAGTTTTTCAATTGAGTTGGTTGCGTAATGGTTTCTAAATAAATCTAACGCCCAATCGGTAATATTTTCAATTTTTTCTCCATTTTCATAACGATAGAGAGGGAGGCATTGGGTTTTTTCCAGAGTGTCTAGCCCTATAAGATTTAATGAACATAAACAATGAAATGGCTTATTTGAACCCACCCCAGAAATTGCTAATATATTATTCTGATCATTTAAATTTATCCCGAAGAAACTATAGTGATTTTCAGTTAATCTATGATTCAACTTTCTATCTAAATAATGGTATTTTTTCACAAAAGGTCGGTATAAAGACTTTTTGATAAGATTTTGCTCATATCTTACAATTGATTTTGCGTAAAAGTAGGATTCTAACGAAGAACTCCATTTAATAGAGAAGTCCATACAATTGTTAGATACGCTTGAATTGAAGGCTTCAATAGAAAATTTTGTTTTCTCAGTCAAAAAGTTAATTGAGAAATCATAAACCCATTCATCACGATTTGTTATCACACCTAAAGAAAACAACTGAAAAACAGCCTGTTGACTTTTTCCGGCTTTAACTTCCTTATCAATCAACGGGATTAAACTATCAAAATCATTATCCGTTTGATTAATCCAATTGCCTTTAGCGTCGGGTATGATGCGTTCAAAGGGAATTTTAGACAATGGATTATCACGCAAAAAATCTAATTTCTCTTCTCTACGTTGTTCATCTTTCAAAGAAAAATAGAAGATTTTACACTTTTCTTGGGCTAAACTTTCATTTTTAACCAAAAACGTGATACAAACACCCGTTTGAATACCAAAAATATTATGCGTTGTTCCTGCAATTTTAGGATTCATTCGCACATCACTTTTAGTATCTAAAATCCAAACTTCTTGAAAATTATCAAAAATACCTTTTCTAAACCCATCAAACGCACGCGAATCAATAAAACTACGATTGGTCACAAAAGCCAAAATACCATTTGCATTTAAACGATCAGTTGCCCAACGATAAAACCGCGTATACATATCATAAACAACGATTTGATTTTGCGCAGTGCCTTGTTTAATATAAGTTTCCTTGATGCGTTGATCAATATCAACATAAACCCGATTCGCATTTTGAAAATTATAATTCTCCTGTTTAGCGTTATACGGCGGATTACCCATGATCACACTGATATTCTTCTGATTTTGTCGCTTAATCCGCGCCACATTTTCCAAAGACATAGCACCAAACATATCATTCTGTTTACCGGCATAATCCAAAGCTTGCGTATTATCCAAAGTATCGACAAAACACAAATTATTAAACTCTTGAAAACGTCCCATTTTTTGCTGATAAACTGCTTCAATATTCAAGTTCGCCACATAATAAGGCAAAAGAGCCATTTCATTCGCATGAATTTCATTTTGATATTTATATTCAAGCTGTTGCGATGGAATATGTTCAATTAATTGCGTGATAAAAGTCCCAGTGCCGGTACACGGGTCTAAAATTTCAACATTTTTACTTCCCAAAGTTTTAGAAAAATGCCGTTCGAGTAAAAAATCCGTGCCAGCAATCATAAAATCAACAATTTCATTCGGCGTGTACACAATTCCCAAACGATCAGCGGCTTTAGGATTATAAGATTTATAAAAATTCTCATAAATGATTTTCAAAAACTTCTGCTTTTCTGCGTGACTGATCATCTCATTAGCGCGTGCTTTGATGAGATTATAATAAGGACGGATTTCTGCTAACAAATTCTGCTTCGTTTGCCCGCGGAAAAAAGTACTTTCCACTTCATACAAACTTTGAGCGATATTATTCTCCCGATGATAATCCGCATTATTAAAAATCGACAGAAAAATTTCTTCGGTTAAGATATGCTGAATCAACATCTCACGCATATCCAGCAAATCTAAATTAGGATTAATCGAGTTTTGACAAAGTTTTAAGAATAAATCTCTCTTTTCAATAAAAATAGCATTATTAATTCCTTCTAACTCAATCAGTTGACGTAACGATTCTAATATACTAGGTAAATCTTGACTAAATTGTGCAATTGCCTTATTAAATTCAGCAACTTCAGGACGCTCATAATTAATAAAAGTATGCAACAATTCCAATAAATTATCAGAATCAGTCATTTTTACCTGAAATTGACGATTTTCTTGATATAAAATAGCGGTTTGACTGTCTTCAAATAAAATATTATTCTGCGGATAACCTTTATTAAATTTCGCCTCAATTTCTACCAAAAGATCATCTTTGGTGTCTTTGCTTTCCCAATAACCATAATCGAGTTGCAAAATACTGCGCAAAATCCCATCAGGACGTACCGGCGTACCTAAACGGCTTTGAATTTGCACTTCACGCACCAATTCCAAATTTTTCGGACGCGCTAACCCATTGACTAAATTAGCAAATGCACCCTTAATCGTATCTTCATTTTTAGACCCGCTAAATCGTTGAATACGGTCTAATTCATTATAATATTGATTGACTAGATGTAGTGACATAAATTTTCAGCTTGAGTGTTGATTATTTTCTACGTGAGTTACAAATTTCTAACATTCTCTTGAATACGGTATAATTGCGCATAAAATCCTTGTTGTTCAAGCAATTCCTGATGCGTTCCAATTTCTACAATCTGCCCTTTATTAAGCACAATAATTCGATCAGCATTAGCAATCGTCGATAAACGATGCGCGATAATAATCGTTGTACGTCCTTGTTTTAATTGCTCAAGTGAACGTTGTACTTGATACTCAGATTGCGTATCCAAAGCAGAAGTGGCTTCATCAAAAATCAAAATGGGCGCGTTTTTCAATAAAGCCCGCGCAATCGCGATCCGCTGTCGCTGCCCACCTGATAATTTAACGCCACGCTCGCCCACCATCGTATCCAAACCTTGCGGCATTTTCTCAATAAATTCCCACGCATACGCCAATTTTGCCGCTGTTATAATATCACTATGAGAAGCGGTTATCATTGTGCCATAACTAATGTTCGCCGCAATGGTGTCATTGAATAATACAACTTCTTGACTAACAATTGCAATCTGTTGTCGCAAATAAGCTAAAGGCAAATCATTGATATTAATTTGATCTAACAACAATTTTCCATGTGTTACCGTATAAAAATGAGGAATTAAATTGGCTAAAGTGGTTTTGCCACTACCAGAAGCACCGACCAAAGCGACTGTTTCTCCGGCTTCTATAGTGAGTGATACATCCTGTAATGCCGATTGCGCTTGTCCTTCATAAGAAAAAGACAGTTGTTGTAATGTTAATTGCCCATATATTTGCGTGACAGAGTGTTTACCGGTGTCTGATTCAGAAGCGCGATCGATTAAGTCAAAAATACTGTGAGCTGCTGCAAGCCCTTGTTGTAATTGATCATTGACTTTAGTTAAACGTTTAATCGGCGCGAATAACATGCCCATCGCAGTGAAAAGTGAGACAAAATCTCCAACTGTCACTTGATTATGGACTGATTGTAGTGATGCAATATAAATAATCACTGCCAATGCTGACGCTGTCAGTAATTGCACAATTAATACACTCAAACCTGAAGTTGTTTGGGTTTTCACTTCTAAACGACGGACTGCATGACAACTGGTTTCAAATCTTTGTTTTTCATACTGATATCCACCAAAGACTTTGACTAATTTATGTCCACTGATCGCTTCTTCTAAAATACGAGTTAAATCACCCATTGCTGTTTGAATTGAAGTATTAATTCCACGTAACCGCTTGCTTACAATACGAATAATAATAACAATCAGCGGTACGGTAGTGAAAATAATCAGTGATAACGTCCAATTTAAATAAAACATCCAAGCCAACAAACCAAGCACCGCTAAGCTATCACGCACTAAAATCACCAAAGCATCGGTGGACGCAGACATCACACGCCCCACGTCATAAGTCACTTTTGATAATAAAACCCCAGAAGAAATATTGTCAAATTCTGTCGTTGGCAAGGTTAGAATTTTAGTAAACATTGCCATACGCAAATCCATCACTAAACGGCTTGCAATCCAAGTCATACCTACTGTACTGGTAAGCGTAGCAATACCTTTGATAAAAATGATGCCCATTAGTAAAATCGGTAGCAATTGGATCATTTGACGATCTTTGGCAATAAATCCATCATCAAGTAGTGGTTTGAGTAGCGCAGGTAAAGCAGGCTCTGTGATTGCCATCACAACCATGGCAAACAGCGTCAATCCAAAAATACGCCAATAAGGCAATACATAACGCAATAAACGAAAATAAAGGGTTTTACTATTCATAGTTGAAATAGGTTAGTGATGTAAAACAATATCGTATTGTTTGTGCGCAATCGATAATAATTTTAATGTGCGCATGACCACGCCACGGTGATGTAAATGATAGGAAGTATCGTAAAAATAGTGGCTATCAAACATGGCATCATTTGCAGTACCAATTAGTGGAATTTGTTGAAATTTATAGAAATCTTCTATCTTTTGGATGTTTTGTTGAATATACGCTTGATCACGATAAATCGGTTTAAATGCAATGTTGGGCCAAGTTGCAAAGACGGTTATCTTATTTTGTTGACACCAATGAATAAATTCAGAAATTGCTTTTACGCCAGTGGAATTTTCATCAAATTGGATACCAATCAATTCGTTAGCAACATATTGACGCATGGCAGTAGTAACTTGTGATTCCTGATTGTAAGTGGCATCTCCCCAATGATTAAAATTGGGTTCAATTTGTTGATAGTCAGTTTGATCAAATAATAAGTTTTCTACAATTTTTGCAAAAGGACGTGTTAATAATAAATAAACTTTTTCTGATAACGGTAATTCTTGTAGAAAATCTTTGCCACAACCAAATAATACTTCAGTAAATAAATCACTGGGTTGATCGCTGTAATACATTGTATATTCTAATGGTAATAACACAAAATCACCGGGTAGCAATACTTGACGGGCTTTATAAAAAATAAATTGAGGACTGAGTCCGGCGTGTAAACCAAAATTGAAAGTCGGTACTTGAAGACTATTTTCTATAGTTTCAGCACTTAATCCAGCATAAGCATTGGAACCGGCAACAATCATCAGTTTTGGTGATTTAACCGATTGTGCTAACTTAGATTTTTTGTTAATAAATTGGCATAAATAGGCATTTTGTTCATCCAACGCACCCATGCTGACATAAGCCGTTGTGGCGTACAAACTCATAAAGCCACCACAACTGAGTAAAAGTACTAAGAAATAACGCATAATTAAAATTGAAAGTAAATAAATTCAGTGGGTTGTCCTTGGATCATTTTTAAAATAATAATCGCCATTAAAAATCCGCCAATCAAAGCCCAACGATAATTAAATTGCCAAGTAAGTAAGGAATTGATTGATTTTAATACTTTTTCACGATGCGGTGGTAAAGTAATCGTTGGTTGGTAACGATGCATGATTTGCCAAGTGGTCGGGAAAATTAATGTAATTAAAAAGGCAAATAGTAGGTAAAAATCAATTTCACTTTGGTAATGCCATGTTAAATTTGAAAAATCTATTAGGGCAGTGATCATTGTCATTGCACCTTGCCAAGTTTCTGCTCTGAAAAAAATCCAAGCAAAACAAATTGCTAAAAAAGTGAGCGTCCATGATATAAAGTGAAAATAAGGGATAAATCTGTTTTGTTTAATTATCGCTGGAAAATATACTTTTATTGCTTGAAATAAGTGAAATATCAATAAATAACAGCCATGTAGTAATCCCCATATAATAAAATTCCAGCCAGCACCATGCCACAATCCGCCTAACCACATGACGACGAGTAAATGAATGCCGGTCCGTGTGATACCGCGTTGATTGCCGCCTAAAGGGATATATAAATAGTCGCGTAAAAAGCGTGATAGGGTGATATGCCAACGTCGCCAAAATTCTGAAATGTTCAGTGATTTATAAGGAGAGAAAAAGTTGAGTGGTAGTTTAAAGCCAAAAATGCGTCCTAAACCAATTGCCATGTCGGAATAGCCTGAAAAGTCAAAGTAAATTTGAAATGTGTAGGCAAAAGTGGCTTTCCATGCGGTAAGCGTAGTGATTGTCGTCAATGCGTCTGCTTGGGCAAAAACGGTATTGCTATAACCGGCTAAGGAATCGGCTAAGGCATATTTTTTAAATAATCCAATCAAGAAGATAGTTAAACCAATTTGTAAATCTTGTTGAATAGTGGCTTTATCACGTATTTTTCCCATTTGTGGCACAATTTCTTGATAATGAATGATGGGACCTGCTATCAATTGTGGAAAGAAACTAATGAATAAACCGTAGTGTAAAAAGGCATCAGGGCGCACTTTTTTGGTATAAACATCGGCTAAAAAAGCGATTTGTTGAAAAGTGAAAAATGAAATGCCTAAAGGTAATAAAATATCAAGGTGAGGGAAGTTTACTGTAGTAAAATGGGTGATATTTTCTAAAAAGAAGTTAGTATACTTAAAATAGGCTAAAACGATTAAATTAAGTGCAATACCGATGATGGTCAGTAAACGACTGCGATGTAGGGCAATTTGTTCGGCAAAAGCGAAATTAATCAATAAGCTGGCGATTAATAAAAAAATATAATGCCAATTCCAATAGGCGTAAAAAAATAGTGAGGCAATCAACAGCCATAAAATACTGGTTATGATGTGTCGTGTATATTCTAAACCTAGGTAAATCAGAATGATAATGGGAAGGAAACCAAAAATAAATTCTAGTGAATTGAATAACATAGGACATGGTCAACGATAAACATGGTTAATTTTAGCATGAGAATTTAATTTGAAATTTCGACTGGAGATATGCCACATTGTGCTAATTCTGTTATTACTAAGTTGACTAATTGAGGTAGTTGTGCGGCTATTTTGGGCGTTAAATCCATGCCCCATGTCAAAGTTAGCGGCACTACACCAAATAAAGTCACGTTATCCGGTCGTTCGCCGGTAAAATAAGTTGCTGCCAATAAATCGGATAAACTCAGTTGGTGTGGTGATAATTTGGTGCGAAAAAAAATCGGTAGTTCATCATTATTAATACGCACCACAGTGCCCGGCGGTTGTCCGGTTTTCACTGCATCGATGATAATAAGTTGATCTGCTTCGGCAATGGGTGATAATAATTCCATGCCCGCAGTGCCGCCGTCTAGTAGTGTGACATTATCCGGAAAACGATAGTGTTGTTGTAAAGTTTGAATGCAATGAATACCCACTCCTTCATCAGAAAGTAGTAAGTTACCAATGCCTAAAATTAATATTTTCATCGTGTTAGATTGTGTAACCAAAAGCGGTTAATTCTGTTTGTAATTGTTGTTGACATGCTGTTTGTAGTGTTTGTGGCAAATCTCGTTGCCAACGTCCAATAGAATTGGCTGGACTGCTTGTCGTGGCGTGAGTTTGAGTTTCTGTTTGATTTTTAGCAGCACGTGCCAATAAGGTTTCAATAGTGATATTATCAGCGGTTAATCCTAAATAAATCAGTAACTTACTCAATGTTTCAACGGGTTTTAACACTAAATCTTCATAATGTAACAAATAAGCTTGATTTTTTCGTTGTTGCCAATAAGTAAGTAAACTCTGCGCACGATGTTGGGTTGCTGCCACTATTTCGGCTTCATTACTGGTATTTTCTAGCCCAAAATCAGATACGCCGATTTTCTGTGAAAACGCAATACTAGAGCATAACATATCACGAAAATCACGGACTAAAATAATTTCACGGGTATTGGGACAAAGTTCATTTAACAATAAATTGACGTGAGAAGGTCCGAATTTTTCTGCAAAATAATGTGGCTGATTATTATGATATTCTGCTTGATTTTTAGCAAGTTGCGTATAAACTGAATCAATTGCTTGACAACAAAAATCGGCGGCTTGCTGAATATAGGTGTGATTAAACCAAGGCTGTAATTCAGGATTATGATATAGATGGTGATTTGCCCAATCTATGTTTAAATTGAATAACTTATCGAAAGAATTTGCACTTAAATAGTTAATGGGTTCAGATAATATACGAAAAATGTTACGTATCCAATATTTTATATGATAAGCTTCATAAGGATAAATGCGATGTATAATAATTTCAGGATGTTCTGCTAATAAACGCATTAACCAAGTGGAGCCTGAACGCCCGAGTGAGGTTACCATGAGGGGATTCATTGTAGGTTGATAGGTACATGATATTGTTGTTAAACGACGCAAGTAAATAGTACCCGCTAAAATGCGTGTGTGATCAGCTAAAATTAATTGTATATTTAACTCAATGTCATGCGGTAAACCTAATACTGAAAAAATGACTGAAAAACCACAATTTTCTGTCTCTACCGTGCGATGAATTTTCAAAACATCCGGTCTGGGTAAAATAGGTTGGGTGGTCATTAACACTTCAGGATTGACTTTATCATGAGTAAACCAAACAGCAATCACGGGATTACTAATATTTGATGTCCAACCGCTGATATTGATTGTATAAGTGTCTGTTAATGTAGTGTTTTGTCGTGGAGTATCAATATAAAAACCAATGAGTTGTTTGATGTTTTCTTTATAGCGTATGACTCTTACAACTTCAATCGTGTCCAAACCCTAATTCCTATTGAGTAGCGTTAAAAATAAGGAATATAACAGAAATATACGATAATATCGATGATTAAAGTGTAAAACGTTTATAAACTGGTCAGTAATCGGACGCATGTTGTTTGCTGCCGCCAACCGAAATATCTATATCACCACACCACAATATAAATAAATACTTTGCGCGACTGGGCATGATTTTATGATTTTTTTGTTTTGTAAAAATTGAGATGATTTTCTAATAAACATGCGTCCGATTACGCTACGCTAATCGGTCCTACGGTCCAATGCCATTAAGTTAAGCGTTCCCTCCCTTTTTTAAAGGGGGCAGGGGGGATTTAAGTAATTGAAATATAAAAAATCCCCCTCAATCCCCCTTTTTTAAAGGGGGAAGCAAAATTTCCTTAACTTAATGCTATTGACGCTAAAGGACCAATGCCATTAAGTTAAGCGTTCCTCCCCCCTTTTTTAAAGGGGGCAGGGAGGATTTAAGTAATTGAAATATAAAAAATCCCCCTCAATCCCCCTTTGATAAAGGGGAAAGCAAAATTTCCTTAACTTAATGCTATTGACGCTAAAGGACCAATGCCATTAAG
>DYNN01000072.1 GCA_020721045.1 Thiomargarita sp. | reverse complement strand
CTCTGGATTCGACTAATGACATGATTCTAACAAATTGCTTGCGTTTTAAATTTAATCCCCCGCCTACTTCTGCTATCGTTTCATCAATTGCAATTCCTCTTAGATCGAATATTGCGTATGTACCATAAACCTGTCTAATGAGTCAAATTTATCATTGGATTTTCGGTAATTGATTTAAAATATTGAAAATTGCTAACTCGCATCTGATGTGCCAAAATCTGCGCTTAAATTTTAAACACTTCTACCACTTATGAATGCAAAGACGCTCATTTTAATTGATGGCTCATCTTATCTATTTCGAGCCTTTCACGCCATGCCCGCGCTTACTAACGCCCAAGGATTACCAACAGGTGCAATTTACGGCGTGATTAATATGTTGAAAAGTTTGCTCACTCAATATCAACCCACTTACATCGCCGTTGTTTTTGATAGCCAAGATCACACTTTTCGCGACGAACTCTATCCTCAATACAAAGCCAATCGTACTGAAACGCCCACAGAATTAGTACAACAATTTCCGATATTACACCAAATGATTCAAGCTTTAGGTTTACCGGTGTTAATTGAAAGTGGCGTTGAAGCGGATGATGTGATTGGTACCTTGGCAAAACAAGCTGAAATGGCAGATGTGAATACGTTCATTTTTTCAGGAGATAAAGACTTTGCACAATTGGTCAGTCAGAAAATTATCTTGATTGATACCATGAAAAATACCCGATTAGACCCTGAAGGCATTCAAACTAAATTTGGGATACTACCTGAATTATTTTTAGATTATCTGTGTTTAGTAGGCGATAGTAGTGATAATGTGCCGGGCGTAAATAAAGTCGGTCCCAAAACCGCTGTCAAATGGTTGCAACAATATGGCTCTTTAGCGAAAATTATCCAGCAATCCCATAAAATTCAAGGAAAAGTTGGCGAATATTTACAAACCGCTATCGACTTTTTTCCTATGGCTAAACAATTGCTAACTATTAAATGTGATGTCAATTTATCTTACACTTTCAATCAATTACTACATAAATCTGCAGATATTGAACAATTGCGACAATTTTATACGCAACTGGGTTTTAAATCATGGTTAGCAGAATTACCACAACAAAACTCTCCACAATCTTTTCCGACAAATATAGAAAAACAATATCATACTATTTTAACCGAAACAGAATTAAAACAATGGATTGACAAACTATCATCAGTTGATTTATTTGCATTTGACACTGAAACTACCGGTTTAGATTATTTAACAGCCAAAATTGTTGGTTTGTCGTTTGCCATCACACCTTATGAAGCGATTTACATCCCCTTAGCGCACGATTATATCGGTGCACCCGCTCAATTAGCTTTTGAAACAACACTTAATCAATTAAAACCACTATTGGAAAATCCACGTTACTTAAAAGTGGGACAAAACCTAAAATACGATGCTCATCTCTTAGCAAACCATGGAATTCATTTACGTGGCATGGCTTATGATACCTTACTGGCTTCCTATGTATTAGACAGTCTAAGTCAACATAATTTAGAAAGTTTAGCCTTGAATTATTTACAACGAGAAACAATTACTTTTGAGCAATTAGCAGGAAAAGGTAAAAAACAACTCCATTTTAACCAAATTGACATAGAACAAGCTACAATTTACGCCGCTGAAGATGCGGAAGTCACATTGCATTTACATCAAGTTTTATGGCAAAAATTACAACAATCGTCACAATTAACTTTTATTTTTCAAGTAATTGAAATGCCTTTAATTCCTGTATTGATAGCGATGGAACGTCATGGAGTAAAAATTGATAATCAATTGCTTTATCAACAAAGTTGTGAATTAGCTGATAAATTACAGATTTTAGAACAACAAGCCTGTGAATTAGCTGGAGAAAATTTTAATTTAAATTCACCAAAACAGTTGCAAACAATTTTATTCACTAAATTACAACTACCCATTTCTAAGAAAACAGCAAAAGGTGAAGCTTCTACTGCCTTGGAAGTATTAGAAGAATTAGCTGTTGATTATCCTTTACCACGTGTTATTGTCGAATATCGTAGTTTAAGCAAATTAAAATCAACTTATACCGATGCATTGCCGCAACAAATTAATCCACAAACGGGAAGAATACATACTTCTTATCAACAAGCAGTGACGGCAACTGGACGGCTATCTTCAACCGCACCTAATTTGCAAAATATTCCAATTCGTACGCCCGAAGGACGGCGAATTCGCCAAGCATTTATCGCACCGGCAGGTCATACTTTGTTGGCAGCCGATTATTCACAAATTGAATTACGGATTATGGCGCATTTATCTGGTGATAAAAGTTTGCTGAAAGCCTTTAAATTGGGACAAGATGTGCATGTGCAGACGGCATCTGATGTATTTAACATACCGTTAGAAGAAGTTAGCTCTGATCAACGGCGTCAGGCAAAAGCAGTTAATTTTGGCTTGATTTATGGTATGACTGCTTATGGTTTAGCTAAACAATTGGGCATTGAACGTAGTGAAGCGCAAACTTATATCGATACTTATTTTGAACGGTATCCTACAGTGAAATTATTTATGGAAAATATCCGTGAACAAGCGAAACAACAAGGGTTTGTTGAAACGGTGTTTGGTAGACGCTTATGGATTCCAGAAATTAATTCTCGTCATCATCAACGCCGTCAATATGCTGAAAGAAGTGCGATTAATGCGCCGATGCAAGGAACTGCAGCTGATATTATTAAATTAGCGATGATTGCAGTTTTTGAGTGGATACAAACAACGGCTTATCCGATTAAAATGATTTTACAAGTACATGATGAATTGGTTTTTGAAGTTGCAAATAGCGTAGTGACAGAAGCTAAACAGCAAATTCCCCTGATAATGAGTCAAGTTGCTGTTTTGCAAGTACCTTTGTTAGTAGAAATTGGCGAAGGTGCGCATTGGGAGGCGGCACATTGATTTTGGTAGTATGAAAAGAGCACCGCTTCGAGCTATTATAGATCGGTAACAGACCTACGTTTATTAAGTTAATAGACGATAGGTATGAAGCGCGATCATTTTTTCTTCGTCAGTTGGAATTACCCAAACCGAGACTTTACTGGCAGTTGTGCTGATACATGTTTTATTTTCTCGATTTGCGGCTTCATCTAGTTCAACACCCAACCAACTCATCATTTGACACACTTGCATCCGAATAACCGCGGCATGTTCGCCAATACCTGCAGTGAATATTAAAGTGTCTAATCCACCTAAAATTGCGATTAAAGCCCCTATTTCTCGATTTAAACGATAAACAAATAATTCAATTGCTTCAATCGCTTGTGGTGAATTATTATTTAACAATTGCTGCATATCACTATCAATACCGGAAATTCCAAGCAAACCTGATTCATGATATAACAAACGAGTTAATGTAGTGACGCTCATACCTTGATTCAGCAAGTGTAACAACACACCTGGATCAATTGCACCACAACGCGTGCCCATCGGTAGCCCATCCAGTGCAGTAAATCCCATTGTAGTTGCCACACTGTGTCCTTGTTGCAATGCACACAAACTACTGCCATTGCCTAGGTGCGCAATGATAGTTTTTGCCGGCATATGCCCTATTATTTGGGGTAAACGATGAGCAATATATTCATAAGATAAACCATGAAAACCATAACGTTTAATGCCTTGCTCCGTTAAATGATGTGGCAAGGCAAAGTTTTGCGCAACTTTTGGCTGATGAGCATGAAAAGCGGTGTCAAAACAAGCTACTTGAGGTAAATCGGGCTTCAATTGGTGTAATAGCTTAATTGGTGCTAAATTGTGCGGTTGATGTAATGGTGCTAAGGGGATTAATTGAGTTAATTGTTCAACAACTGTTGCATCGATAGAGACGGGTGAGCAAAATAAAGCACCACCATGTACAACTCGATGTCCAGCAGCAATCAAAGTAAATTCCGTACTATGCTGCGCTAACCAATCTAATAAAATAGTCAAAGCCTGTGCATGATCTGCAATTGGTAGTGATTGACTTAGTAAAAGTTGTTTTTTTGTATCTTTTACCGTAAAATGCGGATGACTGCCAATACCTGCTAAGTGACCTTGATAAATAATAGATAAATCAGTCAGTTCGTGGCAATGAAAAAGTGAAAATTTGAGGCTAGAAGACCCCGCATTTAGAACTAAAATTGCGTTATTCATTAGGGCACAATTTGTTTTTTATGATGAACGAGTAACATTGCCAATGCACACGAAGCCATTCGACTCAAAATTGTATCAGCTCGACTGGTCAACGCAATAGGTACTCTGGCACCCAAAACAATACCCGAAGATTGCGCTTCTGCCATATATTCCAATTGTTTAGCCATCATATTGCCGGCTTCTAAATCAGGTGCGACTAAAATATCGGCTTGTCCGGCAACGAGTGAAGTAATCCCTTTGAGACGCGCGGCTTCTAAAGAAACTGCATTATCAAAAGCTAGAGGACCGTCAATGATACCGCCGGTAATTTGCTTACGATCAGCCATTTTACAAATCGCAGCGGCTTCCAAAGTTGAACGTAATTTAGAACTGACTGTTTCTATGGCAGACAATAATGCAACTTTGGGCTCAGACACACCTAAAGCGTGTGCTAAATCAATTGCATTTTGCACAATATCAACTTTTTCTTCTAAACTGGGATCAATATTAATCGCTGCATCTGTAATCAACAAAGGGCGTGGATAGGCGGGAACGTCCATCATAAAAACATGGCTCATACGACGTGCTGTTGAAATACCAGTACCGCGTTGCACTGCAGCATGCATTAATTCATCAGTGTGTAAACTGCCTTTCATGATAGCATCTACTTCGCCTGCCCGCGCCATAGCAACTGCTTTTGCGGCTGCTTCATGACTATGTTCCGTATCAATTAATTCGTAAGGAGAAATGTCTAAATTTTCTTTTTCCGCTACTGCAGCAATTTTTTCCATAGGACCGACTAAAATTGGAATAATTAAATGTGCTAATGCCGCATCAACTGCACCTAACAAAGAGTTACGATCTACTGGGTGTACAATTGCCATACGAATAGGTGGATATTCTTTAGTCATATTCACCAACCGCTGCAATTGGGCACCGGGATTATTAATTGGAATTCTGGGTAACGCTGTGCGAGCGCGCTTGATTTTTTTAATCGGTGCGGCAACTTCTGCAATTCCACTACAAATTAACTCATCGTTTTGATCAACAGTGCGGCATTCAAAAGTAATCACATATTCAGCAACTTCTTTAGCAATGGCTGTCACTGTAGCAGTCACCGTATCGCCTAATGACACTTGTTTTCTAAAATCAAGCGTTTGTCGACGATACACGGTACCGGGACCCGGCAATTCTGTACCGAGTAAATTAGAAAATAACGCACCATTCCACATACCATGCCCGCTAACCTTACGCAAATGGGTGTGTTGGGCGTATTCAAAATCTAAGTGGGTAGGATTCACATCACCAGAGGCAAGTGCAAAAAGATTAATATCTTCAAAGGTTAAAGTACGTGTTAAAGTGGCACAATCACCGACTTTAATTTCATCAAATGTCTTATTTTCTATAAATTCCATATAATTAAAAAATCCCATTTTAAGGTAAAAAAATCGATTTCCAATATCATACAGTAGATTTATGACCGTTGTATTATTTTTCTTGTTTTATACATTTTATATTTACTTATAAAAATATCTAGGATATTAATATTTTCTATAAGCAAAGCTCGCTAAAATTAATCATGCTAAAATATAATGTTAATAAATCTTAATATCAATTAAAATCAAATTATTATCTTAATTATGCTATGATAACTCATTGACAACTGACGATTGAATTTGTATTTTTACCATGTATTGATCTATAGTTAGCTATAGAGTTTAATGTATAAAATGAGTTTTTTAATGTAAATTGTTGTAATTTAAGGAAATAACATGCCAAATATTGATTTTAAGCGAATCTTTAGCTTAAAACCACCTCCTGTTGTCGGGATAGATATTGGTTCAACCTCAGTTAAATTGCTAGAATTAGGACGTAGTGGTAGTAGTTATCGGGTAGAAAGTTATGGTGTGGAACCTTTGCCAGAGAAAGCGGTAGAAGATAAAAATATTCTTGAATTAGAAATCGTTGGTGAGGCAATTCAAAGGCTAGTTAAGCGCGCAAATCCACGTGCCGATCACGCTGCTGTGGCTGTCGCTGGTCCTGCAGTTATTACGAAAGTAGTGACAATGGATGCTGGTATGTCTGATGGTGATATTAAATCTGATTTAGAAGGCGGTAATTACATCGATATTCCACCAGAAGAACTCAATTTAGATTTTGAAATTATTGGACCAAATGAGAAAGAGCCGGAGGCACGTGTTGATGTGTTGATGGTGGCTTCGCGCAGTGAAGTGGTCGAATCTCGTACAACTTGCCTTGAAATGGCTGATTTGAAGACGAGAATTATTGATATTGAGAAATATGTATTAGAAAATGCTTTTAAGTTAATTGTAGAAAATGATCCCAGTATGAATTCAGAGGATACTATTGCGTTGGTTGAAGTGGGTGCAACAACGACGACAATTAATGTGATGGGGGAATTGGAAATTATTTTTACTCGTGAAGAATTATTTGGTGGTAAACGCCTGACAGAAGAAATTCAAAATTTGTATAGCCTCAGTTATGATGAAGCCAATTTAGCTAAGCGAACCGGTAACTTACCAGAAAATTATGCAACCGATATTCTTGAACCTTTTATTGATGACCTCGCGCAACAAATCAGTCGTATGGTTCAGTATTATTATTCCATGGAAGTTTCGTCTAAATATGCTAAATTAT
Source organism: Thiomargarita sp. (assembly GCA_020721045.1). Classification (GTDB taxonomy): domain Bacteria; phylum Pseudomonadota; class Gammaproteobacteria; order Beggiatoales; family Beggiatoaceae; genus DYNN01. Next base: position 10,460 of record DYNN01000072.1, on the reverse strand, counting down.
CTCACATTTTAATTTGTGGTGGTTGTGCATCAATTCCCGGTATTGTCGAGAAAGTGAGTAATAAGGTGGGAGGACATGTGAGCATTGCTAATCCTTTTACTTTTATGGCACCACCGGCTTCAAAAGTGGATAAGAAATTGTTGATGACGGATGCACCGGCTTTATTGATTGCTTGTGGTTTAGCTTTGCGTAATTTTGATGCTGAATTTGCTGCTAAGGCGCATAAAATTGATAAAGCTGAGAAGAAATAACTTGTTAATTTTTATATAATTAAACTAAATTTAAGATAATATTATGCCGCGTATTAATTTATTACCTTGGCGTGAAACATTAAAGAAAGAACGGGAAATTCGTTTTGGCATTTTCGCTGGCGTGGCTTTAGTGTGTGCGGGTTTGGTCGTTTTGGGTGTGCACATTTATATGCAAAGTTGGATTGGCTATCAAAAAGATCGTAATGCTTATTTGGAACGTGAAATTGAGGAAGCCAATAAAAAAATTGAAGAGATTGAACAGTTGGATAAATATAAAATGGGTTTGGTTAATCGGATGAATATTATTCAGGAGTTGCAGAAAAGTCGTCCCAAGGTGGTACATTTGTTTGATGAATTGGTGCGGCAAATACCTGATGGTGTTTATTTTACGAGTATGAAGCAAAAAGATAAGACGATTACGTTAGCCGGTGTTGCGCAGTCTGAAGCACGTGTATCTTCTTTAATGCGTAATGTGGAAAAATCAGCTTATTTGACCAATCCTCGAATTATCTATATTGAAGCCAAGGACCAAAAGAATGCTCAGACGGATTCAGTCCGCGGTGTTCATATGTTTGAGTTAGAAACGATGCAAATTAAAGATAAAGATGAATTTGATCAAGAAGTTCCTAAAGATGATAAAAATAAACCTGCTAAAAAATCCTAAGAGTACATCATGAATTTTGATGATTTTAAGAATCTTGATCCTAACAGTGTTGGTAATTGGCCCATACCCGTTAAAATCGTGGTTATTGCTTGCTTATGTGTAGCTGCACTGGGTGCCGGTTATTATTTTGATACCCAAAATCAATTGGCTGACCTTGCCAAAAATGAGAAAAAGGAAAAAGAATTATTGGATGAGTTTAGAACTAAGCATTGGAAAGCTTCTACATTGGGCAAGTTAAAAGAGCAACTCGCTGAAGTGGAAAGATCATTAGGTGAATTGCAAAAACAATTACCTAGCGAAGCTGAAGTCGCTGGACTTATTCAGGATATTTCTCAGTCTGCGATTGCCAGTGGGTTAAAATCTGAATTATTTAAGCCGGGTAAAGAGGTTAATGATGAAAAAGGTGTTTACGTTAAGTATCCGATTTCATTACGCTTAAGTGGTGAATATCATGCTTTCGGGCGTTTTATCAGTAGCGTTGCCGCAATGCCGCGTATTGTCACCCAACACGATATCATTATCAAATCAGCCAGCAAAGCAAAGCAATCTGGTAGTAGTGAAAATGATTATGAGTTAACGATGGAAATGACTGCGCAGATTTATCGCTATCTTGAAGAGGCACCAGCGTCTGAAGAAGCTCCGGCGTCAGAAGAAAAGAAAGATGCTAAAAAAGATGCTAAAGATGCGCCGACAGCAGCAAAGAAATAAGAAAAATAATGTTCGGTTAAATGATTATGATCAATCTCACATTCTACAATAAATATCATATGATTGTTTTAAATCAAGCGAGTACAGCACGTGTTTTGCTGATAGCGGTTTTTATTGCTTTGCTTTCAGGCTGTAGTAGTAGTATGACTGATTTGGAAGATGCGGTGAAAGAAATTAAAGCCAAGCAGAATCCTTATGTTGATCCGTTACCTACATTTGAACCGGTGGAAAGTTTTTTCTATGAAGCCGATAAATTACGTGATCCATTTGAACCCATTCTTGATAAAAAAATACAGCCTGGTGGTAGTGTCAAAATCACTAACGCTAACCGATCATGCCCACAGCCCGATCAATTTCGTAGTCGACAAGAATTAGAAAAATTGCCTTTAGATTCATTACTCATGGTTGGTACATTGCAAGACGATCAAGATAATTTGTGGGGATTGGTGAGTTCTCGAGAAGGCACTGTTTATCGCGTTAAAGAGGGAGATTATATTGGTGAATACTTTGGAAAAATCATTAGTATCACTGAACAAAGCATTGAGCTAGAAGAAATGCGTCCTACTGATGATGGTTGTTGGGAAAATGTAATGGCAAAACTGGTATTGTCCAAATAATGATCATTCACTTAATTTATATCGCATTTAAAGCGTATTTTCAGCACTTTAACCACAGATTGCAACTCATAAAAAAATAGAGTAAGTATATGATAAAACATTCTTTTCTTATTATTGGACTCATGATGATGAGTTTTAGTAGTACGGCAGCACTACAATTAAGTAATTATTTGGAAAAAGTTGGTTATTCTTCTTTGCCCGGCAATCGGGTACAAGTGAATTTAGATTTTTCTAGCGTACCACCGATGCCAACTAATTTTTTTACTGATAATCCAGCGAAAATTGTATTAGATTTTCCCGCTATTGGTTTAGCACTCAGTAAACGTTCACAACCAATTGGTGTCGGTGCGGTGCAAGGCGTGAATGCTGTTGAGACCGATGATCGTACACGAGTCGTGTTAGAACTGGTGCAAATGACACCCTTTAATATCGAAGTAATGGGAAATCGCGTTATTATTTCTATTGAAGGTATTACTGCAAAACAATCAGTTACCAGTGAAGACCCGTTAGCAAGTAGCAATCTTCAAGCACTGTCACAGCCAATCTCTGAAACGCCTATACCTTCATCGCAAAGCAAACAAATTGAAAGTATTGATTTCCATCGCACTGATAAGGGTACCGGACGCATCGTCGTTACATTATCCGATTCTGATATTTTAGTCGACATGGCAGAAAAAGGAGACAATATTATTGTCAATTTCACTGATGTCAGCTTACCAGAACAATTAGATCGACGTTTGGATGTTATTGATTTTGCAACGCCAGTGACCTCTATTGATACTTCAACTCAAGGTAGTGATGTGCAAATGCTTATCACTGCAACGGGGACTTATGAGCATTTAGCTTATCAATCGGATAACGTCTATACCATTGAAGTTAAAGAAATAGACGAAGAAAAACCGGGGGTTGCAGCACGTAAAATTGAGCCTAAGTACGATGGACAAAAAGTTTCCTTTAATTTTCAAAATATTGATGTCAGAGCAGCTTTGTTATTACTCACCGATTTGCCAGGTGTCAATTTGAACATGGTAACCAGCGATCAAGTGCACGGCAATATGAGTTTACGCTTGAAAAATGTGCCTTATGATCAAGCATTAGATATTATTTTAGAAGCACAGGGTTTGGGTAAACGTCAAGCGGGTAATGTATTAATGATTGATTTAAAAGAAAATATTTTAGCGCGTGAAAAGAAAGAATTGGAAGCGCAAAGAGATATTAAACAATTAGAACCCATACAAACCGAATTTATTCAAATTAACTACGCAAAAGCAGCCGATTTAGCCGCACTACTTGCTACTAAAACGACGGGCGATAAAACACAATCTTTCTTATCTGATCGCGGTGCTATTTCTGTGGATGAAAGAACTAACAATTTGATATTACAAGATACCGTCAGTAAATTAACTGAAATTCGACAATTAATTACTGCGTTAGATTCGCCTGTACGTCAAGTATTAATTGAATCACGCATAGTGATTGCCACTGATGACTTTAGTAAAAGTTTAGGCGTTAAATTTGGTTACAGTGGAAATCAAGATTTAGGCAATGGTTATGGTGCAGTGATGGGTGGCAAAGTCACTGGCGATACTAGATTTTCAGAAGGAACCGCTTTTACAGGCGATAATACTCAAATGGCTAATGAAATTAGAGAAGGGACCGAAAACTTCATCCTTAGTTTACCCGCTACTGCTGATGCCATGCCGGCTGCTGTGGGCTTAGCAATTGGTAAAATTGGTAGTTACTTATTGCAATTGGAATTATCTGCGTTACAAACTGAGGGACGGGGTGAAATTGTTTCCAGTCCACGCGTGATTACCGGTAATCAACAAGAAGCCACGATTACTCAAGGAACACAACTTGGCTATACCGAATCAGCCGGCGTGGGCGCTACTGGACAAATTCAATTTAAAGATGCGGTGTTAGAACTCAAAGTCACCCCACAAATTACACCAGATGATCGCATTATTATGGATTTGGAAGTCAAAAAAGATGCGGTTGGGCAAATAATTGGTACGATACCGAGTATTGATACCCGTCGCGTTAAAACAAAAGTCTTAGTTGACAATGGAGAAACCATCGTATTAGGCGGAGTCTATGAGCAAAGTAGCGTTAATACCGTGCATCGCGTTCCATTTTTCAGCGATTTGCCACTGGTGGGCGAGTTATTTAAATATCGAGCGAACTCTGATAAAAAATCAGAATTGCTCATTTTTGTCACTCCTAAGATTTTGAAAGAAAGTAATTAATTATAATTTTATAAAGAGGAAACAGTAGAATGTTTATGATACGACAACTGGTATTTTTATTGATACTAAGCTTGTTAGGGGCTTGTACTGGTGGCGGTGATACGTCTAGCGACTTGTTTAGTAAAAGTACCACCACAAATACGAATACTAATACAGGTAGTGGTACAAGTACAACAGTAACAAATCCCTCAACGATTTATCTTACAGTTGGCGGACAAAATATTATTCCTAGCAATGGACGCGCAACCGTGACCGTTGTGAGTTTTGACAGCGAAGACAACTTAGTCGCAATTCCTGACGTACCGATTGCGGTAAGTGTATCAGGTTCTGCGCGTTTAGAAAACGTACCTGCAAACACAGATTATAATGGTTTAGCCAGTTTTACAGTTGTGAACTCCACTAATGAAACTGTATTATTAACTATCACACTGAATTCAGAGAAATATACGGGTGCGGGTGTCATAAGACGGCTTTATTTTGGAGCCAATATTGCGGCAAATGTGATCACTTCTGGACTTGTACCCGCAGATGGTGTCACGGGTGCGCGAATACAAGTTGCTGCGCGTGATGTCAATGGTGTACCGATTGAAAACATAGAAGTGAGACTCTCTTTTCCAACCGATTCTTTCGCTGTCGCCGCTGAAGCACAGGGAAAAACAGATTCTAGCGGTAATTTCATCACACAAATTACTAATACCGTACCACAAATCACTTCAGTCACGCCGATTGCTGGTGGCTTTACAGCAAATTCATTGCCATTAACATTTGGTACGACATCCGTTTCTGTACCGCCTACTCAATTGAATTTAATCGTTAAAACTAATAATGTACCGGCTAATAATAGTTCAGCGGCAACCGTCATTGTTGTTGCACGTGATGCTGCTGGTACGCCGATTCCTAATATTCCGGTAAGTATTAGTAGTGATTCTGCAACGGCTACTTTGCGAGTCGCTGGCACAACAAGTACATTATTTATTAACGGCAACACGGGTACAGCAGGTAGTTTTGAAGTGTCTGTTACCAATAGTGTTGAAGAAACAATGAATTTAACCGCAGCAACTTCGGCTGATGAAAATAATGTTGAGGGCTTTGTTGAGTTAGTGTTTAAAAATCCAGAAGTAGATGAAACTCAAACTAAAATTACCCAAATTAAACTTGATCCCATCATTAACGATGGTGCAAAAGCAAATGGTGTTGATATTATTACGCTAGGCGGACAAGTTCTTGATAACAATAATAATCCCGTGGCAAATACGTCAGTCAGTGTGATTGCCAGTGGCGGTTCTGCGATTTTTACCAACAATCTCAAAACCAACAATTACGGTATTTTCTTCTTTAATTTCAAAGATAAAATTGCAGAATCATTTTCAGTACGGATTGTAGCAGGCGATGTGAGCAGTAGTTTGACTAAGATCAGTTTTACTGCGGTTGAAGAAAGTACTGATCCAGCAACGCCCAATGTCCCGCAATTTATTACTTTACTGGTATCTCCTGAAACTCAGCTTGTCGGATCGGGTGAAGATCGACAAATTACGTTGACGGCAATTGTGCGTGACCAATCCAATACGCCGATGCAAGGAATTAATGTATCTATTGCAGCTAATGGTTCAACTGCTAATTCAGCGATTTTTGACATTGGTGCTCAAAAGACAAGTTCTAATGGTACGGCTATCTTTAATTTGAATAATACCAATGCTGGCGCATTTACTGTGGTTGCGACAGCTTCAGCATTAGATGAAAACGGCAATCTATTTGGTTTGCCCATTAGTTCAGAACATAAACAAGTAGAATTCACCACAGCCGGTATTGATGTTAAGGAATTGAAAGCGATTTTAGTCAACAATAATCAATCAGCAACGGGTTTGGAAGAAGATGCAATTAAAATTGATGTCGTTGCAAGAGATGCCGGTGGACGACCCATGGAAAATGTACCGATTTTAGTGTTATTTTCTACAGGTGATGCGGCAGTTGCCAGACCAGCGCGCGGTGTAACAACAGCAGAAGGTTATTTTACGACATCGATCAGTTCCACAGTAGCGGGAAATGTCAGCGTAACCATTGCGGTAGAAGGCACTAATATAGCTCATCCACCACTCATCGCCTCTTTTGTTGCAGCTTCTTCTGTAACACCGACTGATATTGACTTGCAAGTAGTGAATAATGATCAACTCGCAGATGGTGAATCACGTATTACTGTTATTGCAATTCCACGAGATAATCGCGGCTCACCGATTTCAGGCGTTGAAGTTGAGATATTTGCAAATTCAGACACAGTCGTGATTGCTAATGAAGGCAAAGGAACCACCAATGCTTTAGGTGAATTCCGGACAACATTGACCAATACAGTAGCGCAAACCGTTGAAATTACACCCGTTGCAGCCGGTGTGGCTTATCGCAATAAAGTAGTCAACGTCAATTTTAAAGCGATAGAGATACCAATACCGACCAAATTAACTTTGAACATCATTGGAAATAATCAAGAAGCGGCTTCTGGTCAGGAAATAGGACTTATCGTACTGGCACGCGATCAAAATGGTACGCCTATCAATGATGTACCGATTACTTTACGTGTAACGCCTGGGGCTGGTAATGATATTTCAGGTGCGACAATTTTTGGTGAAAAAGGCTTTTCAGGAAAAACGACAGGTTCTGGAACATTTGAAACCACAATAAAAAGCAGTCAACCAGGCACAGTGCGCATTTCTGCCGATGGTGCGGGTATTGTGAGTAATTCTGTCGATGCGATATTTAAAGCGTCAGATGTGTCTGAACCGGAAGTAAGTATTATTGAATTAATTACCAGTAGTCCTGAATTGGGTTCTGAAGGTAAAGCAGAAGGTGTTATATTGACCGCGTTGATTAAAAATCAAACAAATAATTTGGTATCAGGTGCTGTGGTCAATTTCAGTGCTGATTCTGGTGAATTACAAGCGATTAAAACCAGTGAAGAAAGTGAAGTATTACCCGGTATCACAGACAGCACCGGACGGGCTCAAGCGCGCTTAACAACAATAGGCAATCGTAATAATCGTGATATTAATGTAAAAGCAACCGTTTCTACGGTAACTGGTGAAATTCGTGAAGCGTCACTGACTATCAAAGTCACAGGAACAGCAATTACAGTGACAGGACAAGATACTGTTATTATTGGAAGTCAACCTACTCTAGCAATTGCATTACGCGACTCTGGAAGTAAAGGCATCAGTGGGCAGACTTTGATTGTAGAATCTCAGTTAGGTAATACTTTTGATAATAATCGTCCCGTGACTAATGCCAATGGACAAGCTAATGTTGTTTTATTGGCAAATACACCCGGTCAAGATATCATTACTGTAACCAAAGATGGCGGCGGTGCTGCAAATGGCTCGTTTAATATGAGTATTTCTGATGATAATTTTACTTTAACATCAACACCAGATGCTGCAATCGTCGATATTCCGCTTAATCAACCACAAGAGTTTTTAGTACATTGGGATAAAATTGGAGTTCCACAGGTTAATCAAGAAATTATTTTATCAGCAACACGCGGCACCATACCAAACAGCACATTGACTGATTTTAATGGTGAAGCGCGATTTACTATTGAAGCTAACAATGCTGGACCTTCTGTGATCACAGCAACTGCGGCAGTGCCTAATGGACCTTCTAAACAAATCAACGTAGAATTTATAGCAACCGATGCGCGTCTTTTAACTTTGCAAGCAGAACCTTCTGGTATTGGTATTAATACACCGGGTAATGATACAGAACAAAGTGAAATCATTGCTGTTGTACGTGATCCTGCTAATAATTTGGTCAAAGGTAAACGGATTAACTTTACTCTAATCGATGTCACAGGTGGGCGTTTATTTCCAGCATCAGGTGTAACAGACAGCTTTGGACGCACTAGCACAGTTTATATTTCAGGCAACTCTTCTAGTGGAACAGAAGGCGTACGTATTGATGCACAAGTAGCAGACGCGCAAGGAACAACTGCCAGCGTGATATTAACGGTCGCACGCAAAGCCTTGTTCATTTCTTTAGGCACAGGAAATACCTTATCTGAACCTAATGAAACTCAGTATGAACTGCCTTATACAGTCGTTGCAGTTGATGCACAGGGTGTTGCAGTACCAGAAGCGCAAATTACTTTAACGCTACATCCTACTTTTTACGCCAAAGGACACTACTGTGTGCCAGATAACAACACCATTGCACCGTTCCAAGTGGGTGGAGATACGACATGTACCAGTGCGACACCTTTTTCAAATCCCAGTCCACCTACTTCTGTCGTGGTTTGTCCCTCAGAAGATCAGAATTTTAATGGAATTTTAGACCTAGGTGAAGATATTAATAATAATGGAATGTTAGAACCTAGAGATTTTGCTGTACTTAACAAAGGCTCAGTGAGTACTGATAAAACAGGATTTGCTAATTTCAACATCATCTACCCACAAGAATATGGTGGATGGGCAACAGCCAGATTAGTAGCCACAGCCGTGGTAGCTGGAACAGAAGCACGCGATGAAGCGGTTGTCAGCATTAATTGTACAGTCCCAGATTGTAATACACCCAAAGTGACTCCAGCAGGTGAATACAGTCCTTTTGGCGTAGGAACGGACTGTTTTACGCCTTATTAACTATGTTACAACATCAAACTGTAATGATCATGGCAGGAGGCACGGGAGGACACGTGTTTCCTGCCTTAGCAATTGCTGAAGCACTGCGTGCACAACAAATCACTGTACACTGGTTAGGAACAGAAAAAGGATTAGAAGCACGTGTTGTTCCACAAGCTAATTTTGCGATACATTATATTAAAATCAATGGATTACGCGGTAAAGGGCGATTACAGTTACTTACCGCACCCTATAAAATTATCAAAGCCATATGGCAAGCGATTAAAATTTTACGTCAAATACGTCCTACCGTTGTCGTTGGATTGGGTGGATTTGTAACAGGACCCGGCGGTATTGCAGCTTGGTTACTACGTATCCCTTTGATTATTCATGAACAAAATGCAATGATGGGATTAACCAATCGTTGGTTAGCACATATTGCCACAAAAGTACTAGAAGCTTTTCCTAACACGTTTCCACCTCACTATCACGCCGTTCATGTAGGAAATCCGTTGCGTGCGAATATCATGGCAGTTCACCGTGATCAGCAACCAAAAGATAAACGTCAGATTTTAGTTTTTGGTGGTAGTTTGGGTGCAAAAGCGTTAAATGAAATCGTACCCGCTACATTGCTAAAAATTAACAAACCCATCACCGTCATACATCAAGTGGGAGAATTACATATTGATGCAATGCAGCAAACTTATGCACATGCCACATTTGAAGCACAAGTAATTGCTTTTATTGAAGATATGGCAGCCGCTTATCAATGGGCAGATTTAGTTATTTGTCGTGCAGGTGCTTTAACTATCAGTGAGTTAGCGCAAGTCGGTGTTGCCAGTATTTTGATCCCATTTCCTCATGCAGTCGACGATCACCAAACGCATAATGCTCGATTTTTAAGTGATGAAAATGCGGCTATTTTGTTACCACAATCTGAGTTAACAATTGAAAAATTAACTAATATTATCAATGAATTATTAGATAATCCAACGCTTTTGGTCACTATGGCAATGGCTGCTAAAAACAAAGCAAAACCGTTAGCATTACAACAGATTGTGACTGCAATTTTATCTGTCTAAGTAACTCACCTTACGCAGACAAAATTTTGTAGTTTGTAGGTCCGATAGCATTAAGTTAAGGAAATTTTACTTCCCCCTTTACCAAAGGGGGATTGAGGGGGATTTTTTATATTTCAATTACTTAAATCCCCCCCTTTAAAAAAGGGGGGAACGCTTAACTTAATGGCATTGACCCTGCTTGGTAGCAAGCGAATCTTCAATCACAAAGCTATCAAAAGAAAATTAATCTTGAGGAGAAGTGAGCTTAACTAGATTGCTTTGAATATATTTAAATGTATGTAATAATATGTACTA
>DYNN01000150.1 GCA_020721045.1 Thiomargarita sp. | reverse complement strand
CAATCCCCCTTTGGTAAAGGGGGAAGCAAAATTTCCTTAACTTAATGCTATTGAGTCTGTGTATAGGTCTAATAGTTCTTCTTTCATCTGCATAACTTAGTATTTTACGCTTATGCGCGTAAGGTGAGTTATTAATTACTCGGTAATTCGGTATGAGTCATGCAAGGTCAGAATTTAACTCTTTGATAATGCTTTTACTACAAACAAGTTAAATACTGATAATATCATAAAATTGTCATTGTCTTTATCGTGATAAATATCATGTCCTTTTGTTTATCTGCTTTCAAAAGGATTTCGAGAGATTGCCCTATTTTTTAGATAAAATTATCTACATTTTTAGCCATGGAATATAGCGATGTCTGTTAAAAACTTACAACATGCTGATTTTTTTTCAATTTGTAAAACCTTATTTTGTGTTATTAGCTTTGAAGGCTATTTTAAACAAATAAATATAAGTTGGCAGACTATTTTAGGCTATGAATCCAACAATTTATTAGACAGCCAATTCTTAGATTTAATACATCCAGATGATCAAATCATATCAAAAACTTCTATGGATCAGTTGAGCAGTGATAGCGATGATCCAATTATTTTTACTAATCGAATCAAACTTCATGACGGCACTTATCGAGAATTTTTGTGGCAAGCCACGCCAGTGATAGCAGAATCTGCTTTTTACGTAGTGGGTATTGATACGACAGCTTATAAAAACGAAACTCAACAAACAATTGGTACGACTCTCAAAGAAGAAAATGTAGTGTTGCGTGAGCGTTATGCCGACGCGCAAATGATGCTAGAAGAATTGCAACAAGAACAAGAAATTTATAAAATTATTTTAGATAAAATTCAAGAAGGTATCGTTTTACAAAATGAAAAAGGACGTATCACTACTTTAAATAAACAGGCAAAAACGATTCTAGGAGGAACACTACAATTACATGATTTTAATAAAATATGGCAAATGGCAACTGTTTCTTCTGAATCTGCGGAAATTAATTTTCCAAAAGCAGATATTGCTGCTAAATTAGTAGTGAACACGCAAATTATACCACCACGTTATGCTGCTAAATTTAGTAAGAAAATTATTATTTTACAAGATGTTACCAAACAAAGACAAATAGAAACTTCGCTACAACAACTCAAAGACGATTTTGAATTGGCGACCCAAAATAAGCGAGAAGGTGTTTTAGATTGGGATTTGCGTACTGATAATGTAACCTATTCATCACGTTGGAAAAATTTATTAGGTTGTCAAACAGAAGAAATTGTGGGTAATAAAATCGATACTTGGTATGCGCATGTTCATCCGAGTGACAGCGTGCAAGTGATTAAAGAAGTTAATAATTGCTTGCGTGGTAAGGCTCGATTATTTGAAAATATTCATCGTTTACAGCATAAAGATGGGTCTTACCGTTGGGTGCACAGTCAAGGCACCATTTTGCGCGATAAAGTCGGACAAGCTCATCGATTGATGATTTCTTTTATTGATATTACCGAACGCAAACGCGCAGAAGAAGCGATTGAAGCCAGTGAAAAATATAGCAAATTATTCAACGCTCACACCGATCCTATTCTAATCATAGACGAAAATGATCGCTTTATCGATGTCAATCCAGCCGCTTGTCAATTATACGGTTATACTCATGGAGAATTTATTCAACTACGTAAATCTGCTGTTTTTGTCAATGAGATTAAATTATGTTCAACTCATGCCAATACAATTTACCCACTCTTACATAAAAAGAAGCAAGGTGAAATTTTTCCAGTAGAAATTTCTTTTAATTCATGGTCTTGGAAAGGAAAAACTGTTTTTATTTTATCAGCACGTGATGTCACCAGTTTGCGCGAAGCCACGACTATTTTACAAGAAACAGAATCCAAGTATCGTCAATTGTTTGAAGCTGAATCGGATGCTATCGTGATTTTTGATGCGCTCAGTCATCAGATTGTCGAGACCAATACCGCTGCCACTAATTTATATGGATATCAACATGATGAATGGCAACAAATGTCGATTAATCACATTTTAGTTGATCCGCAACACAGTTGTACGGAATTGAAAAATGCTGCACAACAACAATTTCACTACGTATCGCTTGATTGGCATAAAAAACGTGATGATACGCAATTTCCGGTAGAAATCTCAACTGGTAAATACAATTTTAAAGGGCGAACCCTGATTTGTGCGGCTATGCGTGATATTACTGATCGTCGTAAAATAGAAGAGGAATTACGTAAAGCACAGATTTTTTCTAACACTTTGATTCAAGCTTCGCCGGTTTTTTTCATTGCATTGTCACCCGAAGGAAGAATTATTCTTATCAATGAAACCATGCTTAAAGCGACTGAATATGCATTGAGTGAAGTGCAAGATAAGGATTTTCAAAATATTTTAGTCCCAGATGGTTATCACTATATTTTAGAAGAAAGTTGGAGCGAATTATTCAATCAACGTCAAGATAGCCTATTGGTTGAAATGCCGGTGGTGACGAAATCTGGGCACCGTTTGTTAGTTGAATGGCATGGGCGGGCAGTGTTGAACGCTGATGGTAAGATAGCCTATATTTTTGCTATCGGCATTAATATTGGTGAACGTGAAGAAACTTATCATCGCTTACATCTCTTTGAAACAATTATTGAAACTTCCAATGAAGCCATTTCGATTGGCACGCCAGACGGGCAATATATTTATGTCAATCCCAAACATCAAACCTTGTTTAAACACACGGCAGAACAAGCTTATCAAAAGGGTTATGACGATTATTGTACGCCCGAAACTTTGGAAATGTACGCCCAAGAAGTATTACCAACTATTATCAAAGGTAAAACTTGGGAAGGCGTGCTGACTATGGTGGATGCGCACGGTGAACCTTTAGCCTTATGGTCTCGAATTGACGCGATTAGAGATGAACGAGGGCATTTTTTGTATGATTTTGCCTTGATGCATGATGTGCGACTGCAACAACAATTGGAAGAAAAACTGCACTATGAGCATGAACAATATGAGGCAATTTTTAATACTGCGCCGTTTATGATTATGTATAAAGATAAGGATAATCGAGTGTTACGTGCCAATCCTTATTCAGCCCATATTTTAAGTGTTGCCGCAGATAAACTTACCGGACGTTCACTTTACGATATTGTGCCCGAATATGCTGATCAATATTATCGTGATGATTTGGAAATTATTCAAAGCGGTAAAGCCAAATTTGGTATTGTGCTCAGTTATCCCAAAGGCTTTCTACAAGTTGACAAAATTCCTTATCGCAACGCACAAGGTGAAAGAATTGGCATCATTATGTTTGGTATTGATGTCACCGAACGGATTAAAACGGAACAGAATTTACAAAAGAAAGAGCAGAATTTACTTAAAATTGAAACTCGTCTTCGTTTAGCGATTGAAAGTTTACCTATTATTATGGCAGCCATCGATGATCAATGGCAATTTACCTTATGGAATCAAGAGTGTGAGCGTACTTTTGGCTATTCATCGGTAGAAATGATTGGTAATCCTCATGCTTGGGAATTATTGTATCCTAATGAAAATAACCGGCAAGAAATTTTACAAACTGGCAAAGACATGTTGAAGAAATACGGTGGTTTCCGTCATTGGGAACTCACTGCAACTTGCAAAGATAGTAGTGAAAAAACGATTGCTTGGTCTATGTCTAACGATGTCAAATTAGGTAAGGTTTTCTTATGGTTATTGGGGCAAGATATCACTGAACATGAACAAGTTTTACTACAATTAGGTGAAAATGAAGAACGTTTACGCTTGTTAGTGCAAAATATGCCTACGATGTTAAAAGCGTTTAATGAAAAAGGTCGTTTAATCATGTGGAATCGACAATGTGAAAAAGTGACCGGTTACAAAGCCAATGAAATGATTCACAACGAAAAAGCATTAACCGTATTATATCCTGATCCCAAAATACGCGAATATCGAGAAAAATGCTTACAATTGGACACCAATCAATGGGAAATTGAAGTCACCTGTCAAGATGGAACACGACGCAATATCATATGGTCAAATATTTCTAAACAATTCCCAATTCCCGGTTGGTACAGTTGGTCGATTGGTGAAGATATTACCGCAGTGAAAAAAATGCGTCAAACCGTAAGTGACAACGATTCGTTATTATTCATGGTGTTAGATAATTTACATGTTGCAGCATTTATTACCGATGGACGTGGACGTTTTATTTACGTAAATGACGATATTTGCCAATTATTAGGCTATCAAGCAGAACAATTAGTGAACCACTTATTCACAAAAGTCATTCCCACTGAATATCACAATACAATTTTACGTAATTATTTCAATTTCTTAGCTACCAGTATTCACGGCAGTGCGAGAAAAGAAAAGTATACTGCTTTACACCAAAAAGGTCACACGCTTGATATGCAAACAACCATTTATCGTGTTAATCAAGACACTGGAAATAATTATGTTGTATGGACAATTTACGACAATTCCCCTCCTAACTCGTAGAAGGGGAAATTTTAAATTAATTATTACCCGGTAATGAACTGGCTGCTTCAAAAAACATATTTAAATGTATGTATTTGATAATTCGCTTTCTGTT
>DYNN01000233.1 GCA_020721045.1 Thiomargarita sp. | reverse complement strand
TTTCGCTTGCTCAGTGATCAGAAAATGCAAGTGAGCGCGCCCCAATTCATTGAAAATACGGATTATGTTAATTAACTGTCTTGAAAAAAAGAATATGCTATGAATAATATTGATATTTTACGCGCTTTCGCAATTTTTGCTGTGTTTGCTCACCATCTCGCCCATGTCTATCATATTCAGATTCCCTTTTTTCATCAACATGGGGGTTGGTTTGGGGTACAACTTTTTTTTCTCTTGAGTGGCTATCTTATTGTACAAAGTGCTGAGAAATACCAACTACGGGTATATTTTACTCACCGAATATTGCGAATTTTTCCAGCATATTTAGTATGTTATCTAATTTTAGGATGGTATCAGGGAGTGATCACGTTTGAACGTATTGTAGCGTATCCAATTGGATTTATACTTAATTTAACCTTATTACAACAGCTACAACCTAAAGCAACTTTGACTTTTGATGTATTACATACCTCGTGGACATTGACCATTGAGTTATGTTGGTACATTTGTGCTCCCTTACTTATCAAACCATTACGTCATTTTCCTAATTCAATATTAATATTAAGTTGTATGTTTGCTACGCTATGGACATGGTTAGCAACACATCATCATTTAGATTGGATTTTTACGGATCCAACACGTACACTCAGTGAGGGGGAACGCTACCTATTTCTCAACAATGCTTTTCCAGCACAACTGTGTTTTTTTATTATCGGTGCTTATATTTATTTTCAACGAGATTTTTTAGTTAAACAAAATCCTTTTATACTTACAAGTGTTAGTTTATTTATCCTAAGTAGTTGGTCAGAATTATCGACGATGACTACGAATCCCAACTTCATTTCTGGCATTGGATTAGGGGCATTGATGGTTGTCGCGTTACAAGCTCCTGTATGGCGATGTTTGATTTTAAAGTGGATTGCGAACATTTCATATTCAATTTATCTACTTCATTTTCCATTGCTAGTTTACATTTTTCATACATTAAACTTTAGTGGTTACCTTGGTGCATTCAGTTCATTGCTTTTTATTCTTGTAATTGCCACACTGAATTATATGCTAATTGAAAAACCTGCAATGAATTTGGCTCGACGTTGGTTGATTTAGTCATTGCAGGAGTTAAGGGGGAGAGTCGTTATCACATTGATTTTATTAAAATATCGAAAAATCGTTCAAAATACTAATTTTTTGAATAATTCGATTTGAACTGCGTGACTCCTCATTTGATGAGGCAGGATGAGTGAAATGGTAAATAACCTATTGATTTTAAAATAAAACAAATAGAGTGAATGGTTGAAAATTCA
>DYNN01000232.1 GCA_020721045.1 Thiomargarita sp. | reverse complement strand
CTGTATATATATAATATTAACATATCAATGGTTATCAATATTTTTATAGACTATACCCAAATTTGCTTTTTATCTATCGATCCCTTGAAATATTGTTGTAAAATGCTGTCATTTTTCTACGCTTAATTTTATTCATTTCACATGTTTTTATTTGAAAATATTTATATTGTTTTAGTCGGTATCACACACCCGGGTAATATTGGTGGCGCAGCGCGTGCTATGCGCAATATGGGATTAACTCAATTACGTCTGGTACAACCCAAACTTTTCCCTCATGCAGAAGCCACTGCCCGCGCATCAGGTGCTTGCGATGTATTAGCTAAAACTCAAGTCTATGATAATTTTGCAGAAAGTATACAAGATTGTCACTTAGTTTGTGGTACCAGTGCCCGATCTCGCACGATTAATTGGGAAATATTAAGTCCAAGAGACAGTGTAGAAAAAGTTTTACTTACATCACAAAAAGTTGCGATCGTATTTGGTAGAGAACATGCGGGTTTAACCAACGAAGAACTTGATCATTGTCACTACTTAATTCAAATTCCAACAGTTGCCGATTTTTCTTCTCTCAATGTTGCAGCCGCCGTACAAGTTATTGCCTACGAATTGCGTTGCGCACAAATGGCGAATGAAACTTCTTTAATAAAGGAACCCGCAGAAACCTTAGCCACTGCCGAATCAATGCAACGTTTTTATGAACATTTGCGTCAAACATTGATAGAGATTGACTTTTTAGACCCAACTAACCCAAGACAACTTATTAGACGCTTACAACGTTTATACAATCGTAGTCAACTGACTGAATCTGAAATCAATATTTTACGCGGTATACTCACTGCCACCCAAAAACAATGCAAGGTGAAATTATAGTAAACCGATAAAATTTAAGTGATTAGCAATTTTCGTTTTGATTATTTGTGTGAAGAAAAGTAGAGGGTAGCGTGTTGAGGCACTTTACGCGGTAATTTATTAAAATGGTTAGTTATTTTACTATTGATAATAATAACGTTACAATATAAACTACATTTCGCACCCATATTTTGTGAAGTAGTTTAGTATTGGGACTACACTATTTCATTTACCGAAAAGTATGGGTGCGAACTTATAAATAGACATACCACTTTTACCGATTAGTGATGTGTATAAACATCTTCGCTTTAGGTAGTATAGTATTAAAGTACATCTGACGCATGTGTTGAAAGATATTAAAGAACGTGTTAGGTTGCTGCTTCAAAAAACACACCCAAACGCATGTATTTGATAATTCGCTTTCTGTTGATAAACCAAAAGGCTTGCAACTAGAAT
>DYNN01000231.1 GCA_020721045.1 Thiomargarita sp. | reverse complement strand
TATTTAAGCGAAGGGAAAAATTATTACAGCGTACCTTATCGTTATATCGGGAATGATGTTGAAATACAGCATACCATCAATACCGTTGAGATATATTATAAAAAAGAACGTATAGCCACCCATGCCAAAAGCTACCGCGGGGGCAGTTATTCAACCATAAAAGACCACCTGTCGAGCACCCACCTGTATTACCAGTCGTGGAGCAGGGAGTTTTTTGTAAAAATGGCGGCTGCCATCGGAATGAACACTGCCGTCTATGTTGGAAAATTAATCGACCAGCAACCTTACCCTGAAATTGGTTTTAAACGCTCACAGGGAATTATTGCCATGAAACACCAATATCCAAAAGAGCGGGTCGAAGCTGCATGCAAAAAAGCGCTTCAATACGACATCTGTTCTTTTAAAATCATCGACAACATATTAAAAAACAATACCGATTTGGAACCACAGTCCCAGCAAATCCAGCACGATATAAAACCACACAGCAACTTAAGAAATACCGGTAACTACAAATAAAATAATGAATTATGAACAATCACAGTACCATTGAAAAAATGAAACAAATGAGGATGACAGGTATGGCCGAGGCCTATTACAACAACATCCAGAGTGCAAATTACCAGGATTACACCATCGACCAGTACATTGCCATGCTGGTTGACCATGAATGGGAACACAGGCAGGAAAAGAAAATTAACGGGTTGGTTGTAAATGCTAAATTTAAGCACCAATCTGCAATCAGGGACATTGATTACAGTCATCCCCGGAACCTTGACCGGAATTTGTTTGAACGGCTGGTTTCGTTTGATTTTATCAAACACAATGAAAACATCATTATTACCGGGCCAACCGGCAGCGGTAAAAGCTACCTGGCCCAAGCTTTGGGCGTGCATGCCTGCCACATACTTTTCAAAACCCTCTATTTTAATACCGCAAGGCTTATGGATGAAATAAAACTGTCGAAACTTCAGGGGAACTATTTATCACTGCTCAAAAAATTACAAAACGCTCAATTATTAATCCTCGACGATTTTGGCTTAACCGCCATAGACCAGTTGCAGCGACAGGCTTTACTGGATATAGTCGAACACAAATATGACAGTGCATCGATAATATTTACATCGCAAATACCCGTCAAAGACTGGCATGGGTTAATCGGTGACGATACAATTGCAGATGCCATCCTTGACAGGGTTGTTTACTCCTCACACCGGATAGAATTAAATGGAGAATCAATGAGAAAAAAGAAATTAAAAAAATGAATAACTTAGCCGTGGAAATCGAAAAATAAATTGGCAGGGTATCG
>DYNN01000071.1 GCA_020721045.1 Thiomargarita sp. | reverse complement strand
ATTTACTTGTTTATTATTACATACATTTAAATATATGTAAAGCAATCTAGTTAAGATCTAAAACATCGGGAAAGGTTTCCTGATCGTTATTTTTTTTGTCATTAGAAATTTCTCGTAACGGTTGCATAACACTATACAAGGTAACAAGGCCAGAAGTGGCATTGATAAGAAATGCAGTCAAAATGGAGAAATGAAACACGAAAGCTCCACTAAGATTAATGGCGCTAGGCACAATGGAGTACAGGAGAGCATTGTCTAAACCTGCATCTAATTTTTTTGAAATATCAAATAAATCAGATAAATGAGATAAACTGCCATCCATTAACACTACTTCAGCCATATCTGTTGCAATCGAAGTTGCACCCGCTAATGAAATGGAAACATTTGCTTTTTTCATCGCAATAGCGTCATTAATTCCGTCGCCGATAAAACACACTGAACGCCCTTCTCTTTGTAACTGTTCTACGATTGTTGCTTTGTTTTCAGGCAAAATGTCATAATGGTAATCGTCCATGCCCAATTTTTCTGCTAAGTTTCTAGTCGGTTCTTGATGATCACCGGAAACGATAGCAATATGTTTGATGCCACGTTGTCGTAAGCCTGCGATAATGCTTTCAACCTCTGGACGTACTTGCGGTTGTATCTCAATTGCGCCACTGACTTTATCATTTATCGCGACAAATATGAGAGAAGAGCCTTTATTGTAAATATCTGATTCTATTTCTTTAATACTATTGGGAATAGAAAGCCCTTCCATTGTCATAAAGCGAAGACTGCCAACTTTAATCGTTTGATTTTTATGATTAACTGCTACGCCATAGCCAATTTGATAGTTGGATTCTTCAATATCGGGTAAAATGAGTTGTGCGGCTTCTGCTTTTTGAGTAATCGCTTTTGCAATCGGATGGGTAAATTTGCGTTCTGCTGCTGCCGCATACATTAATATTTCTTCTTCACTATAACTATCACATAAAATAACAGCACCAACTACGGGTTGTTCATTAGTTAAAGTTCCCGTTTTATCAAATACGACTGTGTCAATATTATTCAAACTTTCTAGTGCGCGTCCATCTTTGACTAAGATACCTTTATGTGCAGCGAGCGCGATATGATTCAACGTTGTAAGTGGTGCAAATATCCGCACTCGAACACCAAAATGAGTACTAATAAAAACAACGGTACTAGCAGGACCAAATACTGGCAAGACAATACCCATTGCTAATAATAGCATAGGTAAGGTGGCTCTATTCGCCCATTCTTCACCCTTCAATTGTGCATTAGATTTAAAATGCGCAGAATTCTGTAAAATTTCTCCTACTTTAGCAATTGTCGTATCTTCCCCTGACTTTTCAACTCTCATGTAGATTCTACCCGTCATGATAAATGTAGAGGCTAATACTTTATCTCCGCTTGCTTTTTCTACCGGTTGCGATTCTCCTGTCAATGCATGTTGATCAATAGTTGCAAATCCCTCTGTAATAATGCCATCGCAAGGAATAACTTCGCCGGTATTTACGACTAAAATATCATTAGTGTTAACTTGTTCTAAAGGTATTTCAATTTCAACATTATTTCTCAAAATCCATACATTAGAAGGTTGTTGTGCAAAAATATCAGTGAGCATTTTTTCAGAACGACCTTGCGCTTTTGCCACTGCATATGTACCTTCATGAATCATCCAAACCCCTACAGCAGCAGTAAAATATTGACCTAACGTTAAAACTATTGCATCGGCGGTAAAAAAGAGCACATCAATATTCACTTTTCGATCTTCTAACAGCGATTTTTCTACTAGCCTCATATAAGGAATCATTGTATAGATATAAAGTCCTAAACTTAAAGGTGCTAGAGGTGGATAAACAAATTGTCTTACAGCAGATAAGCCGATTGAAAGAAAGCTTAATCTTCGATCAACTTGAATATGTATTTTTTCATTAGTTTGCTCTTTTTCTTGCTTCGTCAATTTTTTATCAATTGATTTACTTTTAGAATATTGAAGTTGCTTATTGGTTTCAGTTGAATGAATTTTTTTCTTCATTTTTTCAAAAACTCTGATCCCAAAATAAGTAGAGATCATAATTCCTGTTTCTATTAACATTTTTTAATTCCAATTTATTTATATTAATAATTCGTGTAAGGTACAATCTATAGGGCACAATAGCGTATTGCACCCTAACTTACGATTTTTCCGGCAACGGCTTGTCTGTGGAGAAAGTATAGGGAATGCCGGTAATTTTAGAAATTAGACGAGCCATTTTTTCCACTTCATAACGTTGAGATTCTTTAGCACTACTCCATAACAAAGACCAAAAGGGCGTAACCCAAATAGATTTGTCTTTTATCTTCAGTGTGAGATTATAAGTCAGATATTCATTGTTATCATCATCTTTGTTGACTTTTTCCTGAAATTCGATTTTATCTAATTGCACGAAGGGAACTTCCTCAGCAGGCAGCTTTCGTAAAATGGCTTGGGGATAACAATGCAATTTCTTTGCGTTTTGGTCGAAATGTAATAAGCAAGCGTGACCGGAAAAAAATATCGAACGCACCCACAACGCACCAATTACGGTGAAAAATAGACTTACAGAACCTATCAAAATAGACCCTTTCTCTGCCAAATTTATAAACGACAAAACGAGCATAGGACTAGCGATTAGAAAAATAATAGAACCCAAGAACAATGAAATAAAAAGTCCTAAAGTTCCATGCGAATAACGCAGTTTCAAGCTGTGCGGCATGTTTTCAAGAATTTCAACGCTCATACCAGTCCTTGTGTATTAAGTAGTAACGTATAAGGTGTAATCCGTAGTGCACAAAAGAAACTTTTTTTTGCACGTCTGCTGATTTCTTCGTTCAAATCTCAATCTCCTGAGAATGATAGATCCATTATTTACACACAATAATTAAAAACACGTAGGCGTATATACAATAGCATTAAGTTAAGGAAATTTTGCTTCCCCCTTTACCAAAGGGGGATTGAGGGGGATTTTTTATATTTCAATTACTTAAATCCCCCTGCCCCCTTTAAAAAAGGGGGGAAACGCTTAACTTAATGGCATTGAGGCGCATATAGGGCGTAGTGGTAAAATTGGCTCGCAAATGATTGATTTTATTATAATAAAGTTGCCATAAATCGGTGATAATAGATTGCTGACATTTTTAATTTAACGTAAGAACTGTAAAGTATTTAAAAATAGGTGAGAGTATAAGGCATGATTAAATCTAAGAAGTTGATCTATAAGCCGGGTTTTGTCTATTAAAGAAATTCTTTAACGAGGCAATCATTCCTCTGATCTGTTTATCACTAAACATCTTTAGCGACCTACCCAAGAACGATGCGGACCACATCTTAATAAGCGTGATTGTTCACTGATTATCATGTTCTTCTATTTGGTCTTGCTTCAAGTGGGGTTTACCCTGCCATTGCTGTTACCAACAATGCGGTGCGCTCTTACCACACCATTTCACCCTTACCTTTAAGTTGCCTTGCAGGCGGTATATTTTCTGTGGCACTTTCCATAAGCTCTCGCTTCCCAGACGTTATCTGGCACCTTGTCCTGTGAAGCCCGGACTTTCCTCCCTATATCTTTTGGAAATATACAGCGATTGCCCAATCAACTTCTTAGTTCATCAGTATAAATTATTTTGGCGTATTGTTGCAAATTTGAAATGTGAGCGCGCGTAAAATAATACTTTCTGAACGTTATAATTGCTGTAAAATAATTATCACTTTCTTATCTTAAATATGTTATAACAAGGCTATTTGACTATAAAATTAATTTTATTAGATAGCTAAGATACGTCTCAATAACATTAAGTTAAGGGAATTTTGCTTTCCCCTTTACCAAAGGGGGATTGAGGGGGATTTTTTATATTTCAATTACTTAAATCCCCTCTGCTCCCTTTAAAAAAGGGGGGGAAACGCTTAACTTAATGGCATTGAGGATACGTCTTGTTGCTTTATAATTGAAAAATGGTTTTGTGTATTTCATTTTAAGTCAACGCGTTCTAATATATTTTCAGATGTAACTACAATAATAAAAATTACCCAATCATTACCACCAAAAATGTGTTGTAAACGAATATGTTGAATAAACTTTTTTCTAGAAGTTATACAATTTTTTTCGTGTTTTCCCTATTTATAGGTTCCCTCCTCATATGGATAGGACAAACGCGTTATGAAGATTTTAAAAATCACGAAGTCGAAGTGGCAACCGGTTGGATAGAGAGTTTGTCGAAACAACTGACCTTATCTATAGCTGAAAAACGCCGTTTAAGTGCCGTATTTGTTCAAAGTGAGGCATTATTTTTATATGAATTAGCGCATTCACTACCAAATGATCCCAATATTCCTTCTGATGAGGAACGAAAAGCGTTTGCAAAGGGGCAGATTATACAGCGTGCAGATGCTTTTTTCACCGATCAAATGGGTTGCTTTATGATCGTCAACCATCAAGGAAATGTACTTCTCGATCATAATGATGAAAAAATGGGTACAGTTTGTCATGATGATTTTAAAGCTTTTATGGCGAATCCCACTCAAAATGCCCAAGTTAAGCTACATTCAGACAATTTGAAGAATCGTTATTTTCACATTTTCGTACCTTGGGGCAATAAATCAGTAGGTGGTTGGTTCATGGCTGATTTTTCTTTTGATAGCGTTACCAGTGTGTTACTTGTTCGTTATACTTTTAACCACACCCTCGTTTTATTGTTGCTCGATCAAAACCGAATAGTTGAATTCGTAGCCAGTAGTGATAAATCAGACTTAGGCAAAGTAACACTGACACCCGCAGAAAAGCACTATATACTGCACGAAGCGCCTGTGGAAGGGACCTATTGGAAATTAGTCAGTTTGCCAGTCATGGGAGTTTTTTTAGATCAGAAACAACGTATATGGATGCAATCTGCCAGTATTTTCATTGTTTTTATTATCCTTGCTTCTGCTATGTTGAGTTTGACTATTAAAGCAGAACGACAACGGCAATTAAGTGCGAACGCATTACGTGAAACCCAGATGCGATTACAGACGATTATCAATAACTTACCTGTCATTTTATGGGTAGTCGATTATCATGGTATGATCACTTTTTCGCGCGGTATGGGTTTGAAAACATTAGGATTACAAGAAGATGAATTAGTTGGCTATCGTATTTTTAATTACTACAAAGAATATCCGATATTTGTCACCAATGTAAAACGCGCTTTGCAGGGCGATATGTTTAGTGGAGAGACAAAGTTTAGTCAAACTGAACGCGAATTTGAAACCACTTATTCACCACTACTTGATCCTGATGAGCATATTATTGGTGCATTAATTTTAGCGACCGATATTACTCTAAGAAAACAAGCTGAACAGGATTTAATCCGCCAAATTCGCCGTAATAATGCAATTTTGGAAGGTTCTATGGATGGTTTTTATACTTTGGGACTTGATGGTATTTTGAAAGAAGTGAATCCCGCTTTTTGCAAAATGTTGGGTTATAAACGCACTGAAATGGAGAATATGCCTATCAGTCATTTTGATGGTAACTCTTCTCAGCAAGAAATTATCGAAAAAATGCAAACGGTAATGAAAACAGGCGCAAATTGTATAGAAAGCAGTTATCGCCATCGACAAGGACATTTTGTTGATGTAGAAGTGGCAACGACTTATGTTCAACTACATAATTCTGAACAAGAAAATTTATTGTTTAGCTTTATTCACAACATTACTGCGAGAAAACAAACAGAAATTGCTTTGCGCCAAGCTAAAGAAACGGCAGAGGCTGCTAATCGGGCAAAGAGCGAATTTTTAGCGACTATGAGTCATGAAATACGCACGCCAATGAATGGTATTGTTGGTATGACTGAATTACTTCAAAAAACTAATTTAGACGCAAAGCAATGCCGTTATGTAGAAATGGTGCGTAATTCTGGTGATGCTTTACTTACATTAATCAATGATATACTTGATTTTTCTAAGATAGAAGCCGGTAAATTGACTTTAGAGAAAATTAATTTTGATTTACGTCATTTATTGGAAGAAATCATTGATTTATTTACCGCATCAGCGCATAGAAAGGGATTAGAAATAGCCTGTCAAATACCAACTACATTACCCGTTTTATTACAAAGTGATCCCAGCAGAATACGCCAAGTATTAAATAATTTATTAGGCAATGCGATTAAATTCACCGAAAAAGGACAAGTCATTTTACATGTATTTGTTCTTAAAGAAACGCAGCAAGAAATGTTACTACACTTTGAAGTCATTGATAGCGGTATTGGCATTGAATCGACAACGGCTAAGCGTTTATTTTTACCCTTTTCACAAGCAGACAGCTCAACAACGCGACGCTATGGAGGAACGGGTTTAGGTCTAGCAATATCAAGGCATTTAGTTCAATTGATGGGAGGCGAAATTAGTTTGAGCAGCGAATTGGGTACGGGTAGCTTGTTTTGGTTTAATTTACCTATTGCAAAAACGACAATATCTGTTAAACTCTTGTGTACATTTGAACAAAAACAACGCATTAGCCAATTAAAAATTTTGGTATTAGAAGATAATGAAACTTGTTGTACGATTATTACTGAACAACTGAAAGCGTGGGAAATTACCACAAAAACTGTCAGTAACGCCAAAGCCTGTTGGAAGCAACTACATCTAGCACCCTATGATATGTTGATTTTAGACGATGGAATGACTGAAGAAACCGTTTTCGAATTAATTGATAAAATTAGAACAACATATGTAAAATTGCCTATTATTGTTCTAACTGCTAAAGATGAGCTATTAGGCGAAACGTCATCTGATTCCAAATATTACTTTTTAAATAAACCGGTGACGCAATCAAAATTGTTTCACTGTTTAATCAATATTATTGAAAAGCCCGTGATTTCAATGAATACAATGCAAACCCAATCGACTAATCTGCAAACTATTTTAAATAAAACCATCTTGTTAGCAGAAGATAATTTAATTAATCAAGAAGTTGTCAAAGATATGTTAGGACATTTAGGTTACCAAGTTGTCGTTGTTGATAATGGTGAACAAGTCTTGCGTGTCTTAAAATCGCAACAATTTGATCTTATTTTAATGGATTGTCATATGCCCAATATGGATGGATTTGAAGCGACACGTCAATTACGTAAAATAGAAAAAAATTCCTCTATAAACAAACATATACCTGTTATTGCCCTCACTGCAGATGCCATGCAAGGGAGTCGCGAACGTTGTATTGCAGCCGGCATGGACGATTATTTGACTAAACCCGTTAAATCAGAAGAATTACGCACTTTACTCGCACATTATATTAAATTTGAACAAACCGAACAAATTGCCGCGATAGAGTTTCCCATTGATATAAAGCCTGATGAGAGTACGAAAGCAAAAGATGCGCAATTGCCTGAAATTAATGAAAAAATATTATCACCTCGTTTATTAAATCAAATGCGTGTAGATATGCAAAGTCGTGGAATTACGTGGTTATTAGATTTATTTCTGCGAGAACTTCCCAATTACTTGCAACAACTCCATGTCGCTATAGCCACAGGTGACGGTGAAGAAGTCTACTTAGCCGCCCATAAATTCAAAGGCAGTTGCTCTAATGTCGGCGCAGTCACAATGGTTAATTTATGCAAAACGCTCGAAATCTTAGGGCGTGAAAATAATTTAACTGAAATCAGTATATTAATGAAAGAACAAGTTATTCCACAAACTGAAAAATTAAAGCAAGCTTTGGAAATTGAGAAATTACGAGAAGCTAAAACATTGTAATATCAACAACTTGAAGGAATTTTCATGCGTTCAGTTGACGCTATTATTGTTGGTGCAAGCCTTGCCGGTGCTGCAACCGCAAAACGCTTAGTAGATGCCGGATTTGAAACAATTATTATCGACAAAAAAGCTTTACCACGTCACAAAATATGTAGTGGTATTTTATCACCACGAGGTTATCGATTTTTATTAGAAAATTTTGGTCCTTTACCGCGTGAAACCTTGCATGATCCTACTTGGTGTCGTGGCGTTACTTTCCACTTTCCGAGTATGGTTTCTATGTCAATGGATTTTTTTGGTGGAACAACACCCCATTTGCATCGTAAATACGCTGATTATTGGGCTGTTAAACGTAGTCAAGCCGAAATTCATGATCAAACATCTTTTGTCGGATTAACCCAACAAAACGACAAAATTATTGTGACCACACGCCGTCCAGACGGTGAAGAAGTCCAGTATACCACGCGCTACCTCATCGGTGCAGATGGACCCAGTTCACATGTGACGCGTGCCATTTATCCGGATTATCCAAAACAAATTCCTTGGTTTTTTGTTGGGCAAAAGTTTCATGACATCATTGATTGTCCGCTTGATCACGAATACTTCCATTTTTGGTTTCATCCTAATTTAGGACACTACACTTGGAGTCATGCACGTGATGGACGGCAAATTGTTGGTGTTGGTTTTAAAAAGGGCGATAATTTTAATAAAAAGCATCAAAATGTAGTGAATTATCTTACAGACAAACATCACGTTAAATTACAACCTGCGACAGAACTTGAAGGGTGTGCAGAAAATTTCGGACCTTCGCTAATTAATCGTTACGTGTTTGGCAAAGGTAACGTATTGATTACTGGACAAGCCGCGGGATTTTTAAACATGATTGGCGAAGGCATGAGTTGCGCTTTACACTCAGGTGCGATTGCTGGTGAAGCAATTATTGAAGCAAAAGTACGCAACCGTTCAGTGCAAGACATTTATCGTCAAATGATAGTCTCAGAGGTGCGTCGTACCACCGATCAGTGGAATCCGCTAAAAATCATTTTCGCCAAGCCACATGAAGCCGATTTTCCAGCCGCACTCATGGCATTAAGTTGGAAAGAACGTCGCTTAGTTGTACGTGATATTCTTCGTTTTGTGATGTTATACAAAGAGTTCAAATGGGGACGTCAAATTGCACGGGCAAGTATGGAGCGACTGTTACACGCGCGTTATTTAGGAAAACGGTGGTTGTAATATTATATGGCACTTATTAATTTAATATGAAATCTTTGCACCCATATTACTTAAAAACAATGGGGATAGAAATGTGGGTACGGCGAAATTTACCCACAGAAATCTTACCTCAAATTGATATAGAAGATATAACAAATACCATGAGCGATCAGGCTGTGATAGAAACAAAATCACCTGCAATATTACCAAATAATTTAAACTGGGAAACTTTGCAAAATCAAGTCGTTAACTGCACAGACTGTTCATTACACCAAACGCGCACGCAAACTGTCTTTGGAGTAGGCAATCAGCAAACAGACTGGTTATTTGTTGGTGAAGCCCCCGGCGCTGATGAAGATGTGCAAGGTGAACCTTTTGTAGGACGTGCAGGTAAGTTATTGAATTCAATGTTACAAGCTATTAATTTACCACGTGAAACTGTATATATTGCCAATGTATTAAAATGTCGTCCGCCGGATAATCGCAATCCGACGCCGGAGGAAATGACTTGCTGTACGCATTTTTTACAACAACAAATTACTTTATTAAAACCTAAAATTATCATTGCTTTAGGCACTATTGCAGCGCAACATTTATTAGCCACTGAGACACCTATTGGAAAATTGCGTGGACAAAAATGGAATTATAATAATATTCCACTTATCGCCATGTATCATCCGGCTTATTTGCTACGTCGTCCGAGTGAAAAACGTAAAGCGTGGCAAGACTTACAATTAGCCTGTCAAATTTTTGCTGAGCAATAGTCCATGTATACTGTATCGATTATGACTGACTTAACTTTACGTCAAATGAAAACAGAGGATGTTGCCAATGTGATGGCAATTGAAACAACGGCTTATCAGTTTCCTTGGACACAAAAGATTTTTCACGATTGTTTAAAAGTCGGTTATGAAGCCTATGTCGCTGAAAAACAAGGAAAATTAATTGGTTATGGTATTATATCGATAGCGGCAGGAGAAGCGCACATTTTAAACATTTGCGTGCACCCGCACTGGCAAAAGCGTGGTTATGGCGAGCAGATTTTACGTCACTTATTAAATAAAGCTAAATTAAAACAAGTAGATACAGTATTTTTAGAAGTTAGAATTTCTAATCAAACTGCCATCGATCTTTATCAAAAAATCGGTTTCAATCAAATTGGTCTTAGATATCACTACTATCCCAATGGTCCTCATCGACGAGAACATGCCTTTGTTTTTGCATTATCCCTTATGGAATGAAAATGAAAATTATTTGGATAACCTTCGATCAACTCACTAAAAAAAATGATAAACTCTATTCAAAACAAGCTAGTATACGTTATAGAGTGATTATTCCGGCTGCTGAATTGAAGGCACAAAATTATCAAACTAAAATTGTAACTGTGGATAAAAACACAAATATTCAATCAGTTGTCCCATCTTTAAAAAAAACTGACATTATCATCTTTTCAAAAAGCTTTACTTCTCTCAATGAATCATTGGCAATGACTGCTAAAGCAATGGGAATTAAAGTTATTTTTGATATTTGTGACAATCATTTTGAGCATCCACAAGGCGGTCCGCATTATCATACGATGGTAAATCTTGCAGATCAAATTGTGGTTAATACTAAACAAATGACTGAAATTGTTGAAATAAAAACTAATAGAAAATCCGTTATTATTACCGATCCTTACGAAGGACAGCGCAAAACACCTGATTTATCTATCAAAGATAATCGTTTGAAATTATTATGGTTTGGACATGCTGCTAATTTTGATAGTTTACAAGCCATGATTCCGCAATTGTTGCCTTTTTCACAACAAGTTCCTTTAGAACTACATATTATTACATCAGCTGATCAAGGTGTTGCCGCTGCTTGCACTACATTTAATCAACAACACGGTCAACAATTTAATTTGCGTTTCTCAGAATGGTCACTACATTCAGTATATCAAGGGTTAAAACAAGCAGATATTGTAGTGATTCCTAGCTTAATGAATCATACTAAAATAGTTAAAAGCCCCAATCGGCTGGTAGAATCATTATGGGCAGGAAGATTTGTAGTTGCCTAACCCATTCCTTCTTATCAAGAATTTGCTCAATGGGCTTACGTCGATCAAGATATGATAGCGGGTATACAGTGGGCTTTGCAAAATCCGGCGTTGGTTATGCAACGTATCGCACAAGCACAAGATTATATTGCACAAAATTTTTCCCCCGCTTTGATTGGACAACAATGGATAAAGGTTATTAATTCAATATAATTAAATGCTTAGATTAAAAACAAGGATGTCATGACAACTGTTCAACTTTTTCCACATTTATCAGCATTAGTGTGGCTGATATTTTCTTTAATTTTAGTCACTTTGCCTCATTTGCCACGTCTACCATTATGGGTTATTCCCGCGTTTTTTCTATTGCTCATATGGCGATATTTGATCACTAAACATCGTTTATCACTACCACCGCAACAGTTAAAGATAGTGCTAGCTATCGTTATTTTTATTGGTGTATTAGCCAGTTACGCCTCGTTTGGTCGTGATACCAGCGTGACTTTATTAGTTGTCTTGTGTGCGTTGAAATTTATCGAAATGAATAGTCAACGAGATGCGTTATTACTTTGTTTTTTAGGCTATTTTTTAATTATTACTAATTTTTTGTACTCACAATCCATTCCAACAGCAATTTATATGGGCATAGTGATGTTGATTATGACAGCCACATTAGTGAGTCTGACCGACAGAAATAATCAATTATCCATTCGTCAACGCTTAAAATTATCCACTACATTACTATTGCAAGCACTGCCCCTGATGTTAGTGTTATTTGTATTATTTCCACGTGTAGCCGGTCCTTTTTGGAGTTTACCTAAAAGTATGCACAGCGGTATGAGTGGCTTGAGCAATCGCTTATCAATGGGTACGATCAGTGAATTGACTTTTTCTGATGAAATTGCGTTTCGAGTCAAATTTGAACAGGATAAATTACCGCCGCCCTCAGAGCGATATTGGCGTGGTCCGGTATTATGGACGAGTGATGGGCGTAATTGGGAAGGTAATTATTGGCAGAAATTGTTTGATATGCCTATACCTTTTGAACGCATGGATCAGCCCTACGAATACACGGTGACGCTAGAACCACACAATGAACGTTGGCTATTTGCACTGGATTTGCCTGATACGATGCCAAGCAATGTAACGGCTAAAATTAATCAAGATTATCAAATTTTGTCCCGTCATCCAGTACAACAACGGTTGCGTTATCAATTGCGTTCTTATACCCATTATCGCGTTGATAAATCATTAATGATCAATGAATTACGTTGGCTTGCTCTATCACTACCAAAAGATAAACATCCTAAAGCGCGTCAATTAGCTGCCCAATGGCAACAACAATATCAACAACCCGAAAAAATCGTTCAAAAAGCATTATCTTACTTTCACCAACAACCTTTTTATTACACTTTAACTCCGCCACTACTAATAGGTGATACTGTTGATGAATTTTTATTTGATACTAAACAAGGCTTTTGTGAACATTATGCAGTTGCTTTTACAGTTTTAATGCGAGCGGCGGGCATTCCGACGCGCATCGTAACGGGCTATTTAGGCGGTGAATTAAACAATGTGGGCGATTATTTGGTTGTGCGTCAACGTGATGCCCATGCTTGGGCTGAAGTGTGGCTACGAGATAAAGGATGGGTTCGCGTTGATCCCACCAGTGCAGTTGAACCCGGTCGTATTGAACAAGGATTTGACAATGTTTTTCCGGAAACATTTAATCCATTAGGTTTAGCGGTTAATTGGACTAAAGAGTCGGCTGTTATTAAATTATGGGAACAAGTGCGCAACACTTGGGACGCGCTCAATAATGGTTGGAATCAATGGATATTAGGTTATGATCCAGCTAAACAATTGGAATTGTTAAAATTATTAGGTTTACAATGGCATTGGCGAGAGATGGCGATTGCTTTGACATTTATTATCATGAGTATTATTGTGATCATTGCTATTAGCATGTTTTTACGAACTTCTCGCACAACTGATCCTGCACAACAGCTTTATTTGCGCTTTTGCCATCAATTAGCGCGCCGTGGTTTGCAACGTCAACTTGGTGAAGCTCCTTCCACTTTTGCCAAACGAATCAAACGGCAATATCCCAAATCAACGGAACAAGTCGATGAAATTATACAACTTTATTTAGCTATTCGTTATCGTAATCAGCTGGAAAAAATTGGCGAATTGCGCCAACTGATTCAACGCTTCCAAGTGTAATCACTACGTTTTGCGCCCTTCAAAATGTGCAATTTGTTCACGTAATCGATTAATCGTGTGTTGAGTTAATTCCTCATGCTGTTCATCAACCACGTGTCCTTCTAAAATTTCTGCAATACGTTGCGCTTTATTAAGCATTAATTCAAAAGCAACACGTCCCCCAAAAGGACCCGGTAAACGCATAAATAAAGCCAAACCGGGACTGACAAATTCTTCCATTATTTGTGGATTAAAAGTACCGGGTTCTAACATATTAGCAATACTAAAAACTGGAATTTTTGTTTTGACTTCGCCGATACCATAATGATGGAAAATGCGCATTTTACCGTAATTTAGCCCTTGTTCTTCCAAAACAGCAAAAATATCGCCGCCAGTGAACCCTTTTTCATTTAGAGCAATCACGAACAAAGCAATGATTAATTCCTCACTTTTGGCTGCAGGCGTTGGTTTATCAGTATCATTGGCAACATCGATTTCTTCTTCAGTTTCTTTTGGAATCGATTCAGTTTTATCTTCATCTAAGGCTTTATTATCATCATAAATATATAATTCATCCTCGTATAAATCTCTCCTTATTGGCTCGTTTATTTCAATTTTATTGCGACGGCGTGCATATTTCCATAACACAATCAGGAAAATAAAAGCACTTATCACCGATATGACTATCAATTGGTTATTTATCAGTAAATTAAAAATTTTTTCTATCATTATTGTATTATCACTGTCATTTTTTTAAAATTCTATTTAATTACATGATTTAAAATAAAATACGTAAAAATTGTCTGAACGAATACCAATTAATATTAAACTAAAGTGTGATAATAATACACCTGTGGTTAAATAATTAGTTGATAATGATATGATTACTTAAAATAAAATTAGGTTCGCGCGCAACACCATACATCTACTTGTGATACACCCGCTTGAAGTAAAACGCGCGTAACTTCTTGAACAGTACTACCCGTTGTCATCACATCGTCAATCAATGCTACATATTGCCAATGTTGCGGAATATTATTGATAACAAAGGCTTTATGTAAATTACGACGACGTTGTTTTGACGGTAAAATAGTCTGATGCGGCGTGTTGCGAATACGTTGGCAAACCGTATAATTCAAGGTAACATGTATTTGTTTAGCAATAATTTTAGCTAATTCTACCGATTGATTATAGCCACGCTCTCTTAATCGTTGTGGATGCAAAGGAATGGGAATTAATACATCGGGTAATACAGATTTTGTTGATAATTGCGCTATTAGTTGTTTGCTCATTTCTTTGCCTAAAAAATCTAAAATAGCCAAATTTTGTCCAAACTTAGCCGCATGAATTAACTTATCCACGGGATATTCATATTTAAAAATCGCACGTATTTGGGTGTAAAGTGGCGGCTCGATCAAACACCTACCACATGTGTTATCCTTGGTAAAAAGTTCTTCTCCACAACGCTGACAATAATGTTGTAAGTAAGGTAAACTTTGCAAACAATACTCACATAAAGCTAAATCACTTAAATGACCACATAAAAAACAACTTTGTGGCAATAAATAATTGATAATACTTTTAAAACTTTGTTGTAAAAAATGATGATATTTCACTGTTTATACCTATGAAAATAATAGACCCATTACCAACACCTGATATTGATGCTGTCATTCATAGTCAGAAATTGATTGATTTTATTCAACAAAAAATAATTACAGCACAAGGTACACTGACTTTTGCAGAATTCATGCAACATGCTCTATATGCACCCAATTTAGGCTATTATACCGCAGGATTACGTAAATTTGGCAAAGGAGGTGATTTTGTCACTGCGCCTGAAATTTCCCCTCTATTTGCCCAATGTTTAGCCAAACAATGTCAACAGATACTTTCTCAATTAAAATCCGGCGTAATCGTAGAATTTGGTGCAGGTTCAGGGAAATTAGCGGCTAATTTATTGCAAAGTTTAGCCCAATTGGCATGTTTGCCCACGCAGTATATTATCATTGAAATTAGTGCAGAATTACAACAACGGCAGCAAGCAACTTTACAAGCACAACTACCGTCAGATTTATATCAAATAATACAATGGATTAACGCTTTACCGATAACACCATTTAATGCAGTGATTATCGCCAATGAAGTATTAGATGCCATGCCAGTTCACCGTTTTCGAGTGAGTGAACAAGGGATTGAGGAATATTGCGTTGGTTATGAAAATGAGCAATTTGTTTGGCAAATGCACGCAGTAACCGCTTTTGATTTACAAACTTCTATTGAAAATTTGCAGTTACCAATACATTATCAATCGGAAATTAATTTATTTTTGCCCGCATGGATCAACAGTGTAGCGAATTTTTTGAATCAAGGTGTTGTTTTATTAATTGATTATGGATTTCCCCAGCATGAATATTATCATCCGCAACGCAATGACGGTACATTGATGTGTCATTATCAACATTATACGCATAGTAATCCTTTGATTTTAATAGGTTTACAAGATATAACGGCACATGTGGATTTTACTGCAGTGGCAGAAGCGGCATTGGCTGCGGATTTACAAGTGGCGGGATTCACTCAGCAAGCAAACTTTTTATTAAGTTGTGGTTTAATGGAATTATTAAGCGATTATGATGCGGAAAATGTGGCAGAATATGCCCGTATTACGCAGCAAATCAAAACCTTAACTTTACCCAGCGAAATGGGAGAATTGTTTAAAGTGATGGCGTTAACACGTCAATTTGATATACCTTTAATGGGGTTTATTCACGATGACAGAAGACGATTGTAAGAGAAATTTCTTTGTAAATCAATCGATTTTTGTGACACAATACACTATAATTATCAGTTATATTGAATAGTTAATGTTTAAGGTGAGATAAATAACCATGATAAAAGTTGGCATTGTTGGTGGTACAGGATACACCGGCGTTGAATTACTCCGTTTTTTAGTCAATCATCCACAAGTACAAATACAAGCTGTCACATCACGCGCAGAAGCTGGAACATCCGTAGCGGATATTTTCCCTAATTTACGCGGTTATGTCGATTTGGCTTTTACTGATCCTGCACAAGAAAATTTACATGAATGCGATGTCGTATTTTTTGCAACGCCTAATGGCACAGCCATGCAAACAACACCACAATTATTAGCAGCTGGTGTAAAAGTTATTGATTTATCAGCGGATTTTAGAATTAAAGACATTGCAGTGTGGGAAAAATGGTATGGAATGACGCACGCTTGTCCTGATTTGGTAGCGGAGGCAGTCTATGGTTTGCCGGAAATGAATCGCACTGCTATCGCCAAAGCCCGTTTGATTGCTTGTCCGGGTTGCTATCCAACAGCGGTGCAATTGGGATTATTGCCTTTGTTGCGCGCAGATGTGATTGAATCTACGCCATTAATTGCAGATGCTAAATCAGGTGTCAGTGGGGCGGGTAGAAAGGCTGCGGTGCCCGTGTTAATGGGTGAAGCCGGTGAAAGTTTTAAAGCTTATAATGTTGCGGGACATCGACATTTACCAGAAATTGTGCAAGGACTTAATCAAGTGGCTCAGCAACCGGTTAATTTCACTTTTGTACCGCATTTAGTACCGATGATCCGTGGCATTCACGCGACTTTATATGCGACTTTAAAGCAAGATAATGTTGATTTGCAGCAGTTATTGGCAACTCATTATCAAAACGAACCGTTTGTTGATGTATTACCCGCACGCGCGCATCCAGAAACCCGCAATGTCAGAGGTACAAATATGTGTCAATTAGCGATACATCGTCCACAAAATGGTTCAACGATTGTTATTCTTTCTGTCATTGATAATTTGGTAAAAGGTGCTGCGGGTCAGGCAATACAAAACATGAATATTATGTGTGAGTTACCCGAAGCGATGGGGTTAAAACAAGTCGCTTTATTACCCTAATGTAGGCAAGATAAAATTGATTGGAATTGACGAAAGATAAATAATGAGATAAATTTTACACTTTTAGACTAAAATGTAACACAATAAAAAATGACAAGGAACAACAACAGTCCCTTGTCCAAAAGTGTAGAAGGATAAGACCAATGAGATTTGATATCTCGTACTAGCCGATTCTTTTTACTTACCAAAACCTACGATGAGCAAGTTTTAGCAACTGCGACAGAAAAACTGTCGGGTGAATCTACCAAAGCACGAGTTTTACCCCGTGCCCTTTGACTGTTGTCAACATAACACGGGCTTGGTTATCGCCATAAGGTACATGTCATGTCTAAAA
>DYNN01000070.1 GCA_020721045.1 Thiomargarita sp. | reverse complement strand
TAATATTTTGTTACGTGCATTGGTAGATTCACCCGACAGCCCGCCCGCGCGGCGGTAAAGCGCAAACAAAGGGCTCTGTCGCAGTTGCTAAAACTTGCTCATGGTAGGTTTTGGTAAGTAAAAAGGATCGGAGAGACTATGCCAATTATCCGCATGTATTGTACGAAAATTTGTCCCTATTGTCATCGTGCTGAACATTTGTTGTCTAAAAGAGGTGCTCAAGTTCAAAAGATTTTTGTCGACCAACATCCTGAAGAAATGAAGATTATGATTGAAACAACCAATAGACGCACAGTCCCCCAAATTTTTATTGGTGAACGGCATGTGGGTGGGTATGACGATTTAGTTGACTTAGATATGGAAGGGGAACTTGAATCCCTATTAGCAAATTAGTTTTGATCAGAGTATGGTAAATATTAAGTGCCTGCCCTAAAAAAAATACGCTGAAATTGAAATAAAAAAATTTATTAATTTTCAGTTAGTTAAAATAAAAAAAATGAATATACAACGCATCTGCTAAAAGCCTAGACTCTCTATGCGCTTGTTGTTAGAATTCCACATGTTGTAAAATTCGCTGTTAGTGTAGCAGAAGTCACACAGGGTAGCTCAATTAATGCGTAGATAATCGTTATCAGGCTGAATCCATTAATCAAGAGTTCACATACGTTTGAATTATGGTGTCTGTTGTTGCTAAATTGATACACTGTGTTCAAATTGCATGGATTTCGGTATAGTAGGCAGACAATGCATAAAGCTTTTGATGATTTTATATCTCTATTATCCCAATTGAGTGCGGTATTTCAGTTATGAATCAAGGTTTTATATATTTTGTTATTTCATTACAGTTAAAGGAATGTACATATGTTTAATAGTACTAAGCGTAAAATTGTTATGGGATTAGCGGTGGGGGCTTTACTGTCCACATCCGCTTCTCTCTCTTTGGCAGCCAACGACGATAAAGATACCTATCGTCTCGTTGATACAGAAGGTAAACCTGTTTTAAGTACACGTGAAAATGAATGTATTGAAACGCCAGTATCACCTAATGACCCCGCTAAATTTTTTAAAGAATGCGGTGATACTACTGAAGAAAAAGCAGCTTGTTCTGCATCTTGTCCAGCCAGTGCAGGCGAACCCGGTCCTGATGATTTAAATGAAGAAGGTTGTCCAAAAGATGCAGATGGTGATGGTGTTGCTGATTACTGCGACAAGTGTCCAGATACGCCAAAA
Organism: Thiomargarita sp.; assembly: GCA_020721045.1. Taxonomy (GTDB): domain Bacteria; phylum Pseudomonadota; class Gammaproteobacteria; order Beggiatoales; family Beggiatoaceae; genus DYNN01. The sequence goes on along the minus strand of DYNN01000070.1, from coordinate 16,605 downwards.
GATTGTAAAGTAGATGAATTTGGTTGCCCATTAGATACTGACCAAGATGGCGTAATTGATTGTCATGATTTGTGCCTAGGTACACCATTAGGTGAAACTGTCGATAAAAACGGTTGCGGTGCTGCTGACGTTAAGCAAGTGGTTGAAGAAAACTTAAGTAGTGACGTTCTCTTTGATTTTGACAAATTTACTTTGAAACCTGCAGCTAAAGTCACTTTAGACCAAATTGCACAAGGCATTATCGATGATGGTGATTATGTCAGAGATGTAACAGTTATTGGTCATACCGATTCTGTTGGTAGTGATTCTTACAACCAAAAACTCTCTGAAAAACGGGCGAAATCTGTTGCTGATTACTTACTTTCACGCAATGTTCCATCTGATAAATTAGCACAACATGGTAAAGGTGAAAAAGAACCCATTGCTTCTAACTCAAACAGTGCCGGTCGTAGCAAGAACCGTCGTGTTGTGATTGAAATCAAACTGTACAGAGAAAGAGAAGTACCTAAGAGTTTGATGTTTATGACTGAATAAGCATGATATTTTACCCTTTCAACTATCCTATCCAAAAGGATTGAGAAAGTGGTAACTGCTTATATGATTTAACAAAATAGCGGTGTTTCGATAATGAAACATCGCTTTTTTTGTTTTATAACACTCTATCTTTGAAGGATAAATATATTGAAACTGATTGTCACAGGTGGGGCTGGTTTTATTGGATCGGCGGTTATTCGCTATCTCATCAATGAAACAGACACCACCATTATAAATCTTGATAAATTAACTTATGCGGGTAATTTGGAATCTTTAACGAGTATTGAGCAAAATCCGCGTTATCACTTTGTGCAAGCAGACATTTGTGATGCATCTGCGATAACACAAATTTTTGAACAATTTCAACCTGATGCGATTATGCACTTAGCCGCAGAGTCTCATGTTGATCGTTCTATTGATGGACCGGCTGAATTTATTCAAACTAATATTATAGGTACTTATACTTTACTTGAAACGGCACGTCAATATTGGCAAAGCTTGACAGGTCAGCGTAAAGATCAATTTCGTTTTCACCATATTTCAACTGATGAAGTATACGGTAGTTTAGGTGCAACCGGTTTATTTACCGAAGCCATGCCTTATCAACCCAATTCTCCTTATTCAGCAAGTAAAGCCTCATCTGATCATCTTGTTCGCGCTTGGCATCATACATTCAATTTGCCAGTGGTGACTACGAATTGTTCTAATAATTATGGTCCTTACCAATTTCCTGAAAAATTAATTCCTGTCATTATTATCAATGCGTTAGCTGGTAATCCATTACCTATTTACGGTAAAGGTGAAAATATTCGTGATTGGCTTTATGTTGACGATCATGCGCGTGCATTATGGCTGGTATTACAACAAGGAAAATTAGGCGAAACTTATAATATTGGTGGACATAATGAGCAGACAAATCTGGATGTTGTCTATATGATATGTGATATTTTAGATGAATTATTACCAAATTCACCCTATAAACCTCATAAACAATTAATTACCTTTGTTACTGATCGACCAGGTCATGATCAACGTTATGCCATTGATGCTGATAAAATCCAACAAGAATTAGGCTGGTCACCACAAGAAACTTTTGCTAGCGGTTTACGCAAAACGGTACAATGGTATTTAGAAAATCGTAAATGGTGGCAACGAGTACGTGATGGGCGTTATCGCGGAGAAAGGTTAGGTTTAGGTTACTAATTTGCATTATCATGAAACCTTTGCAAAAGTATTCAAGTTTTTGCTTAGAAGGCAATAGAATCATTTTTTTGAAGTTAAACTGCTTGATTTCTCTTAATTCCCATGTACTTTGCTTTGGCTAAACCATATAGCTAAGGCACGATAAAATGATTATAAAAAACCTCTGTTGATTATTTTATCAATGAGGACATATATTCAATTTATAGTGCTTTCGCTATATTAAATCAAAGTTATTTCACTTCTTCAGAATATATGGTTGGTTTTTCCTCTATCGAGAACATTGGGGCTGAAATTGCACCACCACCGCCACCCGCAGCGACAGTAACCGTGCAAACTGTTGTAAGGGCAAGTGCTGTTCCAGCGTAGGGAGTTCCATCACAAGTTAAACTGCCGCCCGCTACGTTAGTAAAGATTACTGTTCTACCTGCTGGACCACCACCAGCGATAGTAATAGTATCTCCAGTAGCCATCAACGACAGGTTTAAATTTGGAATGGTGTAGCCAGCACTGCCTGGACCAATGGTTTTATTGCCAGCGGTGAATCTCAGTGTACCCACAAACGTAGTGGTAGGTGCCGTACCTAGATTTCCACCCACTTTTGAATTCGATCCAAGTGTTAACGTACCGTTGTTTAGGTTTACAGCACCAGTAATATTGGCATCACCCAGATTTGCAGATACTGCTGACCCGCTAAACGGATCAGACCCGACACTCAGCATCGCTAGTTGATGGACTGTAGTAGCACCCGAAGTCACTGTGCCGCCTGTGCTACTCGGTTGGTCGCCGATGAAAAGTCTAGTGGTGGCAGTCAAAGGGAATGCGCCGAGAGCCAATGTTCCTCCAGCTCCTACAATAACCTCACCTACTGTGGCTGGAGCGGCTAAAGTAACGGTATGAGTGTCGCAAATGTAGAATGTATCGGTAACAGCAGGGGCAGTTACTCCTGAGCCAGCAGCGCCAGGGCAAGCACTAGCTGAGTCATCCCAGTTGTTGGCGGTCGTAAAATCAGCCCCGTTACCAGTGGAATACTGATTAGCCATCGCCTGTCCACTCGCCAACAAAACCAAGCAGCAAACCACTGATTTAATTAACGTAAAACGGGGGGGTAACTCGTTGATAAAGTTGATATTTTTGAAGGATTCATAAAAACTCCGAATTGTGTAAAAGATTAAAGGGAAACTTCAAAGTATATTCTGATATAAACATTCTAAAAATGCAAAAAAAAATCTTAAAAATAACATTATAATCATGTTGTTATATTTATAATAATATGAGACCTTTGCACAAATAAGCGCAATCTGTTATATTACAATCAGTTAGCAAAATTAAGCAAAAATATCACAATCGATTGTTTTTACTAATATTTTGGCAGAATTACGACTGACTCGTGCAGAGCTCTCATCATGTTTTTATCAATCAATAAATTCATAAAATGCAGTCAAGGACATTAATGATGAAAGGAATTATTTTAGCTGGCGGTTCGGGTACGCGCTTACATCCGGTCACGCAAGCCGTTTCAAAACAATTATTACCCATTTATGACAAACCCATGATTTATTATCCGCTGACAACCCTGATGTTAGCTGACATTCGTGAGATTTTAATCATTTCAACCCCGCAAGATACGCCGCGTTTTGAACAATTGTTGGGTAATGGGCAACAATGGGGTATTCAACTCAATTATGCCGTGCAACCGTCACCTGATGGTTTAGCACAAGCGTTTATTATTGGTAAAGATTTTATTGATGATGACAATTGTGCATTGGTATTGGGTGATAATATTTTTTATGGTCATGATTTTCAAAAAAGAGTGCAAAATGCAGCGGCTAAAACAACCGGTGCTACCGTATTCGCTTATCTGGTACACGATCCTGAACGCTATGGTGTAGTTGCTTTTGATAAACAAGGAAAAGCGATCAGTTTAGAAGAAAAGCCTGTGCAACCCAAATCACGTTATGCCATTACAGGTTTATATTTTTACGATAATCAAGTTGTTGATATTGCACAGCAAATAAAACCATCGCTTCGTGGTGAGTTAGAAATTACCGATGTAAATCGTTTTTATTTAGAAAAAGGTGAATTATCTGTAGAAAAACTAGGACGCGGTATGGCATGGTTAGATACCGGAACGCATGAAGCCTTGTTAGAAGCCTCATTATTTGTTGAAACTATTGAAAAAAGACAAGGTTTAAAGATTGCCTGCCCTGAAGAAATTGCGTGGCGTAAGGCGTATATTAGTACAGAACAACTGATTGAATTGGCTAAACCTTTAGCTAAAAGTAGTTATGGACGCTATCTTAATTATATTGTGGAGCAATTTCCTGTTACCGAAATAGTTGATAATTATTAACACGGAATAGCATATTTAAATTATTGATTTTACTTCTATTTTAATGCGTTTACCCTGATTGTAATTTCTATAGCGTAGTCTACATTTTACTTATTTTAATCTGACTGGAGACAATATGAAATGGATCACTCGTGAACGCCCGAAAATTGACCGAATTGCGTGCCCTTGGTTAATTATGCGTTTTATTGATGCGGAAGCAGAATTTTTATACGTGCCGTCGTCAGAAGTGTTAAAAATCGCTGAACAAATCAATGCAATCCCTTATGATATTCATGGAGTTGAATTAAGTCACATCGGTGAAAAGTGTAGTTTTGACGCTTTTTTAGAAAAATATGCACCAACCCATCAAAAATTAAATAATTCAATTTTGGCGCAAATGGCAATAATTGTGCGGGCAGCTGATACAAATCAGCTTGATCTTGCCCCACAAGCAGCGGGATTATTAGCAATTTCTTTAGGATTATCGGTCAATTATACCGATGATCAACAAATGTTACAACAAGGTTTAATCTTGTATGATGCATTGTATGCGTGGTGTCGAGATGCACAAAGTGAAATTCATACTTGGAAAACTCCTCAGGAACAATCATGAATACGCAATCGGATGAATTAAATCACAAAATTTCGCTTTTTGAAGCCTTTTTATATTGGTTAAAATTAGGATTTATTAGTTTTGGAGGACCAGCAGGGCAAATTTCGATGATGCACCAAGAATTAGTTGAAAAACGCCGCTGGATTTCTGAACATCGATTTTTACACGCCCTTAATTATTGCATGGTTTTACCCGGTCCTGAGGCTCAACAATTAGCCGTTTATATTGGTTGGTTAATGCATGGAACGTGGGGTGGAATCATGGCAGGAACACTGTTTGTATTGCCATCGTTGATAATTTTAATAGTATTAACATATATTTATCTCGCATTTGGATCGTTGCCAATTGTGGCGGGAATATTGTACGGAATTAAACCGGTTGTTGTTGCCATCGTTATTCACGCGGCATATCGAATCGGATCGCGAGCATTAAAAAATGAAATTTTATGGGGAATTGCGGCAACGGCATTTATTGCTATTTTCGTGTTTAAAATTCCTTTTCCAATCATTGTATTAGGTGCTGGAATCTTAGGATTTATCGGCTCGAAAGTCGTTCCAGACAAATTTCGTCTTAAAAGTGGACACGGCAGTAGTAATGATAAAAATTATGGTGCAGCCATTATTAACGATAACACTCCTCTTCCTGAACGCACTCGTTTCAAAAAAAATCGGTTTTTTAGCTATTTAATCATAGGATTGGCTATTTGGTTTGGCGTGATGGGCATTTTAGTTCTTAATTACGGTTGGGATGGTGCATTTACACAAATGGGTTGGTTTTTCACAAAAGCAGCATTATTGACGTTTGGTGGGGCTTATGCGGTATTACCCTACGTTTATCAAGGTGGAGTTGAACATTATGGTTGGTTGACCGCTTCACAAATGATCGATGGGTTAGCCTTAGGAGAAACCACTCCAGGACCTTTAATCATGGTAGTAGCATTTGTTGGATTTGTTGGCGGCTGGACAAAAGCAATGTTTGGTGGAGAATTGTTATTATGGGCTGGTATTATGGGTGGTTCTATTGCAACTTTCTTTACATTTCTACCCTCATTTTTATTTATTTTGCTTGGTGCTCCTTTAATTGAAACCACTCGTCAAGACTTGAAATTTAGTGCTCCTTTAACAGGTATCACTGCTGCTGTCGTTGGAGTTATTTTGAATTTAGCTGTATTCTTTGCTTACCATGTTTTTTTTCCTCAAGGTTTCGATGGTAAAATCGAATGGTTCGCTGTCATTTTAACAGTTATCTCTTTCATTGCACTTTTTAAATTTAACTTAAATATCATGCTGTTGATTTTAGGTGGGGCGATGTTTGGATTAGGTTTTATATTGCTTTAATTCAATATTATTGAGTTGTTTGAGGGGGATTAAATTGAGAATTGTTGTTGTATGATTAAGTAACTTAGATTATTATTTGAGTGCGTGAGCGAAAACCAAGTTCACAAATAGCTGTTGTCAGTTGCATTAAAAAATACTTCATCAAGATGCTCAAAAACCAAAACATCACAATGGAGTGTGTGTTCATAGAGTTTCCTTTATGGACTGGTTACACTCTGACTTTTTTGAAAAACTAAGTTTGCATTTGTCGATCATGATTGCCAATCTTTGCTAATCATGGTTAGCAGAAATGTAACAGAATGAAATTACATGAAAATTACCACGACTCAATTAGCAGGTGTTGTCTTAATCGAACCCAAAGTATTTGGTGATGCACGCGGCTTTTTTTTGGAAACATTTAACGCTCAACGTTATGCGAAAATAGCGGGAATTGGAGCTGTATTTGTTCAAGATAATCAATCATTTTCGGCAAAAGGCGTGCTGCGTGGTTTACATTTTCAACGACAATATCCACAAGGTAAGCTAGTCTATGTTACCAGTGGTTCAGTATTTGATGTTGCCGTTGATATTCGTAAGGATTCACCGACATTTAAACAATGGGTGGGTGTCACTTTAACTGCTGAAAATCATCAACAATTTTACATACCACCTGGATTTGCACATGGATTTTGTGTATTATCAGAAACGGCACATTTTCACTATAAATGCACGGAATATTATCATCCTGAAGATGAAGGTAGTGTGCGTTGGAACGATCCAGAAATACAAATAGAATGGCCCATTGACAGCCCATTGTTGTCAGCAAAAGATGCAGATGCACCCTTACTGCAGGATTTATAAAGTAAAATGGAGCGGGTGATGGGAATCGAACCCACGCTATCAGCTTGGGAAGCTAAAGTTCTACCATTGAACTACACCCGCATAACTGTTTAATTATAATGTCATTTTAACCATGAGTCAACCATTATGGAAATTTCATTAAACGGTTCACCTTATCAACTACCAGAAAATACCACACTTGCCGTATTAATTGCGCAATTAGATTTGACCAACAAACGATTAGCAATTGAAGTTAATCAAGAAATCGTGCCGCGCAGCCAATTTGAAAGTTACCTATTAACAGACAATAATCATGTAGAAATTGTTCATGCGATTGGTGGTGGATAAATTAGGGTAAACGCATTAAAAGTTGCATATAGCTAACGTACTTCCAAGACAAAATGATTTAACTCAGTTTTTCCATTTAATATTACATCCTAAACTGGGCTTTTGTGCTTCATTCACTGGTTTACCTGCAAGCAAAGCGTCCAAAGCTGCGCGAATATCTTGACCGGTTACCGGTAATTCACTACCTGGACGCGAATCATCTAGCTGTCCACGGTAAACACAACGCAATTTCTGATCAAAAATATAAAAATCTGGAGTGCAAGCTGCCTGATAGGCTTTGGCAACTTCTTGCGTTTCATCGTATAGATAAGGAAAATTGTAGCCTAATTCTTCAGCAGTGCTTTTCATCTTATCCGGCGCATCATCTGGATAATTTTCTGCATCATTGGCATTAATCGCTATAACATTAACGCCTTTAGATACATAGTCTTGTCCCAACGCAACTAATTGTTGTTGAATATGTTTTACAAATGGACAGTGATTGCAAATAAACATAATCAACGTCGCAATTTTCCCAGATTGTAAACTCACTTTATTGCCGGAAATAACATCAATTAAAGTAAAATTGGGTGCAACTGTACCCAACGCCATCATATTAGAAGCGGTTCTTGCCATTATTTTTCCTATATAACCCGTTGATTATTCGTGATCACTGAACTCGCCGCGCGAATTTTTTACCAATTGACTCATTTGTTCACCTTGGCTATTAATCACTTCAACTGATAAGGGCATTTTACCCAACGCATGAGTTGCACAAGATAAACAAGGATCGTAAGCGCGAATTGCCACTTCAATATGATTTAACAATCCTTCTGTGATTTCATGTCCATCCAAATATTCGGTTGCCACTTGACGTACGGCTTCATTCATGGCTTGATTATTATTCGTTGTAGAAACAATGAGATTTGCCATTGCAATTGTGTCATCTGGATTAATCTTATAGTGATGAAATAAAGTGCCGCGAGGTGCTTCAATCACACCAATTCCCTCTAAATTCTTGTGATCACTGTGTTTTATTAAATCGTCACGTAATGTAACCTCATCTAACAAAAATTCCTTAATGCCTTCTGCAGAATGTAACATTTCAATCATGCGTGCCCAATGATAAGCGAGAGAAGCATGGATAAATTGCCCGTTAGCACTGGCTTTAAAAGCTTGACGCTCTTGCTCTGCCAGTGGTGTGGGGATAAAATCACAATTATTAATCCGTGCTAACGGTCCAACACGATACCAGCCTTTTTCTTTACCTTGTAAGATTAAGAAGGGAAATTTCATGTAACTCCATGATTTTACTTCTTCGTGGATATGGTCGAAATATTGTTCATAATCAACATGATCTAACAAAGTGTGACCTGCTGCATCTCTGACACGCAAACCGCCATGATACAAATCTAACGCGCCATCTTCGCGAATTAGACTTAACATGTTACTTTCAAAATAGCCAAATCGATTATGGAAATCGGCATTTTCCAAAAATATTTTCTTTGTTAAATTAACCGCATCAACGCTCCACGCAATAATTTGATCAATATCGGCTAATAAAGTGTCACGTTCTGCAACAGCCAGAGTTTTATTCATACCACCGGGCAATGCAGCCGTGCCATGCACTCGTTTTCCAGAAATAGCCCTAATGACTTCTTGACCATATTTACGTAATTTTACCCCTTGCAAGCCAATATCAGGATAATCTTGCAATACACCAATAATATTACGGTGCGCAATTGCATCATCAAAGCCAAATAATAGGTCTGGAGAAGATAAATGGAAGAAATGTAAAGCATGAGATTGTAACGTTTGACCTAAATGTAACATTCTCCGCAAATTTTCCGCGGTGGGCGTAAGTTCTTTGACATCGGCAATCATATCAACAGCCTTGGCAGCAGCTAAATGGTGGCTTACCGGACAAATACCACATAAACGTTGTACCAATACTGGAATTTCCCAATAAGGTCGTCCTTGAATAAATTTTTCAAAGCCACGAAATTCAACGATGTGTAATCGAACTTGTTGAATATGATTATCATCATCTAATAGTAGGGATACTTTACCATGTCCTTCAACACGTGAAAGTGGATCAATCGCAACACGTCTTAATTTTTCTGGATGTACAGCTGTTTCAAGGTTCATTCTATCTACCCTTTTCATGTGTTATAAATATTATTTATACATTAGAATAATATACTTAAAATTGCAAATAATTTATTTTCTATTTCTAACCAACGATCACGGATTTAAAGAGGCTAAAGTAGGTGTTATATTAATGCTATTATTCTGTTTTAACTGTATTTGTTTTAAAGCATCCATAAATTGATGTTGCCATTCGGCTAAAACAATTTTTTGTTGACCATACAGTGTAGCATCCAGTTGTTTCAGTAATTTTATGATTATATTACTATTTTCATAATTTTGCATCACATATAAACTAATATGCTGCAATGTGCTGTTTTCCGGTAATTGCCAATGTATAGTTGCCCAAGTTTGAATCAGTATAATCGTTTCTTCTAATGTTGTCGTTGCATTCAATTGGGCTTTAAAAGCTTTATAAGACAATGTGGGTGTTTTTGTTATTGTAATCATTCTCTTGGGGCGACGAAGCAACCAGCTACGTACTAATGCAATAAATAATGCACAAAGTGAAAAAATTAACAAACCATGTTGTGATAAACTTAATGTTACATTTTGCGAGACCACTTTCACTGCTTTTTCAGTTGCAGTCGGTGTTGTTATATTTGAATTCACAATATATTGATTTTCAATAATATTAATTGTTTTGGCAGGTAATTCAGCCCATACCGTTTGGTTAGTTTTAAGATTCCACCAAGGAATACGAATGGCTGGTAGTGTTAAATTACCTGCTTTTAACGGAATAATACTGAAAGTTTGAATGACTTCTGTGATCGGAATATTACTATTTGTAGTGAAAGTTCGTTTACTGTCTGGTTTGGGCGCGCGTACTTTAAAATTTACATTGTCTTGCATGATATTTTCTAAACTTGATAATGGTTGTCCGCCCACATTTTCAGCAGTCACTGTCAATGTCCGTATAATGGGTGTACCGGCTGTAACTTCTTGCGTAGTGTCACTTTCCCATTTTTCGGTAAGTGTTAAATTTTGCGCGGGTAACCACGGTTGAGCTTCTGGTGCTTTCACTTGTAAGGTCAGTATATCACTACTTAAGGTGAATGGACGTGAATTACTATAGCCTAAGAAAAAATCAATATCACTATGCTGACGACGATTATTACGTTCAACTTTAGCACCTTTGATTTTAGCTGGGGTTAATTGTATTTCTCCACTACGCAATGGTGTAAGTAAATAAGTCACTTCCAACACATCCATTGCTTGTCCATCCACAACCGCAGTCGATTTTTTCACTGAATCTGGCAAAGTTTCCATTAAAATCCCATCTTCTGGTAAAACAGCCTCTAAATTAGAAATATTACCCAAATGATATAATCGTAATGTGTAATAAATAGGCTGATGTAAGTAGGGTTGTAAATTAGATACAGAGGCTGTTAAATGGGGTGTTGCACCGCCAGTATTGCTTTTTCCTACTGTCATTACAATGGGTTGGCTTTGAAATTCACCTTGCGATGTTGCTACTTTCATCGCGGGAATTGTGAATGTACCATCATGTAATGGTTCTAAATTATATTGCCAACTGATTTGTTGAGTGTTAACTCCATTGATTGATTGCGTGTAATGTGACGTTGAGGGACCATATACTGTAAAATTTGTTTGCAATGCATTGACATCAGGTTCTGATGTGATTGTAATATTTTGATTAGAATCATTGATTAATTGTACAATCAATGTTACTGTGTCACCTAATGTTACGTGTGTTGGTTCAATATGCGCTTGTAATTCAATAGCAATTGCTGTGGTTGTAGACAATGCAAATAGTAATAAACTCACTACTATTTGTTGACGAAAAAACTTAAACATAGTTCAATCCATTACCAAGTATTTTTTTCAGTGGGGGTTATTTTTTGACGATAAGCATCGATATAGAATTGATTACGCAGCAATTCTTCTGGTTTGCTTTCAATTCGATTTAACAAAACATCTGCCATCACATCAGTTTCATTGGGCACTGCAATCGCTTGTTCTGTCAATGAGTTATCACTTGCTTGCGGCGTAATCCCTTGTTGTGCTGCTTGTTTATCCGCTTCTTTCAACGCTGTTTGTGCCGCAGTTTGTTGTGGTGTTTTTGCTTGTGATTCAGCAGGCAATTGTGTGGATTTTTCTTGAGATTGTGCTGATGATTGCGCATTCATGCCTTGCTGTTGCTCATGTTGGGAATCAGCGGATTGTTGTGATTGTTCGGCATTATTTTGCTGAGAATCCGCAGATTGTTGTTGCTCGGATTGATTATCAGCAGATTTTTTATCTTCGGACGATTCATCTTTATCATTTTGCTGAGAATCCGCAGATTGTTGTTGCTCAGATTGATTGTCGGCAGATTCTTTGTCTTTGGACGATTCATCTTTATCGTTTTGCTGAGAATCTGATTTTTCCGGTGGTGGCGGTAAATGTTGTTTTGCTAAAGCGAGATTTTTTTGTGCATCTTGGTCTTGAGGATTGATTTTTAATACTTTTTCGTAAGCTTCAATCGCTTCAGTATATTTGCCTTGTTGATAATAGGCATTACCTGTATTATAAAATACATCGGCTTGTAATTCTGGTTGTTGCACTTGATTCAGTGCTTCAATGGCTTCAGCGTATTTTTTATCGCGATAAAGTGCTACACCTTTTTGATAAAAATCGGTAAATAATTCAGTAGCTTTACTATATTCGCCTTGTTCAAAAGCGGCTTTAGCTTGTTGATCTGTATTTAAAAACCACTCGTTGGCTAATGTCGTTTGGGATGCAGCCAATAGAGATAAGAATAACCAATATTTCACCTTGAATATCCCTAAATTATAAGAACTGTTAAGCATTATTCAGCATCATCGGATTGATTATTACTAAATTTGTGTATAGAACGACGCTCTTTTTTAGTGGGACGTCCGGTACCACGTGGACGAGTAGCTGGTTCTTGATGGTATAATTCTACAGTTTTTTCTCGTTTTGCAATACTTTCTGGTGTTTCTTCATATAATAAAACAGCCTCTGGCGCTGGGCGGCGTTGGGTGGATAAACCTTTAACAATAACCGTACGTTCTATATATCCCGTTCGTATGGTTAATTCATTGCCAATATGCACTTCTTTAGCGGGTTTAATTCGCTGTTGATTAAGATGCACTTTACCACCACTGATTGCGTCAGTGGCAATATTGCGGGTTTTAAAAAAACGCGCTGCCCAGAGCCATTTGTCTAATCTGACTTTTTGTTCAACGTCATCTTTAGCAGGCTGTTTATTTTTAGTCATTTATGCGGCATTTCCCTATTTTTGTTTAATGCGGTTGTCCCACATGGCTTGAGCCATTTGTTGAGCTTCCTCGACATGGTTAGCTTTGCCCATTAAACGTAATGCGACAGCGGCAGTGCCTGTGGTTGCACCTTCACCAAATTCATCACGACTTTCTCCACGCCACACTGCTAGCAAATGCTTTGGATCCATGGTGTCTTCTTTAACATGGCGTAAGCTAAAAAGTGCGGGCCAAGTTTCGTCAACCAATTCAGTTTGATGTACGCTTTGAACTAAACATTCCATATCAGGGTCTTTTTCAATTTCACCACCTTCACCTTTTAGGACGGCTAAATGCGGTTGTTTGAGCAATAACGCGGCTTCTTGATGAACAGAACGATAGCTAGGATGATAAATGCCTTGCATTACATAATCAGCATTAAAAGGGTTTAGCATTCTTGCTACGGTGTGAATTGGAGAACGCAATCCCATTAATGGTCTAAAATCAATAATTTCTTGTAATTTAGGTGCGAGATATTTTAATGACAAATAGCTGAAGTTGTTACTCGCTAATTGTTGCGCGGCTTCGTTCAATGATGTGGCTGGTTGAATGCCTAAAATGGGCAATACTTCATCGGTGTAAATGCGTCCATTGGTGTGTCCAGTGGTGCCGTGCATAAAAACTTTGATGCCGTTTTCAGCCAGTAGTAAAGTCGACAGTATAAACCAAGGAAGATGACGACGTTTGCCCGCATAAGATGACCAATCTAAATCAGCAGTTATCCCTGTAGGCAGTTGGAAAGAATCACGGGCTGCTTGGATAAAACCGGCTAATTCTTCAGAGGTTTCTTCCTTTACACGCATTAGCATCATGAATGCACCCAGTTGAACGGGTTCAATTTCATTCGCTAAAATCATACGCATGGCATTGCGCGCTTCTTCTTGGGTTAAAGGACGTGCGCCATTTTTACCTTTGCCCAAAATACGAACATATTGTGCAAAAGGGTGTTCTGTGTAATAAGCTTCAGACATGGAAATGTTACCTAATTTTGATAATTCAATGGACAAGTATAGTGTTATCTAGGTGATTACGTCAATGTTATATAAACATTAGAGGAGGGTGGACGAGAATACTATGAATGGAGGGGTAATTATTATTATCTGAATTTTACAGTTCGTATATTAGACAAAAATTATATAAATTAGCGTATAAAAAATTCTAATCCAAACAAAATTCATAATAATTTAGAAAAATCTTGACAATAGATAAAAATTTTTTTAACATTTAAATTGGCTGTTTATCAAGGGATGATAGTCCAAGTGGCAATATATTAGAGTTCAGTATTAAAATGTCATACTGATAAAATATTAAGACCTCACCTTACATAGATAAGACTTTGCAGAATGAAAAATCAAAGGTTTACGTTTTAGTGCTTATTTTGTAACTTAATTGGTTCTTCATAGTCGATAGCTTTTTTTGCGTGACGTGAGTAAATAAATAATGAAAATTCATTTTGATGAGCAAGAAAAAGCACTAAAATGTTCGTTTTATTAATAGCAAACTAATTGATTTTGAACAAATTAAACCCTGTGTGATTCTTGATTTTAATGCTATGGGTCAAGTAATTGGAATGGAACTTCTAAAAGTTAATGAATATATTCCTATTTCTCAATTAAAACATGTAGATTTTGAAATTGCTTAATGATGAAATTTCACGAGAAAATCCGTGTGATGCGACAGTTACAAGGTTGGTCGCAAGAAGATATGGCAAATAAATTGGGCATGTCTGTCAGTGGTTATGCCAATATTGAGCGCGGTGAAACAGATGTGCAGTTATCAAGATTAGAACAAATCGCTACAGTTTTAGGAATTAATTTATTAGAATTGCTAAGTTTTGGAGAGAAGAATATTATTTGTTTAGCAGGAAACGATCAAAGTATTGTTCAAAGTTTTAATGCTAAAGAATCTCAAGAAATATTACATGAATTAGACAAGTGTCAATTGCTTGTTGCTCAAAAAGACAAAGAAATTAGTTATTTAAAAGAATTAGTAGTAATCTTAAAGAAACAAATAGATAAGTAAATAATTATCTTTAAGAAAAAGATATGTCAGATTTTGAATAACCTGACAGATAGATGTTAATTAATGTGATCAATGTAGAGATTAACACAAGGTAATATGATATCTATGGTTTTACCTCTATGATTTTTTCTACTTCCTGTGTTAGCCCTTGTTCATCAATTACTGTTACAACGACTGTATGCTTGCCAATTTTTTTAAATATATGATCAACCAGTCCATTTGTTTCTGTTAATGTACTACCATCACTAAAAGTCCATTGATAGCCAACAACAACACCATCTTTATCAAAAGAATGAGTGGCATCGAAATTTACAAGTAAGGGAATTTGTCCCTCTGCTGGATAAACGCTTAATTGAGCAATTGGTGCAGATATTTCTTGTTTAACAGACGCAGTACATGTTGCTTCACAAACGGAAGGAGTAATATTTAATCTTTCTATATTCCATACGGGTGCATCATAACTACTAGACATTGAATAGTGACCTAGCCGAATGTATTTGGTATCAAGAACTCCTATTGAATCTACTCTTTGAGGTTCAACGGGAATCCAACCAACATTTCTCAAATAAAATTCATTCCACGAATGAACCACGAGATATCCTTCTGGCGCAAAGTATGAATTATCTCCCGCTTCTGTTGAACCTCTTACAGAACGGGTTGGAATGTTGTTTGCCCTTGCTAGGGCGGCAAATAAATCAGAGTATCCCCCACATTGCGCTCTACCAAAATCGACTAATTCATCGACTTTTTTGTATTGTATTTGTCCTTCATAAGCATATGTCATGTTATTTTTTAACCAATATAGAATATTGGCTACAGTTTGCAAATCATCATTATTCTTTAATAATTTTGCAATAGTCTGTATTTTACTACTGTTATGATCCACGACATCTGTTGGTTTTAAATATTCTGAAACATCCGTTGGTAAAGCGGCATTTTTATTATATTTTAGCAACTGCTTTTTATAACTGTAAGGTACTTTTGTTACTTCGAAAATTGCTTGAAATGGAGATGTGGTAGGTTTAACATACAGTAATTCATTTCCATTTTCTAATGTTTGCTCTATTATGGTAGCCCCTTTCAATTGTAACTTTACATCTCGTTGATAAGGTAAATTATTTGTTGGAATAACCATGTGAATTAATCCATCCTTCTTGTTTATATAAGGATTATTAGGATCGAGATCGTAGGTGATTGTATACCTATAAGATTTAACCTTATCAAGATACAAAATTACACTATCATAATAATTACCTAAATTACTACCAAATGTTATTGCTTTTTCTCCATACAATTTAACTAAATCAAACTCTTGAGCAAAGTAAGCGGTTAACGTGGCTTCCGCATAATTTATTCCTTCATTTGGATTAATCTCAATTGCACGCATTGCAAATTGAAGTGCTTCGTCATATGAGTAATTACTATTCTCGTTTTCGTAGTTTGCTACACGAATCAAATAGCTCATATAAAGAAAATAAAAATCCCTATTAGGGTGCAGACTTGTTGCTTGCCTCATTATAAATAAGGCATCAGCATATTTTTTTTGCCCTTCTAAATTACGCGCTTGCTCATAAAGTTTATACGCTTCTTGTTCCGATGATGAGTACGTACTTTCATTTGAAGGTGCTGATGAAGGTGCTGAATTATTATATTCAGAAGAAGAATTTTCAGTTTCTGCATTGCAGCCTAATAGTGTTAGACTAATTAATGTAATTAAAATTATTATTTTCATATTTACCCTTTTAATTTTTATGATCTAATTTACTATTTCAATAGGAGTTACGCATTGACAGCGATGTAGTATTGTGGTAAACGATTCGAATTTGAACCACAGCCGCCACACCGATGCTTAGACAAACCACTCGCCCACCGACTGGGCGTTGCACCTTAGCGATGTACATAGGATTTTTGATGAGTGAACCAAAATCAGCGAGTTGCTGTCGTTTAGCCGAAGTGATGGGGATTTCCCATGACAGCGTAAATCGCTTT
>DYNN01000069.1 GCA_020721045.1 Thiomargarita sp. | reverse complement strand
TCAACAGAAAGCGAATTATCAAATACATACATTTAAATATGTTTTTTGAAGCAGTAATATCTTAGAAACCATCAAAAAATAATTACCTTATTATAAATATAATTCACTTATAAATTCTTTTAACGTTCAATTTCACAATAAATTACTTTTTGATGATGATGTCTATTAAAAAGTAGTGATACAATGCTATAATATGTTAAAAATAGCTTGAAATTCCGTCAGTTGACCGCTACGATATAAACTAAGTCATCGTTACATAATAATGAAATAATACAAAGAGATAATGTTAATTTAAGCAATTTCTGTCAATTGAATTAAAATTATTAAGGAATATGCAATGTGTAATACATGTGGTTGTAATATAACGATAGGTAATCAGCATCTACTTGAAAAACCAGAACATAAAAACGTTACCGGTAAATCAGCTGTCCAAGTGTTGCAAAGTTTATTGTCAGCAAATGATCATCAAGCTAACCATAATCGAGAACATTTTGATCAACATCAAGTGCTAGCGATTAATTTAATGTCCTCACCTGGTTCTGGAAAAACTTTACTACTAGAATCCACGATTAACGCATTAAAAGACGAATTTAATATTGCCGTGATCGAAGGCGATTTAGAAACAGAAAACGATGCCGAACGCATTAGAAAAACCGGTGTGCCCGCGATCCAAATTGTGACTGGCACGGCTTGTCATTTAGACGCACATCTAATTCACCACGCGTTACACGACTTAGCATTAGCACCATTAGATATTGTTTTTATTGAAAATGTTGGTAATTTAGTTTGTCCAGCCAGTTTCGATTTAGGTCATCATCGTAATGTCGTTTTATTGTCAGTTACAGAAGGTGATGATAAGCCCTTGAAATATCCAGTTATGTTTCGTAATACCGATTTAACCTTACTGACAAAAATGGATTTATTACCCTTCTTAGACGATTTTGATCCACGTAAAGCGGAAAGTAACATACAGCAACTTGCTAATAATGCACCCTTTATCAAACTTTCTGCAAAAAAAACAACGGGTATGACCGCTTGGTTAGATTGGTTACGCGCTACAGTAAAAGCTCAGAAAAAACTGGTACAACAAGGAAAGACAGCTTTGCCAGGTCATCACGACTAACACTACTTTATGAACACCGATACCCTAATTTCAGTACGTCAACTATCGCGTTATTATGGCGAATTGTGTGCAGTGAATAAAGTTAATTTTGAAATTAAACGCGGACAAATTCTCGGTTTTTTAGGACCCAATGGTGCCGGAAAATCGACCATTATGCAAATGTTAGCTGGCACATTGGCACCGACTGAAGGCGAAATTACCATTGCTGGCTATGATTTAATTGATTTTCCACTAAAAGCGAAAGCGGCTATTGGCTATTTACCTGAACAACCACCGTTGTATCGAGACATGTTAGTTAATGAATTCTTAACTTTTTGCGCACATTTACACCATATTCCACGTAATCAAGTAAAAAAAGCAATTAATTATGTTATTGAACAGTGCAATTTGGCGCAAGTGAAAAATCGATTAATCAGAAATTTATCAAAAGGTTATCAACAACGTATAGGGATTGCGCAAGCTATTATACACAATCCAGCAGTTGTCATTTTAGACGAACCCACAATTGGATTAGACCCCATTCAAGTGAGAGAAATTCGTAATTTAATTCAAATGCTTGGACAAGAACACAGTGTTATCTTATCGACACATATTTTACCAGAAGTGCAAACTGTATGTAATCATGTACAAATTATCAATCATGGACAATTAATACTAAATGACACTGTTGAAGGCTTGTTGGCACATATGCACACCACACGTTTGAAAGTAGGTTTTCGTCATCCACCTGCTATAGAAAAATTGCAACAATTACAAAGTGTTAGCAATGTAAGTCCCTTAGAAACTAACTATTTTCTAATTGAACAGTCATTTGAACACAGTCTAGCAGAATTAATTGTAGAACAATCAGTTATACACGGATGGGGATTATTTGAATTGACACCAGAACGACAAACGTTAGAACAAATTTTCGTCGATCTAACCAAAGCAGAATCTCATGATTATTCTGCGCTTGAGGTAGTGTGACATGTGGAATATTGCAATGAAGGAACTGCGTCAATTATTTTTATCGCCGCTCGCATGGAGTATTTTGGCTGTGGTGCAAATTATTTTAGGTTTAGTTTTTGCCAGTACAGTGGATTCGTTTTTGCAACCCCATGTACAAGCAGAATTAGCCCAAATATCACCTAATGGCGTGAGTTTAACCGATTTTATCGTCGTTGATTTATTATCGCTCACTGCCGTGATTGTTTTGCTGGTTTCTCCTTTATTAACAATGCGTTTAATCAGTGAAGAACGCTATAACAAAACACTTCCTTTATTACTGTCATCACCCATTCCAATTACCAAAATTGTTTTAGGTAAGTATTTGGGATTAATGATTTTTTTTGTAATAATGTTGCTAATGATCCTATTAATGCCACTTTCTCTATTATTAGGTGGAAATTTAGATTTTGGGCAGATCACCAGTGCCACATTGGGTATATTATTGTTTATTAGCCTATTTGTAGCCATTGGTTTATACATTTCAACACTCACTTCTCATCCAACAGTCGCTGCAATCAGTACATTTGGTGCTTTATTCGTACTATGGATTATCAATTGGGTGGGGAATGGCACAGAAGAAAAAAGTGAATTATTTACCTATTTATCAATCATCGAACATTATGACGGCTTTTTAAAAGGCGTTGTTAATACTGAAGATATTATTTATTACTTATTATTTATTACGCTGTTTTTAATTCTTAGTATTCAACATTTAGATGCCGAAAGATATTAAACAACACTCACATAGTCAAAATTAATTATGTTACCGATTAGCTCTTTTTCAATCGCACGTTTACCGCGCATTATTTTTGGTGCAGGCACAGTCACCCAAGTACCAGAACAAATTCAAATGTACGGAAAACGAGTACTTATCGTGACTGGCAAACAATCTTTTCGTGCCAGCCCTCATTGGAAAATTTTACAACAAGGCTTACAACAAGCACGTATTAGTTGGGAAATCACACATATTCCTCATGAACCTTCGCCCGATTTGATTGATTCTATTGTCGAACAATACTATAAACATCATATCAAGGTCGTGTTAGGTATTGGCGGTGGCAGTACGTTAGATGCGGCTAAAGCCATTGCAGGACTACTCCCTTCAGGCGATTCTGTCATTGACTATTTGGAAGGTGTGGGTAAAGGACGTCCCTATAAAGGTCCATCACTCCCCTTTATTGCCGTACCCACCACAGCAGGTACAGGTAGTGAAGCTACTAAAAATGCAGTGATCAGCGTTTGTGGAGAAACTGGTTTTAAAAAATCTTTTCGTCACGACAAATTAGTTGCTGAAGTCGCAATTATTGATCCCGATTTATTAGCCACTTGTCCAAAAACATTGATTGCGGGTAATGGCATGGATGCTTTTACTCAATTACTAGAATCCTATGTTTCAACGCAGGCAAACCCTATCACTGATACTTTAGCAATTTCTGGTATTACTGCGTTTAGAGACAGTTTTTTTGCAGTTTGGGAAAATGCTACAAATGCGCAAATTGAACGTACCCATTTAGCTTATGCATCGTTATTATCCGGTATTAATTTAGCACAAACGGGCTTAGGTTCAGTACATGGATTAGCTGCCCCTTTAGGTGCTTTTTTTCCTTGTCCACATGGTATGGTTTGCGGCACTTTAGTTGCGGAAGCCACTGAAATCAATATTAAAGCATTACAGAATCGATCACCTCAAAACATTGCATTACAAAAATATGCGCACATTGGTCACTTATTAACACAACAAACTTTATCAGAATCAAAGGCATTAACCGCATTAGTGTCAACACTACGCACTTGGACAACCCGCTTATCACTACCAACTTTAGATCAATATGGAATGCAAGCGACTGATATTACAAAAGTGGTTACTAACGCACGTGGTAACAGCATGAAAACCAATCCTATTGAATTAATTGATGAAGAATTGGGTGAATTATTACAACGACGACTAAAATAATTTCAGAAGAGGCTAACGACCTCGTAAAAATAACTGATTTAACTCCTTAATCGTAAGTTGTACCCAAGTAGGGCGACCATGATTACACTGATCACTACGTTGCACTTGCTCCATTTCTCGTAATAATTGGTTCATTTCAGTTAAACTTAATTGCCGATTAATGCGCACAGCACTGTGGCAAGCAAGTGTAGCTAAGATAGCATCGTTTGTGATTTGCAAACGATTAGTTACACCTAAATGCAATAAATCAGCTAATACATCTTTGATAAGTAAAGAAATATTTACCTGATGCAATAAAGCGGGAATTTGATGCACAATTAATAATTCTGGGCTAATTAATTGTAAATCAAAAGCAAATTGACTAAATAAATCTAATTCAATTACCTCACTTTCTTGCACGGTAATTGATACACTGAGAGGCATGAGCAGTTTTTGTGCTTGTAACGATTGATTTTGTAACGCTAATTTCATTTTTTCATACAAAATACGCTCATGTGCTGCATGCATATCAACTAATAGCAGCCCTTCTTTATTTTCGGCTAAAATGTAAATATTGTGCAATTGTGCCAATGCATAACCCAATTTTTCAGTTTCTTGCGAAATCACTATCTGTTTAGGTTCTGAATTGGATTCTGGATGAAGTACTTTCGGTACAGCTAATGCCTGATAAAGTTGTATCGTTTCTTGTATCTGTTGTGGACGTGTGGGCGTTGGTTTGGGATAATCGTGTTGATTAAATGGTAAGTGATTTTTAACAATAACAGGCGGTTGTTCAGAAGGTACATTGTCTGATTGTTCAACTGTGGTTTGATTGCTCAATAAGGGTTTAGCGAGATGATTTTGGAGTGTTTTAACAATAAAGCGGTGAATTGATTGGCTTTCTGCAAAACGAATTTCATTTTTTGTCGGATGTACATTGACATCGATATTTTCTGGATTAACTTGTAAAAACAAAAAGTAACAAGGGTGGCGTTGATGATGTAACACATCTTGATAAGCTTGTTTTATTGCGTGATTAATCAATTTATCTCGAATTGACCGTCCATTAACAAAAAAGTACTGCATATCTGGTTGACCACGGGAATGTGTCGGATGTGAAATCCAGCCAGTCAGTTGCAAGTCTTCGCTGTTTTGTTTAATAGATAGCAAATTTGTAGTGATTTCTTGTCCACACAACACGCTAATTCTTTGTAATTGTTGAATTTCATCTGATGCTATGCGTAAATTGAATAACAGTTTTTGATTATGTTTTAAACTGAAGTGAACAGAAAAACGACTTAATGCCAATCGTTTCAACATTTCATAAATATGTGTAAATTCAGTCTTTTCTGTGCGTAAAAACTTGCGTCTAGCAGGTACATTATAAAATAAATCACGTACTTCAACAGTAGTGCCTATCGGGTGTGGTATAGGCTCAATAATCGGGCTATTTTCTTGTTCTTTTAAGCGAATACAATAACCATTTTCTGCTTGATGAAAGCGTGAATACAGAATAAGCCGTGACACTGAGGCAATACTCGTCAAGGCTTCACCGCGAAAGCCTAAGCTGGTAATTTGATTTAAATCTTCTAAGCGTTTGATTTTACTGGTTGCATGACGACTCAATGCCAGTGCTAATTCATCATGTCGAATACCATGTCCATTGTCATGTATTTTAATCAGATGAATACCACCTTTTTCTATTTCGACTTCAATACTAGTTGCACCAGCATCTAAGCTATTTTCTAACAATTCTTTTACCACAGAAGCTGGGCGTTCAACGACTTCACCAGCTGCAATTTGGTTCGCAATATGAATAGGAAGTAGTGAAATTGTCGGAACGTGTAAAGTATTCATGGTCTATTGAGGTTGTAAAAGAAGTTCTTTACTCGGTTTACCAAGTTTAAAATTATTGATCTGTAATGGTTCATGGCAAAGAGTGGATTCTATCCTTAAAAACACATCAACAAATATATAGAGCGCTCAACAACATAAGCGCCCTATACTCTTATAACTAACAACTATTGCCAAAGACAGATACAAACTATATTAAATTCACGACTCGTTTTATCAAGATTTCTCTCTCATCTAACTTATTGTAAATTAACTTTCAATACCGCGGGTAAACTCTTTCCATACACGTCAGGATCATACATTTCTTCTACGTGCGTGGGCATGACAGAAAATTCACCCGGGGCAATGGCTTGAGCCACATAAGATAAATGATAATGACCGGCTGACAAGTAATCTGAGTAGAAAATTGCCGCATGATGACGTAATTCTTTATGATAAAAACTCCACGAAGAAACGCCGTATTCATGCCAATCACCGTATTTTAACCACATAGAACTTCCAGAATATTCACCGCCCGCTTTGTTCGCATCAGTTTGAGAAGCAGTGGCTAAATCACGATTAACCGGTTCTAAACCGCCGGGTACTGGATCGTCTACTACTACAAAATGACGGGGTGCTGGTAGTGAAAGAAAAATATCAACTCGGATTAATTCACCTTGTTGAATCGTCATTGGATTGGTCAATAATACCCACTTTCCATCACGTTCTACGTAATATTCACGATTGACTTCAATACCGGAATTGATCGCGCTGGCATTGTCTGCAGTCGGTGCGTAAGACATGCGTACGGCATAATAAACCCGTCCTTGACCTTCACGCGTTAGTTTTACTGTGGCTTTACGTCCTACATCTTGGGCAGTAATATTATGAACAAAGGTCACAGCGGGGTCTTTAACTTGGTTAAATTGTGTTTCGCCCAGTGCTTCTTCACTCAACCAACTCTTGATTACCATCTTGGGTGCATCTTTTTCATAAACACGCGCAAATTCGGTCAAGGCATTCATACAGTACATATTTTCTTGGGTATTTTCCCAATGTCCCTGATTTTTACGCGCTTGTGTGATAGCACGCACTAATTTGAAAGGTAAATCACCCACGCCACTTTCTACCACGTTTTCATCATATTGTACTAGGCTAGATAAAATAGCGCATTGGGTACGTAAAGATGAGGTTAGCAGTTGTTTGTAACCATCGTCTAAGGTTTCGCTAAAGGAAATTTTGCCTCCAGTTTCGTTGGCAGCCCCTAAAAGCATATTCACTACTTTTCTTTGCGTTCCTACCATACCAGTAACGCGAAGTGCAGCCGCAAGAAAGTGGGCTTTACCAAATAAGTCCATTTCTTTTAAATGGTTTTGGTAACGTTTTATATCAGCACGGGTAATTTTGTTGTGTTCAGCCAAAGCGGCTAAAGCAACTGCACGCACTGTGGTTGTCATTCCTTGTGAATAATAGCTAGGCACTGTGTCTTTGCGTAATAAATTTAGCAAGTAGTCATGTAATTTATTTTCCACTTGATCGGGTACTTTGTAACCACTCTTGCGTAACCAATTGAATGCTATCGCAGTATAAGCACTGAGATAAGGACTCACTCGATCATTTTCAGGAATATAAAACACCATGCCACCATTGGGTGCTTGATGATCAACTGCTAAATCTAACGTTTTGTTTGTCAGCGTTTCACTGTCTTTCCAAGTAATTGCATCATCTAAATAACTGCGTAAATTGTGATAATGTGATGCCATTACACCTTTGCTGAGTTTTTGTTCCCAACAAACATATGGATAATCACGCATATACTCAAATGCGCCTTCAATGCCGCCAATGACTGTTGGTGATGCAACTACGCTTAAACTGCCTACATCTGGATAAATTCCACTAGGAAATGCAACAGATTCAGTGACTTCATTCTCAATCGTTGTGCCATAAGTTGCGCCTGTTTGTAGTGAGCGTCGTTTATTAACTACTAAATCTTGCACTAAACCATCTTGCTCTTCAGCATCTTTTGCCGTGACTTCAAAATGGATCTGACCGTCAGTTGTCGTTTTTACCGGTAACCAAATTTTTTCCCGTTTATAAGGCGCAACGGTTACTTTTTGGGTCATTTTCAATTCAGGCAAAGTGACTAACGGACCTACCACTTGTTCGATCGGTTTACCCGTTGCTCTCATATTAACCTCAATTTCACGGGTTTTATCAGTTCGATTCATCACGGTAAAACCGGCTTGGAAATTATCACCGCTGGTCACTTGATTGGGTAAAATAGGACGTAACTCAATTGGTTGATTCACTTTGAAATTCGCATCGCCTAAACCCATACGATCTTCAGGTGTCACTGCCATTGCTAATATTCGCCAACCGGTTAAATTATCTGGTACTTGGAATTGAATTTGCGCTTTACCTTCAGCATCGGCTTTAATTGAGGGATTCCAATAGCTGACAAATTTGAACAGTGAGCGCATACTCAAACTGTTTCCGCCATCTCCGCCGGGTGTCGCGCCTTTCTTTTCAAATTTTTGTCGACCGACTAAGCGCATGAGTAAAGCGTAGTTTTGCACATCCAAATTGTCTAAGGTGTAAAAACCTTTATACGGATCAAAATAATCACGTCCACCGGCTAACAAATCAAGAACAGATTCATCTAATACGGCAACAGCTATTTCTAAAGGTTGCGGTTTGACATCGGCTTGTTTAGCAGAAACTTGTAAATCAACTGTGACTGATTCGCGTGGTTTATAACTGGCTTTGTCAGGCGTGACTTTAACCACCAGTTCTTTGTAAGGGTCTGTTACCATTGTTCTGACATAGCCCATACGAAATGCGGGTTTGCCTAAATCAACTTGATCAGCGTTAATCGGTTGTGCAACGCGTGGCGACATGATGACTACTGAAACGAAGAAGCCGGGTGAAAAATTAGGTTCTATCGGAATTTCAATGATTTCCATACTCGTTTTAAAAGTTCTAGTCCAATTCTTAATCACACCAAGCCGCTCGACAGTAATAACACCTTGTGCGCCCGGATAGGGATTTTTGACTAAATAACGGGCTGATCCACCTACAGGATAGCTGTCTTGTTCGGGAATGATTTCTAAGCTATTGTCAGCCGAATTTTGCCATAACACGCCTTCTAAACCCAATGCCCATTGATGCAATTCTGTCGTGTGTTCGCGTCCTTTAGTATCTTTAATCTTCGCTGTAATTTTGTAAGAACCAGAACGGGGTGGAGTAAACGTACAGACATTTGCCGTAAGATAAGTCGATACCTTACATTCACTAACGGCTATCCATTCAGTTTCATATTGTGTCAAGTAAGCATTACCCGCTCCTTTGACGCGTGAGGCTTTGGTTTCTTCGCGCTGAATGCTGACAATCACTTGAGTATCAGTTAATTGCGTGCCCGGATTGCCATAAGCATCCTGAGTTAAAGGGTTGCCATAACTATCCAAAATAGGAGTAGGTGCGTAAGTGCTGGGATTACCGTATTCATCGACGACTAACACTGAAACTTTAGCTTCTTGTCCGGCGTTTAATAACCAGCTTTCTTCTTTTAGACCGACAAAGCGATCACGTCCCACATATTCTGCAGTCGCTTGATTGGCAACACGTTTACCGCGATCATCACTCACTGCTGATTCAACTACCAATTTACCGTAAAGCAATGAAGCATCTGGTAAGTTAAAACTGGTTTGTAGCTGTCCTTGTGCATCGAGTTTGAGCGAAGAGTCAAGGTAAACAGTATCATCATGAAAATCTTCTACATAGACATTAAAATTAAAACCTTTAGCGGCTGGACTATTGCTAGTAAATTCAGTTTGTTGAATAGAGGCACTGATTTGCGTCATCGCTTCTGCATAAGGACCGCCAGCATGTAACGTAGCGACTGTGCCTACATCGACTTTATCGCCTAAGTGAAATAACTCACCATTTAATGTTGTGGATACTCTAAAAGGAGAAGGAGTGAAATCACTGACTAAAACCTTCATCGGTTGCCAATGTTCCCATGATTCTTGTTTAGCAAAATCTGCAGTTAATTCAAATTCATACCATCCTACAGCTGCGGTTTTTGGAATGGTGAATTCACCCGCTAATGTGCCAAATTCAGACAATTTCAGTTTTTTCAGTTCATGTACAACTTTACCCGTTGGATCAATGATTTTTAGCTCATAACTTTCACGCGGTGGCATGACAAAATGCTCATTACTTTGATCACGCACAAATACCTTATATTGCAGGGTATCACCGACTTTATATACGCCTTGTGCTGTGGTGCCCCAAGTATGGATATGACCGTATTTTTTCCGATTATCGGGATAAACTGAATAATCATAATTGTACATGTCAACGCGAAAATCGTAGTCGACAGGTAATAGTGCAACATTTTTCTCTTTTTTGGCAATGAAAAATAAACGTTGCGCATCTTCTTCATAAGCATAAAGATATTGTAATTGTGGATCGAGTTTTTCTAAGCCCGGTAATATAGCAATGCCACGATGATCAGTCTTAGCCGTGGCTAAAGCGGTGGGAATTGGTGCTGGCGTATAGCTATGACCTGAATAAACGGAAAGTTCAACATTTTCAACTGGTTGTCCTGTTGCAAAATCTGTTACCCACACCAAAGTATTATGATGACCTAATTTTGCTTGAATATGAAAAGGCGTGACTTGGCTAAAAAAAGTGCGATTATCGTAACCGGTATCAACATTAGGCGTAGTTGAAAAATGACCTTGTACAATACCACTGTCACTGGCAAGTAATTCTCTAATACCCAGCGGTACTTTGTAAGACACGTCTTGTAATTGCGGCAAAAAAATTTCTTTCGTTTTGCTACTAGACCAATGACCGGTTGAATTTAATACTTGATAATTAAGATGAATTTTTTGCAAATTAGTCACATAAATCGGCAATTCGCTGTCAACGCCTGTCTCCAATACGGATTTACGATGTTCAAAAGTATAATCTGGCAAACGGTGATCAGTTAAAAACTGCATATTAATTGATGTGGATAATGGACGACCAAAACTATCACTCACATTTTCAGATTTTGCCCGCATCTTGTAAGTTTTGTAAGCGCGTAACAATTCTGGTAACCAAACAGTATACTCGTAATTTTGAGCGTGAGAACTGTTCAAGTGATCGTAATCGTAACTCCCTTCCCAAGGATCATAATCAGTGCGTCCGCCGGCTAAATCAGGAATTAACGTAACCGCTTTTTTTATCGTGTCGTTACTCACGGGCGTATTAAACATTAAACCAATCTGACGCAATGGATTACATCGCGTGTCATTAGTCTCTTTGGCATTTGGGCGAAATGTGATGGTTTCATCTTGTAAACTGGTACAAGTCACACCTAAAAATTTAAATTCAGCAAAGGTGTCAAAACCAAGTAAATCTCGATTTTCAACGCCCACTTCTAATCCAACAGTTGAACTTAAACCAGTTTCTACTTTCAAAATAATAGGATTATCCAAAGGTAAAGCTTGTTTTGGAGTCACGATCCAAATATTAGAAACATCCACAGCCAATTCGTCTTTTTTCTCAACGATTTCATCAATATCTTCAGCTTTAGGAATTTTTGCAATTAAATCAACACGTTTACCATTGATTTTTTGCATATAAATATGTTTTTCGACAGACGCCTGAGTCACTGGCAAATTAAAACTTAAGCGAATTTCAGGCATACCCGGTGCAGTCCAAGTTTCAAACCAAGCATAACTAACACTAGGGCGTTGCGTCGTAAACTGATGTTGTCGTGGTTGCGCTAAAGTTCGTCCGTCTTCAGTAGTAATCCCGGGTTGAACCAAAATTTTATATTTCGTGGCTGATTTCAATTTATTACTTTGGTCCAATTCACACGCCAAAGCTGACGTATTCAACCAATGCCATTGACAAATCAACGCCGGTGTAATCGTAATTGGAATATCAGCCGCATTCCGCTTCATTTCACCCACAGGTACTACAGGTTGGTTAAATTGGAATACGATTTGTTGTCCAGCCATCACATCATCGCCATCTGGTGTGATTCTTTGTATTTCTAACGGTTTTATTTGACCATCAGTGCCTTTTGCAGCGTTAAAAGTCGCCGAATCATAGGCAGCTTGGATGGTATGAGACCCACTGAACAATCCAGCAGTCAGGAGTATTAGCAAACGTAGCCTATTCATGATAGTCCTCATAATAATAAAAAGATGATAGTATGCACTTTTTTGGGTTTAGATTTAAGCCTTAAACAGCGGTTTTTTTATAGATGAAAGGAATTTTAGTAATGTTTCATACGCTTGATCCAAGTAAAATAGAACAAACAATCAAGATGTTAACCAATCGAATTCAAGAACGCTTTCCGCAATCAAGTTTATACCAAGTTTGTAGAGAATTACTCGCGATTATCAAAGTGGCAGAAAAACGCTGTACAGATATCAGACAACCCCATGTAGGATTGCGAATAATTGTTTATATTTCAATAATTTCTATTATTATCAGTTTACTTATCGCACTCTTTTCACTTGATTTACCGCAAACTTCTATTTTGCATCTTACAGAATTTATTCAAGTTTTAGATGCGAGCATGAATGCAACGGTATTGATTGGCGCGGCAGTGCTTTTTTTGATCACCGTTGAAAATCGATTAAAACGACAACGGGCATTAAAAGCGATTCACGAATTGCGCGCCATTGCACACGTCATTGACATGCACCAGCTAACCAAAGACCCAGAACGGGCTTTAATCCCTAATTACAGTACAACAACTTCATCGCCAAAAGAAACCTTGAATGCATTTGAATTAATTCGTTATTTAGATTACTGTAGCGAAATGTTATCGTTACTCGGTAAAATTGCCGCTTTATACGGACAAAATTTTGATGATTCTGTGGTTTTAACCTCTGCCAATGATGTAGAAATTTTAACCACTGGCTTATCACAGAAAATTTGGCAAAAAATAACAATTATTCATTCACTTGAAAAAATGAACGTCACAGTAATTCACTAAAATTAATCGCCATGACACAAAACTCACTACTTCACGTCAATAATCTTTCAGTTGCTTTCGGACGCTATGCAGAAAGACGTACCGAAGTTGTCCATCAAATCAATTTTCAAATGCAATCAGGAGAAAAGCTTGCGCTCGTTGGCGAATCCGGCTCTGGCAAATCAGTCACTGCGCTGTCTATTTTACGTTTACACGATGCCCAGCAAGTTGTTTATCCTAGTGGACAAATTTTGTTTGAAAATAAAAACTTACTACAACTATCTACCGATAAATTGCGTCAAATTCGCGGTAAAGAAATTGCCATGATTTTTCAAGAACCGATGACTTCCTTAAATCCGGTTTATCCTATTGGCACACAACTGATAGAACCATTGGTTTTACATCAAAATATGAGCAAAAAAGCTGCCCGTCAAGAAATGTTAGACTTACTAGAACTGACTGGTATTCTCGAACCTCACAAACGCTTTAATGTCTATCCGCACATGTTATCAGGTGGACAACGGCAAAGAGTCATGATTGCAATGGCATTGGCGTGCAAACCTAAACTACTAATTGCCGATGAACCCACGACGGCGTTAGATGTGACTATTCAACTACAAATTCTTGAATTATTAGAAAAAATGCAGCGTGAATTGGGTATGGCAATTTTATTAATTACCCACGATTTAAATCTGGTGAAACGCTTTGCAGATCGAATTTGTGTGATGCAACAAGGACAATTGGTTGAAAAGGCAGAAGTGGCAACCTTATTTGAACATCCGAACCATCCTTATACTCAACATTTACTTAACAGTCAACCAGAAAATTTACAAATTAAATACGATTATAATCAACAAAATAAACCGTTAATGACCGGACAAAACCTACATTGTCACTTTATCGTACAACAAGGTTTAATTTTTAAACAAATAACTAATAATATTACAGCAGTTAATAATGTCAATCTGCAAATTTATCCGGGCGAAACTGTTGGTATTGTTGGAGAATCTGGGTCTGGCAAAACAACCTTGGGTTTATGTTTATTAAAATTACAACAATGTCAAGGATTAATTCACTTTAACGACCAACGTTTAGACAATTTATCGCATCGTGAATTACGCAGTTTACGACGCAATTTTCAAGTTGTTTTCCAAGACCCCTATTCATCGCTTTCGCCGCGTATGACCGTTGAACAAATCATCGGCGAAGGATTAAAAATTCACTTTCCCTGTCTCACTCGTCAAGAACGCGACGAACAAATCATCAAAGTACTACACGAAGTCGGTTTAGAAGAAAGCATGTTATGGCGTTATCCACACGAATTTTCCGGCGGACAACGACAACGAATCGCCATTGCCCGTGTCATCATTTTAGAACCCAAATTAATCTTACTTGATGAACCCACCAGCGCTTTAGATGTGTCAGTGCAAAAACAAGTGTTAGAATTACTCATTGAATTACAAAGAAAACACAATATGAGCTACCTATTTATTAGTCATGATCTAAAAGTAATTCGCGCCATGTCGCACCGCATCATTGTGATGAAAAACGGTAATTTTATTGAACAAGGCGATACAGAAACGCTCTTTAATCAGCCACAACACCCTTACACGCAAACATTATTACAAGCATCACTACTAACAGCCGGCAATACGCTATGCTAACTGCTTACACTAAAAAAATTTTACAAGCGCGTGTATATGATGTAGCCCAAAAGACCCGTCTTGACTATGCGCCCATGTTATCGACACGTTTAAATAACTCTATTTGGATCAAACGTGAAGACATGCAACCCGTTTTTTCTTTTAAAATTCGTGGTGCTTACAATAAAATTGCGCATTTATCTGAAGAGATACGTGCCAAAGGCATTATTGCTGCTTCAGCTGGAAATCATGCTCAAGGTGTCGCACTGTCAGCCGCACGTCTTGGGATTCATGCTACCATCGTGATGCCTAAAACCACACCAGAGATCAAAGTCATTTCGGTTAAAAGACGTGGCGCAACCGTTGTTTTGCATGGAACGACTTATGATGATGCCAGTCAATATGCGCAACAACTGGTTGAACAACAAGGATTAACCTACATCCATCCTTATGACGACGAATACGTAATTGCTGGACAAGGCACGATTGGCATGGAAATTTTACAACAACACAGCAAACCCCTAGAAGCCATTTTCGTACCCGTTGGCGGCGGTGGATTAATTGCCGGTGTCGCAGCTTACGTTAAATATCTATGTCCCCACATCAAAATCATTGGCGTTGAACCGAGAGAAGCCCCTACATTACATGCAGCATTACAAGCCAGTGAACGCGTCATTTTAGAACAAGTAGGGATTTTTGCCGACGGCGTAGCAGTGCGACAAATTGGACGCTTACCTTTTGAAATTGCTAGATATTATGTAGATGAAGTGCTATTAGTGAATACGGATGAAATTTGTGCAGCGATAAAAGACACCTTTGAAGACACGCGCACCATTGCCGAACCCGCTGGTGCATTAGCATTAGCCGGTTTAAAACAATATGTTGCACGAGAAAATTGTCGTGAAAAACATTTCATCACTATCAATAGTGGTGCTAACATGAATTTTGATCGCTTGGGTTATATTACCGAACGCACAGAAATTGGAGAACAACGCGAAGCCATTTTTGCTGTCACGATTCCAGAACGACCGGGCAGTTTTCGTCAATTTTGTCATGTGATTGGACAACGCGCAATTACTGAATTTAATTACCGCTATCATGATGATTTAAAAGCAATTGTATTTGTAGGTATTCGTTTAAATGAAGGTTTAAGTGAAAAAGAACGATTAATTCAAAAATTATCAGAAAAAGATTATGCCGTTGTTGACATGACAGATAATGAAATGGCGAAGTTACACATTCGACACATGGTAGGCGGTCATGCGAAAACTGTATTAAATGAACAACTCTATCGTTTTGAATTTCCAGAACGTCCGGGAGCTTTATTACATTTTTTGACTCAAATAGGACAACGTTGGAATATTAGCCTATTTCATTATCGTAATCATGGTGCTGCATACGGACGAATTTTAGTAGGCATGCAAGTGAAAGAAAATGAACAAAAAGAATTTCAACTATTTCTAGATAAATTAGGTTTTCCATCTTGGCTAGAGAGTGATAATTTGGCTTATCGGCTGTTTTTGAATTAAAATAATTTAGTTAATAAAAAAATCAGCTTTCAATTGTGTGGATTGGTAAAAATTATAAAAAAAGTGACCGTGGTACTCGAAATATCTTATTCACAGTGATATAATGACTTCCACATTATCTTTTAGTATAGAGCACTGGTGAGTATGGTTAAATTCCCCCTTAGTATAGAAAATGCAATGAACCTCCGAATTTTAGCTAATCGTATGATTGATTTTTTATCATAAGTTTAGAAATGAAAAGGAGGTTTTTTATTGTCTTAATAATTCTAGCGAAGGACAAATTTCAATCTGCAACTGTCAGTGTTAATTTAGGCTAATAGATAAGAAATCAGTAAAGTGAATTTGGTATTTATGACATTAATTAAATGAGATTATCAATGTTAGATGATAGAATGAGATCAGTTGTAACAGAGAAACGATCTAAAGTCACGCCAAATCACCAAAATTGAGGATGCTTGGAGATTTTACCGAAATAAAAAATTAAAGCGCACTGCTTCTAACTTAAGAATTAATAAGAATCAAGTGGCTAAGGTAAGATTCATTTAAATAAAACTATAATAATTGTTGTTCTTTCTATTTAGACATAATAAAAAAAGGCGCAACTCGCGTCGCGCCAAACCACCAGAGGAGGATGGAGGAGCCTCTTCGTGAAACGAAATAGGTTTCATACGTCCGACAACTTAAAATAACAATAAATGCCGTCTGTATCTATGGCGGATGACTTAACGCCGTAAAAATCTTAAAAAAGGCGCGACCCGCTGCCGCGCCAAACCACCAAAGGAGGATGGAGGAGTCATCAATAACCAGTGCTTAAGTGCTATTAAGCACTGATAAAAAGAATTTGCGAATCCGTTCATGATTAACTAACAATTTTTTTATTAGAAACAGGAAAATTCCATTTTTCACTGCTTTTACTTATTGCTGCAGCGCAACAATAATATTATTTTCGTTGCCTGTCAAGCATTAGTTGTTAATTATGACAAAAATATTTCAGTTGCTTCAACTGTGTCGTTGTTCAGTTGTACTTCATATTAATAAGTAACTATATTAATTGATACTTATTAACTTGACTAGTCTGCTGCGCGATTGTTGTTGTGTCTAACTGTTTCATCATTTTCTAATATTAGTATTTTATAATAAACTGATTAAATCTTCAAATTTTTAACGATTTTATTTATTTATTAAAAACAGTCTATTAGATATATAAATTTAATTTTAAAAAAAATGCTAATCTTTTAAAAAGATAATTAATTGAAAATAAAGCGTTTATTTAAGTATTTTATTATAATGGAAAATTTTTATCTATAAATAAATTTTCTTAGTTCTAATAATTTCTTGTGCTCGATAATTTGGTGATACCGAAGATTTGTTGGCAGATAGTGAAAGAGTTTTGATTTACCATCTTGATTTAGAACAAATTACGGTAAAAATTTTAGATGACACTTTAGGTAAAACACCGACATTATTATTAACGCATGATTATCAAGAAATAAAAAAAGACTATACGATAGAGGAATTACCTGCATTAGGAAAGGGGCTTGGCACTCCGATATAGCCGTTTTGAGTGGAGTGTCAAACCGAAGCTTGTCATATTTTACTTAACAGTAAAGTGAGTTTGACATAAATATTTCAATAACACTCAGATTATTTTCAGAAAATTTTCACAATTTCCCTAGCCAAAGTATTGTTGCGCATCTTTTTCAAAAGGGGTTTTACCAGATTTTGTTAATAAAGCATATGCGGAATTTACTCGACAAATATGAATGATTAAATTGAGAATTGCTGACATTTGCCCTGAATTACTCAAACGTTACTATACAATGAACTGATCATACTATTTAGTGTAAAATCTGACTGAGAAATAATTGAGCTGCTTCAAAAAACATATTTAAATGTATGTATTTGATAATTCGCTTTCTGTTGA
>DYNN01000068.1 GCA_020721045.1 Thiomargarita sp. | reverse complement strand
GAATTTATATCTTATGGTAGGTTATGGTAAATAATTATTTACTATCTGTCAACCTCTTTGAAATAAAATTTAGGTAATTAAGTAGGTTTGTTTCACATGCCGTCGCCGTTTATTTCAAAGTGTCAGGGTGACAAAAAGGGGCGATGAGTTGTACTTCAAATGTGACTTCTTGATGAATTATTTGTACGATGCCACCATTACAAACACCGTTGGCGTGAAATAAAATCGGCGTTTCTGTTTTGAGTCGCCAAGTATTAGGTAATTCTAAAGGTATTTCGGGTAAATGGTTCAGTTTTTCCGATTGACTCTTTTCTTTCTTGATCAGAGAAGGAATTTCTAATGTTGGCAATTTGTTATCTTGAGTATTTTTGGCTAAGACCGGTGGGTATTGGGTTAATTTGAAAGTTTGCCCTTGTTGAAAAGCAAGGTAACTTAAGCCGTTGAGTTGCGCCATAATTTCATTTTTTTCATAACTTGTTTGCACACTGTCGTATAAAACTGCCAAACGTGGTGCTGTCATGGCAGCGAGCAAGCTAAAAATAATCAATACTACAACGATTTCAATTAAAGTATAACCCGTCTGCAGCATAATTTAATTGGAATTGGCTAATTTGTTAAACTGTGCGGAAAATAAATATGATAAATTTAATATGGGTATTACCATGCCATGATATTTAAAGCAAGCCAATGCTAATGGTTGCCATTGTTGTTGATCAATAGGTAATGGACAAGCATCTTCATCGCTGACGTGAATATTGACGGGCGTGGTTGCTAAATGTAGAGCAGCTGATTGAATCGGTAATGTTGGATGTTCTTGATAAATCGCAATCCCAATTACATCACCACTATGTGCATGGGAAATTTTATGTCCTTCCATTAAACTGGGAATATCTAACACCGGTAAGATAAAATCCTGCCAAATAATAATTTCATTACAATAATGTGGTGTTTGTGGAATTTCATATAACACCATAGAAAGTTCCACATGCGACATTTCGTTTGCACCTACAGCCGCATGAAAACCTCTACCAAAATCTAATAACCACGCACGACTTACATTTGCCATGTTAAAATTCCATCATGGAAATAACTAGTTACATTGTTGTCTAATTAAACCGCATTATACAAATCGATTGCTTCAATTTCGTCTTGATTACGTTTTAGCTTTTCTTCATCATTGCGATGTTGAGCCAATCGAGTTAAGTAAGCTGCATCAACATCACCAGTGATATAATTTCCGGAAAAACAAGAGGTATCAAAGTCTTTGAGATTTTTGTTACCCTTACGCGCGCAAGCAATTAAATCTTCTAATTCTTGATAAATTAACCAATCCGCACCGATAATTGAGGCGATTTTTTCCACAGTGCGATCATGTGCTAATAATTCATCAACGGATGGCATATCAATACCGTAAACATTGGGATAACGCACGGGTGGTGCAGCTGAGGCGAAATAGACTTTTTTTGCACCGGCTTCACGCGCCATTTGAATAATTTGTTTACAGGTTGTGCCGCGTACAATGGAGTCATCGACGAGCAAGACATTTTTGTTTTTAAATTCGAGACCAATCGCGTTTAATTTTTGCCGGACGGATTTTTTACGCATATTTTGCCCTGGCATGATGAATGTTCTTGGAATATAACGATTTTTAACTAAGCCATCTCGATATTTTACCCCTAAC
The DNA here is from genome assembly GCA_020721045.1 of Thiomargarita sp. GTDB lineage: Bacteria > Pseudomonadota > Gammaproteobacteria > Beggiatoales > Beggiatoaceae > DYNN01. The sequence goes on along the minus strand of DYNN01000068.1, from coordinate 16,279 downwards.
ACATTGGCAAGTTGTAAAGCGGCTGTGCGACTGGTGTCAGGAATAGGAATTACAACATCAATGTCATGATTGGGATAGTCACGTAAAATTTTCTTAGCTAATACTTTTCCCATACGTAAACGTGCTTTGTAAACAGATACGCCATCCATAATAGAATCCGGGCGTGCCATGTAAACCAATTCAAAGATACAAGGTGCATATTGTGGTTTATCGGCACATTGACGTGTATGTACTTGCCCATCAGTGGTAATGAAGACCGCTTCTCCCGGTGCAATGTCGCGAACCAAGCTATAACCTAAAACATCAATAGCCACACTTTCAGAGGCAATAATGTGTTCAACACCCTCAGTTGTATTACGTTTACCAAAAACAACCGGTCGAATGCCATAGGGATCGCGAAAACCTACGATGCCATAGCCCATGATCATCACAATAACTGCATATCCCCCACGACAACGACGGTGTACACCACGCACTGCTGCGAAAATGTCTTCTTCTGTCAGATGAAATTTGCCCAATTTTTGTAATTCTCGAGCAAAAATGTTGAGTAAAATTTCAGAATCAGAATCGGTATTGATATGACGTAAATCTTCACGAAATAAACTTTCTTTTAATTCAACAGCATTGGTTAAATTACCATTATGCGCTAAAGCGATGCCATGAGGTGAATTAACGTAAAAGGGTTGTGCTTCTGCACTAGAGGAGCAGCCAGCTGTGGGATAACGCACATGTCCAATGCCCATCATACCGCGTAAGTTCATCATATGTCGGGTATGGAAAACATCTCGTACCAACCCGTTATTTTTACGTAAATAGAAGCGTTGATTATCACAAGTGACGATACCAGCTGCGTCTTGTCCACGATGTTGCAATACGGTTAATCCATTATACAATTCTTGATTAACACTGGATTTAGCAACAATCCCGATAATTCCGCACATAAATTACCTCGTTCATTCAGGTACAAGGAGAGATGGTTAAGAACAACGTTATTCTAACATAGAAACGGTTCATCATTTTATACTTTTTGCCCACTCAATAGCCAATGTATCTGGCTTGAGTTGTAAGCTAAGTGAATGTTATCATAGTTTTTATCAATAACTTAAACCGACTATTTAAATTTCATCATGTTAGAATGCAACTCGAATAATAATTAAACTCATGCAAATCAATTTTACTAAAATGCATGGCTTAGGCAATGATTTTGTTGTATTTAATGTCATTCAACAGCCTATTCATTTAACAACAGAACAATTACGTTTTATCGCTGATCGCCATTTTGGGATTGGGTGTGATCAGATTTTATTTGTTGAATCAAGTAAACGCGTCGACTTTCGCTATCGTATTTTCAATGCCGATGGTAATGAGGTGCAACAATGTGGTAATGGTGCCCGATGTTTTGCTCGTTTTGTGCATGATAATGGGTTGACAGATAAAAATTGTATCACTGTTGAAACACAAAGTGGTGATATTACACTGTTTATTCAAGAGGATGGAAATGTAAAAGTGAATATGGGCGCGCCTTGCTTTACGCCAGCACAAATTCCTTTTCACACAACACACACAGCTAAACAATATCAGATTATAATAAACACAGAAACTTATCACATTGGGGTTATTTCAATGGGTAATCCACATGCGGTTCTCATGGTAGAAGATGTCAATACCGCACCAGTCAATTCTTTAGGTCCGCAGCTTATGACACATACTTCTTTCCCGCAACAAGTGAATGTAGGATTTATGCAAGTACATGATAAAAAACATATTCAGTTGCGTGTTTTTGAGCGTGGTGTTGGTGAAACACTGGCTTGTGGTACAGGTGCTTGTGCGGCTGTCGTGATTGGGCAACGTTGGGGATTATTAGATGCTCAGGTGACAGTACAATTACCCGGTGGCAAATTACAGATTGAATGGGATGGTAACGAGCAACATCCGGTTTGGATGATAGGTGCTGCCACTCACGTTTTTGAAGGAAAAATAACATTATGAGTTCACAACATCTATATATTGATGATTTATCAGAGCAATCTGTGGTTAATTATCTAAAAACACATGTCGATTTTTTTAATTTTCATGAAGATTTATTAACCACCATGCAAATTCCACACAATCGTGGGGCTGCAGTTTCATTAGTTGAAAGACAATTAGCTGTTTTACGTGATGAAAATCAACAATTACAACGTCGTTTAGAGCAATTGATTAGCATTGCACAGAAAAATCAAGAATTAAATCAGCGTATTCAACGTTTAGTGGTTGCACTTTTAGGCGTTGAAAGTGCAGATGAATTTTTTGATACCTTATATGATACTTTAAAAGTTGAATTTAATACGGATAGTGTCGTCGTACGCCTATTTGATTTGCCCGGACCCAGTTTGGTAGGACGACAAGAATTTATAGAGTACGATGCACAAGTCTTTACTTTATTTGAAAATTTATTGGGCGATAATCATCCGATTTGTGGTAGATTATCCGAATCACAAATTAAGTATTTATTTGAGGATATTAAGGTCGGTTCAGCCGTATTGATTCCTTTAGGTGTTCCCAAACCACAAGGTATTTTAGCCTTAGGTAGTCAAGATGTTGCCCGTTTTCACGCCGGCATGGGCACAGATTTACTTAAATATATGGGCGATCTTATTAGCCAATTATTGCGTCCTTGGTTACGTACCTAACATCTCAATGCCATTAAGTTAAGCGTTTTCCCCCCTTTTTTAAAGGAGGCAGTGGGGATTTAAGTAATTGAAATATAAAAAATCCCCCTCAATCCCCCTTTGGTAAAGGGGGAAAGCAAAATTTCCTTAACTTAATGCTATTGACCTAACATCTGGTTAAAATAAAATGGTATATTAAATTCCTAAGAGATGTTATTCATTACTATAGCTTAGGAATTGTAAGATGCCACTTATAAATCTGCGCGCTAACTTTTACATTAACTTGCATAAGATTTTACTAGGAACAATGACTATGACTGATAAAATTACAATTCTGATTGTTGATGATGAAATTGTTTCTCGCTACACTTTAGAAGCGTTATTAGAGGATGAAAATCATACACTGGTTTTTGCGGAAAATGGTCAACAAGGATTAGATAAAGCAGAAACATTGACACCGGATTTAGTTCTGCTCGATGTGATGATGCCCGGCATGAATGGTTTTGAAGTCTGTAAACGCCTACGCGCTAATCCACAATTGGCTAAAACTCCGGTCATTATGGTGACTGCATGGGATGATCCCACTGCCCGGGCACGTTGCTTAGAAATGGGGGCTAATGATGTCATTTGTAAACCTTTTAATCGAGCAGATTTGCGCCAGCATCTAAGCAATCTCATTGATTCAGTACCAAACGATAACGCTTAATTATGGATTTTAGAGCAATAAGAAAGAAACATGTGAACGATAAAAGTATCATTCTAATCGTAGATGATGAAATTGTTTCACGTTACACCGTTGAAATGTTATTAAATACAGAAGGTTATCACTTAATTTTTGCAGAAGGTGGAACTGAGGCTTTACAAAAAGCAGAAACATTTATTCCCGATTTAATGTTATTAGATGTCATGATGCCCGGTATGGACGGTTTTGAAGTGTGCAGACGTTTACGTGCCAATCCACGATTAGCAGAACTACCTATTGTCATGGTCACTGCGTTAGATGACCGTGAATCGCGTTTACATGGAATTGAAATGGGTGCTGATGATTTCATGACTAAACCCTTTGATCGGGCAGAATTACGCGCTAGAGTTCGTAGTATTACCCGCCTCAACCGCTACCGTCGTTTAATTGAAACTGAAGAACAACTGGTTTATTTAGCCAACTATGACACTCTCACCGGTTTACCTAATCGTAACTTACTAGTAGAACGATTACGTCAAACACTAGATCGTGCCAGCCGTAACCAACAAGGTGTGGCAGTACTATCACTCGATTTAGATAGTTTTCAAATTATTAATGATTCCATTGGTCACGAATGTGGTGATAAATTATTATGCGAAATGGCACAGCGTTTAACCACGAGTGTAGCGGCTGGCGCGACAGTCGCACGGTTTAGTGGTGATGAATTTGCTGTGATGCACGAATCTAACGATCCAGTAAAAGAAGTGAGCATTATGGCACAACGCTTATTAAGCATAATCAGTAACCCAGTGATTTTAAATGGACATGAAACTGTGGTGACTGCCAGCATCGGCGTCAGTATTTATCCTAATGACGGTGATGAAGCCTTGCAATTACTCAAAAATGCAAATACCGCAATGTCTCGCGCCAAAGAACGTGGTAAAAATTCTTATCAATTCTTTACGGCAGAAATGAACACTTTCGCTTTAAAACGATTAATTTTAGAAAATCAACTACGTAAAGTGCTGAGCCAAGATGAATTACGTTTATATTATCAGCCACAAATTGAGTTAGAAAGTGGACGTATTGTGGGCGTTGAAGCCTTACTACGTTGGCAACATCCTGAATATGGATTGCTTTTTCCCTCTCATTTTATTAGTGTTGCCGAAGACATGGGATTAATTATCCCTATTGGCGAATGGGTATTACGCACCGCTTGTCATCAAAATCAACAATGGTTAGAAATGGGATTTCCGCTTCTGTGCATGTCAGTCAATGTTTCTAGTCGTCAATTTAAAAATCCTGATTTATTACAAACAGTTAAACAGGCATTAATCGACAGTCAACTTGATCCCAATCTTTTAGAATTAGAGTTGACAGAAAGTGTATTAATGGCTGATAGTGGAAATCATCAGGGAGCGGCGATGTTGGCTGAATTACAAGCCATGGGCGTGAAAATTGCCATTGATGATTTTGGGACTGGTTATTCTTCGCTTAGTTACTTAAAACGCTTTCCAGTCAATACCTTAAAAATTGATAAAGCCTTCGTAGAAGATATTACCATGGAAAGTGAACATGAATCGGCAATTACGATAGCGATTATTGCAATGGCACACAGTTTAAACTTATCTGTGATAGCAGAAGGGGTTGAAAACACGGAACAATGGCAATTTTTAGAAAAACATCATTGTAAAATTGCGCAAGGATTTCTTTTTAGCCATCCACTTTCTAGTGAAGAAATATCCAAATTGCTTGCTGATATGCCAAATGCGGGCTATTTTACACCACTTAACCTATCAAAAAACAAAAAGAGATAACACAATGCGTGCTATCTCTTAGGTTTTGCTTAAAAGTCAATTAATTATTCTTGTCCACCCAATACGCCAAAAATCTGTAATAAACTAATAAACAGATTGTAAATACTGACATATAAAGTAACGGTTGCCATGATATAGTTGGTTTCACGTCCGTGTACCATATCGCTGGTTTGATAGAGAATTAATCCAGCCATTAATAGCACAAACATCGCAGAAACCGCTAATGCTAACCCAGGAATATTAAAGATTACCGCGCCTAAGCCTGCTAAAAATGCGACCAAAATACCAGTCATTAAGAACGCACCCATAAAACTGAAATCTTTACGAGTCGTTAATGCATAACCAGATAAACCGAGGAAAATCACAGCGGTAGAACCAAATGCCATCATAACAAGTTCAGCACCATTGCTAAACATAGTCAAATAAGCACTGATAATTGGTCCTAAAGTGAGTCCCATAAAACCGGTTAGCGCAAAAATAGCAGCAATACCCCAAACACTATTTTTCAAGTAGTTGGTTAAAAATAGCAAGCCAAAATAACCTACCAACGTGATAATCAAGCCCGGATGTGGTAAGCGAAGTACCATAGACAAGCCCGCAGTAACTGCCGTAAACATCAAAGTAAGAGACAGTAAGATATAGGTATTACGAATTAATTTGTTGACCGCATCACTAGAAGCGACACCAGCCATTTTATTAATCGTTGTCGTTGATTCTTTATCTAAAACAAATGACATAATCAAATTTCTCCTAAAAATTACATTACACTAACATCACCGAAACTATCATACCGATTAAACTAATTAGTTTCAATAGCTAATGCTTAACTTATGGTGAATTGTCTAATCAATAATGTAGGGCAGAGCAAGAAAATTACAAGAGTAGATATGTGAATCTCTCATAGATTAGAAAAACAATTACAATTTACCAAGTCTCTCGGCAGCACCTTCAGCTGATTTACTCAATGAATCCATCACGTTATCTAATCCGGTTCCCATTTTTAACGTTGCTCTATTGGCTAAATCTTGCATCCAAGCCTGTTGAGGTAATAAATCGACTTCATTGGCATCTTCAATCTTTTTAATCGCAGCTTCTTGCACCATTTTTGCGCGACCTTCCAAAGTTTCTGCTTTGACTGCAAGAATGGCAGCAGGTACATTGGCGGTTTCAATTTGTTTAGCACTTCCAGCTAAACCAAACCATTTAGCGTTTTTCACCGTAACCGCTTTAATTCTAAAAGTGTCACCAAACAACAACATATCAGGATCAACTACACCTATGATACCCAAACCAGCATCATTAATCGATGAAAACAACGCATTTTCAGGATTAGGTACTTGCGCGATAAAACCAAATTTGACTTCACCAGATTTTACTGCTGCAACCAATGAAGGACGATCCGCATACATCTTAACTTCCAAATTATTCAAAGGAGAATTAGGGATATTTTTGAGAGAGTTGAATACTGCAGCATCACCAGATAATTCGCCCGGTAAACCTACACTAAGAAGAAATGCGTTATCACGGATACCAATCCAACTACCCACCGCTTCTAATACTTCAGGTTTACCAAATACAAAGAGAGATTCATCACCAATACGTCGTACAATTTTGTATTTACTAGCAAAAACTTCATCTTTTAACCAATCTTCCGCCACATTACTTTTGGCTAAAGCAAATTGGACTTCACCACTTTCCAAACGTTTCTTATTATCCAACGTGCCACCTGTTTCCATCGGTTCACATTGAAATAATTGTCCCAACACCGGACAAAGGGATTTGGCAATATTAATATATTCCCCAGTTTTCGGACCACCGGCAATCCTGATCGCATTACCGTCTGCATAAGAAAGTAAAGGAACCAGCAAACAAACTAAAACAGAAATAAATCTGACAGTTTTCATTTTGTTTCTCCAAAAAATTAACTATAATTATTGTCTGATTGTGTGAAATCGTAAGCTATTCAAAATGATTACATAATATTAAATAAATCTTACTTCACTCACTTTATTGTAATTTAAAAATCAAATAGTTGTCAAAAATACTATAACTAACGAACCATAATTTGATGTCTGCGATGCAATTCACGCACCATACACCTGCGCCGCGTCAATAGCATTAAGTTAAGCGTTTTCCCCCCTTTTTTAAAGGGGGCAGGGGGATTTAAGTAATTGAAATATAAAAAATCCCCCTCAATCCCCCTTTAGTAAAGGGGGAAGCAAAATTTCCTTAACTTAATGCTATTGCTGCACCGCGTAGGATGCTGGTACGAAAAACTGTATTTTTTATGGGTAATTTTCCCGCAAAAACTAATTTAAAACGATCTCTAAACCAATCAAACAAGTACGTATTTGGCGTAATTTAAGAATGCCTTTGGAAACATCCGAAGAAAAAATATTATAAAGTTTTTTGCCTAAATTGCTAAATTTGGTATCGTTAGCTATTTTTTAATAATGAGGTTCTAATGCAATTAATTCATAATAATTTTAATTTTTTGATTTTTCAGTATATGATTTTATCAATGCGTATTTAAGAAAGAATAAATTTAGCTATATTGATATTATTTGTCTATTGCATTTAATTCTTTATAAACTGCATTTAAGTCTATGATTTCATTTGTGATTGCGGTACTGATATACGGGAAATATTGAGATTGTATCCGTTTCCTTTAATTTCTGCCATTGAAACCCAACGCGAGTAACGCTCTTCTTTACAGTATTAGTAAGTGTCGATTATCTTATAGCTAATAATTAAGAGCTATCTAATTTTTTTAATTTATACTACAATAATAGGCAATTTAGACTTGTTCTAAAAAATTAAACCAACTGAATATTTTTATTAATTTTTTTATAAACTTGGCAATTTAATTGCTTAAATTTAATCTAAGAATGAGAAATCAATATTTTACATTAATCATGAGGATAGACTATCTAATTGTTACTTAAAATGTTTTTACATTGATATGATTTTTGGTAAACGTAGTTTTTTTAATTAATACCTGACTATTATACTAAACTATCTACAAAAATAGATGCCGCATTCATCGTTAGCATTCTTATGATTATAAATATATTAAGGTAAGTAGGGAGAATTATTATGACGTCTTTTTCTTTAGCCCTAAATGACAAAATTAGTGTGCCGGGTCAAACGATTGAAGGTTATGCGCAATCCATCAAAGCGATCACACTGATTAGTATAGATGAAGAGCGCGAATTAGCTGAACGTTATCATCGTGATAATGATCTGGAAGCCGCGCGCACATTAGTTATGTCGCATTTACGTTTTGTGATGCATATTGCCTATAGTTATCGTGGTTATGGCTTACCTCAAGCTGATCTGATTCAAGAAGGTAATATCGGTTTAATGAAAGCCGTCAAACGCTTCGATCCCACAGTAGGCGTCCGTCTAGTCTCTTTTGCGGTACATTGGATTCGTGCGGAAATTCATGAACACATTTTACGTAATTGGCGTATTGTGAAAGTGGCGACAACAAAATCACAACGTAAGTTATTTTTTAATTTGCGCGGTATGAAGAAACGTTTAGGCTGGTTGACTCAAGAAGAAGTGGAAAAAGTCGCCAAAGATTTGGGTGTGACGCCGCGTGATGTAATGGAAATGGAAGTCCGCTTGAGTAGTCAAGATATGGCTTTCGATGCGCCATTAGATTATGATGATGATGAAGACAACGCGCCTTCTGAATATTTGGAAGACAATCGCTACGATCCCGCATTGATGATAGAAGAAGAACAATGGGAACAACATGGTCACAGCAAGTTACATCATGCGTTAGAACAATTGGATGCACGGAGTCAGGATATTTTGCAGCAACGTTGGTTAAGTGAGAAGAAGATAACCTTGCAAGAATTGGCTGCACAATACCAAGTGTCGGCTGAGCGTATTCGTCAAATCGAAGAAACTGCTTTGAAGAAATTGAAGCAGTTTTTGCTCTAAAATTGTTTTTATCATTGGGTTATGGCAATAATACCTAACCCAATGTTTTCAATTTTAATCAGCTAATTCGATTTCAGCTTTTTTACGTAATTCATCAATATATTCAATAGTTTGTTTAGTGCGCACAGTGGGTAATAAACTCGCTTTAGCAGTTTCAAAAGGAACAGGGGAAACGTCGCGTGTTTCTTCTAATAAAATGACATGCCAACCAATTGGACTTTGAACGGGGTCTGAATAGATTTTGCCTTTTTCCAAGCCGGCAACGATGGCGGTAATAGCAGGAAACATTTGTTCTGGAGTTAACCAACCCAATTCACCACCTTGTTGACGTGACATAGGGTCCATTGATATTTGCATGGCTAATGTGGCAAAATTTGCGCCCATTTGTACTTGATTAATAACACTTTTTGCTTCTTGCATACTGGCAACGACGATATGTCGCAGTTTGTACTGTTTCATCGGCGGGAATTTTTGATATTCTGCGCGCAATTGTTCATCTGTCACTGGATGGGTTTCAAGATATTTTTGTATTGCCCATTCAAATAACATGTTGTAACGTACATCGGCTAATCTTTCAATAAAATCAGCATCTTTATCAAAATTTTGTCGCAACGCATCTTGCACCACGATTTCGCGTTTTACCAATTCTTCCAAAACAAATTTTTTATTGGGTGGAACATCGATACCTGGTGGTGCGGGGTGAGTCATTACATAATTTTCAAAATCTTTTTGCGTAACTACTTTATCATTAACGGTTGCTAATGTGGTTTCTTCTGCACAAACAACGCCTAACGATAGCGTACCTATCAATAAGACACTCATGACAACCGACTGTTTTTTTACCATAACATTTCTCCCTTGTTTAAACTAAGAATCAGCAGAAAAGTTTATCACTGATGCCTTGTTTATCGCAATTATCAAAAACTAAATTTAATATTGGGTCGCTCTCATTATTTGGTATGATTCACGCTTTAACTATATAATGCGTAAATTTTTCAATTGCGTTGGATGCTCAATTCGCTATGAAACGTAAATATTTTGGAACCGATGGAATTCGCGGTACTGTGGGCATTGAACCCATTACGCCTGATTTTATGCTTAAATTAGGCTGGGCTGTCGGGCAAGTCTTAAAAAATGGACAAAATCGCAATAAGGTATTGATTGGTAAAGATACTCGAATTTCTGGCTATATGTTTGAATCCGCTTTAGAAGCCGGTTTATCAGCAGCTGGTATGGATGTTCGTTTATTGGGTCCGATGCCCACACCTGCTATTGCTTATTTAACTCGTACTTTTCATGCGCAAGCTGGTATTGTTATTAGTGCATCGCATAATCCTTTTCAAGATAACGGTATTAAATTTTTTTCCAATCTGGGAACTAAATTACCCGATGAAGTGGAATTAGCCATTGAAACTCAACTTGAACAACCGATGCAAATCGTGGCACCGGATCGTTTAGGTAAAGCCGAACGAATCAATGATGCAACGGGACGTTATATCGAATTTTGCAAAAGTTCTATTCCTTATGATATTAATTTTAAAGGAATTAAACTGGTTATCGACTGTGCACATGGCGCAACTTACAATGCCGCTCCTAACGTGTTTAGAGAATTAGGTGCAACTGTAATTACAATTGGCACCGATCCCAATGGACTTAACATTAATAATGGTTTTGGTGCTACACAACCGCAAACCTTGCAAGCCACTGTATTAGCAAAACAAGCAGATATTGGAATTGCATTGGATGGTGACGGTGATCGCGTGATTATGGTTGACGCTAAAGGCGAATTGGTAGATGGTGACGAATTACTTTTTATTATTGCCGATGCCAGACATAAATTAGGTCGTTTATCCACAACGGTTGTAGGCACCGTCATGAGTAATTTAGGTTTAGAACAGGCATTTGCAGAACGTAATATTCCATTTATGCGTGCAAAAGTGGGCGATCGCTATGTTTTAGAAATGTTACAACAATGTGGAGGTATTTTGGGCGGAGAATCTTCCGGTCATATCATTTGTTTAGACCGCACAACCACGGGAGACGGGATTATTACCGCATTACAAGTATTGGCAACTCATGTACAAACCGGTTTGCCTTTACATGATTTAAAAGCGGGAATGCGCAAATATCCACAACGTTTACTAAATATTCGTATTACGCAACATACTGAAAATATTATGCAATCAGAAATAATTCAACAAGCAGTACAACGTGCTGAACAACAACTTGCTGATAAAGGGCGCATTTTGCTTCGTCCATCTGGAACTGAACCCCTAATTCGTGTGATGGTTGAAGGCGTTGACACTCAACTAGTTGAAACCATTGCCCAAGAAGTAACTGATGTAGTGACACGAGTAGCGCATGGCAAAAAGTAATTCTCAAAGTAGTCAACAATGGTTGCGAGAACATCAAACTGATCCTTATGTTAAACAAGCTCTTAAGGATGGTTATCGTTCTCGCGCTGTATATAAATTAGCACAAATTGATACACGTGATCGCCTATTTCATTCTGGCATAACAGTGGTGGATTTGGGTGCAGCGCCTGGTGGTTGGTCACAATGGCTGAGTCAACGATTTGCTAAACAAATTCGTATTTTCGCCCTTGATGTTTTGCCGATGGAACCTTTACCACACGTCACTTTTATTCAAGGTGATTTTCATGAACAAGTAGTATTAGATACACTTTTACAGACTTTAGAACAAAATAAAGTAGATATCATTTTATCAGACATGGCACCTAATAGTAGTGGTGTTAAAACAGTGGATCAAGCCCGATCGATGTTATTAGCGGAATTGGCACGCGATTTGGCACTTACCTTATTGATACCAAAAGGGAATTTCTTAGTCAAAGTCTTTCAAGGTGAAGGTTTTGATGATTATCTCCGCAGTTTACGCCAACATTTCAAGCAAGTGGTTATCCGCAAACCTGATGCTTCGCGTTCACGCTCACGAGAAATTTATTTATTAGCTAAACAATTGCTTTAAGCCGCGACTTTTCTTGTATCGAAACTATTTTTCAAACTAATAACTGAAATACTATATGTCCGTCACAGCAGCACAATGGCATTTTATTTTAGCTTTAATAAGGAATTGATTATGTTTGGTTTTCGCTTTATCAAAGAACAACCCACGACTTATTTGCTGCAATACAGCAGTGGTCGGTTAAAACGAGAAGGGCGTGGATTGGCTTTTTTTTATTTTGCTCCAACAACTTCTCTCGTCGCTATTCCGTTAGAAAGTGTTGATGTTGCTTTTATTTTTAATCAAGTAACTACTGATTTTCAAAATGTAAGTATTCAAGGACAAGTCACTTATCGTGTCGTTGAACCTAAGCAATTATCACAATTACTGAATTTTACTTTAGACAGTCATGGACAGCATTATATCAACACTGATCATGAGAAATTGCCGCAGCGCGTCATTAATTTAGTGCAAGTATTAATGCAGAGTATGTTGGCTACTCGCTCTTTGCGTGATACTCTAAAAGCGGCAGATCAGTTGGTAAAAAAAGCCTTAGAAGATTTGAATCAAGCCAAAGAAATCAAAACATTAGGTTTGGAAATTTTGGGTTTGTCTATTTTATCAATTAAACCAACGCCAGAAACAGCCCGCGCATTAGAAGCAGATATACGTGAACAATTGTTAAAAGAAGCCGATCAAGCGATTTATGCCCGTCGTAATGCGGCAGTTGAACAAGAACGTGCAATTAAAGAGAACGAGTTAAACACTGAAATTGCTGTGGAAAATAAAAATCGTCAAATCAGTGAAGCGCAAATGGATGCAAAACGGGCAGTACAAGAAAAGCAGCAACAATTGTATGAAGCTGAAATTGAAGGTAAAATTGTTTTAGAAAAGCGTAATCAAGAATTAATTCAACTCATTGCAGAGAATTTGAAATGTGAATCAGATGCTAAGGCTTATAGTTTAACTGTCACTATGCAAGCATTAGCCGGAACTGAGCCTAAAGTGTTGCAAGTATTGGCAGCCATGAAAATGGATTCTAATCAATTAATTTCATTAGCATTTCATGATTTAGCCAATAGTGCTAACAAGATTGGCGAATTGAATGTATCACCGGATTTATTGCAAAGTTTATTGAAAAAACGTTGAAATTACAAGATGGTATGATGCAGCCAACAACCGGGGTCTGGTTGAAAAGGATCACCTGTGATCGCATAAGAAAGGCATTTTAACCCGCCACGACAAAGTTTTGCATGACTACATTGTTGGCAAACACCTTGAATTTGCTCAGGATCGCGTAATTTATTTAGTAAGGGATGTTGATCATATAATGAAAGTAAAGTTTCTTGTTGTAAATTACCTAGTAAAATTGGCATACGACGACAGGGATATAAATCGCCATTAGGTTGTACCGTGAGTAAACTTTCGCCTGCCTTGCAATAATAAGGTTGTCCGCCATCTACCAAAAATTGTAGTGCGCGCCGCATACTGATTTCCGTGGGTTGCAACCAACGCAGCCATTTTTTCGGTTTACTTTGTTGCATTAAATGGAAAAATTCCTTTGTTTCAAGTGGATCAAGTGATTGCATTTCTGCCCCTTGTCCCGTTGGAATTAAACGGTCCGCCCATACTTTATCAACTTTTAAGCGTTTAGCGATTTGTGCTACATAGGGGAATTCGGTAAAATTGTCTTTATGTGCAGTAAATGAAATTAAAGTTGTAATATTTGCTTGTTTTAACAATTGGATAGCATTAACAGTTTTAGCAAAATTCCCCTGTCCACGAATACGATCATGTGTCGATGGCGATCCTTCGAGACTGACTTGTACGAAGCTGGGGGCGAAATGATAGAGTTGTTTGGCGATATTTTGGTCAATCAAACTGCCATTAGTCAGGATTGCAAAACTAAAGAGGTCAATTTGTGCAGCAAAAACAGTAAGTAATTCTAAAAAATCTTGGCGTGCAAATGGTTCGCCACCTGTCACGGTAATGTGTCCATAACAAGTTTGTTTCGCTCTATCACTGAAAACGCTTAACAATTCTTTAAACTGTTCTAAAATCTGTAATAATTCAGTAAAATTCAGTTCATTACGTTGATAGTGATGTTGATAACAATGTCGACAACGTAAATTGCAACGTTCAGTGATATGCCATTGTAATAAAAGATTTTTTGGAGTGTAGCAATCCGGCATTATTAGCCGCCACCACAACCGCCACCACCACAACCAGCTCCTCCATCACTACCGCTATCGCCGCCAGAACCAAAACTACTGTCTATTTCTATTGAGGCAAAAGTTGATTCAAATATTGAAAAAGCCGCGATTCCAGTGATAACGCTCATACCAAATACAGCCACTCCAAAGGCTGGATTGACGCTGGTATCTGTGCTTTTTAGAGATTTTTTCAAAGAGCTATATTGAATTGATAAGGATTTTAAATATTTATTTCCTAATCTCGATAAATGACTGATTTGTAAAATAAAAAATCCGCCAATTAAACTTGCACCTAAGGCGAGAATTAAGCCGACGACGGGTTTACTATAATAAAAGCCAAATGCGACTTTAATTCCGCCTATTAGACCAATAGTCCCTAAAATTAGCCATAAAATTACTTTACCGCGTCCCAATTGATAATGTGAACGTACTAAGTGAAGTTTTTCCAATCCGCGATAAACAGGTTTTAGTTTCGCATCAATTTGATCTGATAAATCTGTGTCGGTGAAAAAATCTGTTGATTGACGTGATTTTTCAGCAAATTGGTAAAGTAGTTTTTCGACTTCATTATCAGGTAATTGATTGGTTGTAATGTTTTTTACAATTGCATTGTTACCAGTACCCTTGATTTCTAACAAATTTAATCGCCATAAATTAAATAAAGCTGTTTGAATTGCGCCCGCACGTCCATTACGCAATACACCAATGGCAATCGGTCCGAAACGAGTGGGGGAAGGTAGTGGATATTGTGCTGTACCGTCTAAGTTTATTAATAACCATCCAATAATAATACTGATAATTGAGAAACCGATAAAATACTGTAAAAAAATATTATCGGATATTTGAATAAATGCATCAAACATAAATAATCTCCAATGAACAAATAGGTAAAAGTAAAGTTTAACGTAATTTTAACTAAATGTATTGACCATGATTTATTTTATAGTTAAACAGTTAGAAAGCATGAGTGATTATATGTCTAGTATCGTTTGAAATATTTACAATTCAAACAACTTATGATAAATAATCAATCACTATATACTTATGAATTATTATCAAAAAAAAGAGATTGTAATTCTTAGAAAGCCTATGATACAGTTAAATATGAGTGACACAGGAATATGGTGATAATCAAGCTTGTGTCATTTGCTCAATTAAATGTACACGATTGATTATGTACTTTGGTAGGAAAAAATTATTGGATCATACATATGTTACCGTTGCCACAACGATCTTACCGTACAATTTGGATTTCCGATGTTCATCTAGGTACACGTAGTTGTAAAGCCGATTTCTTATTGAATTTTCTCCATCACCATCATTCTGAATATTTATACTTAGTAGGTGATATTATTGATGCTTGGCAATTGAAGAAAAGTTGGTTTTGGCCCCAAAGTCACAATGATGTCATTCAAAAAATTTTGCATAAAGTACATAGTGGTACAAAAGTTTATTATATTCCCGGTAATCATGATGCAGATTTTAGAAAGTATGCAGGTATACTACAATTTGGAGGCATTGTTTTAGTACCTGAAATTATTCATGAAACTATAGATGGACGGCAATTACTGGTATTACACGGTGATGAATGTGATAAAGTGATGCGTCGTGAACGTTGGCTTATGTATTTTGGCGATTGGGCATATCTGGTTATGTTAGATTTAAATCATATTTTCAATAAGATACGATGTAAATTAGGTTATTCCTACTGGTCATTACCTAGCTATATAAAACGTAAAATAAAAAATGCGGTCAATTTCATTTCTATTTATGAAAAAATGATTGTTAAACAAGCACTTAACCGAAAAGTAGACGGCGTTGTGTGTGGACATATTCATCATGCTGAAATTTCTAAAATTGAGGGAATTTTATATTGCAATGATGGTGATTGGGTGGAAAACTGCACAGCATTAGTTGAAGATTGGGATGGAACTTTATCCATCGTTCATTGGAGCGTAACTAGATTGCTTTGAATATATTTAAATGTATGTAATAATATGTACT
>DYNN01000009.1 GCA_020721045.1 Thiomargarita sp. | reverse complement strand
TGTCAAGCCCTGCGTGCCGCGCAACAGATGCGTATTCCGGAGGCGGGGCAGATTCGGATGGCTTTAATGATGAATGGAATGCAATGCGAAGGAGATAATCTTTCTGAGGAAGAACGGACGCAAGCTGTGTTGCAAGCACTTCTCAAAGAATTAGCTCATTTACCAAAGGAAGAAAGGGCAAAATTGTTACAAGCCATTAAAGACAGCAGTGAAGCATCTGAATCGTGATTTTTTTTGTCTGAATCAGGATTTACAGGATTTTAGGATTTCCAGAATTACGGCAACGGCTTGCTTCATTTCATTTTAAATTATCGCAATTCCTTCTGCTTCTAACATTTGCACCAAACGAATCAATGGTAAACCGATGACTGCTGTTGGATCACTACCCATCATTCGTTCTAATAATACAATACCTAAGCCTTCAGATTTAAAGCTACCTGAACAATTATATGGTTTTTCTTTCAATAAATAATTTTCTATTTGTTGTGCTGTTAAATGGCGAAAAGTCACACTAAAACGCACAATATCTACTTGAGTTTTTCCTGTATGCGTATTAAATAAACATAAACCAGTTAAAAAATCAACTTGTTTGCCACTGGCTGCGCTGAGTTGTTTAACGGCTTGTTCATGAGAACCGGGTTTGCCTAAAATGGTGTCGTCAATCACTGCAACTTGATCAGAACCGATAATTAGGGCTTGTGGGTAATTGATTTGCGCCGCGCGTGCTTTCAATTCTGCAAGACGAACAACTAATATGGCTGGCAATTCATCAGGTAAAGCGGTTTCATCGACATTAGGTGCAAATGTTTCAAACGGTAAATGTAGTCGATTTAAAATCTCTTTTCTAAAGGGAGAAGTGGAAGCAAGCACCAATGGATAGGAACAAGTTTGCGTAATAGTCATAGAAATATGTTCTCTTTCTGTTAAGCTCTTAAAAAAAGTGTGCAGTATATCAATGGTAATGAAATAACGATAGCAGTATGATAGTAATGTAAAATCTACTTTTATGCTGAAATATATTAAAAATTGGCGTCATATTTTTACATTAAATACAGAATGATAAACTAAGTCTCATTCTGATATAATTGTGTTTTAAGAAAATACTACCGTCCTATCACTGATAATCGTGTAATGTGCAATGAAACTGATCCGAAAGACAAAAGTAAGTGATAACAGCCGTCCAACGACCAATCCTACTAAGTTACCACCTTGGAAAATCTTGATCATTGATGATGAACCCGATATTCATGCCATTACGCGGCTAAATCTTAAAAATTTTCAATTTGCAAATAAATCATTAGTATTTCTGCAAGCCATGTCAGGACAGCAAGCGCGTGAAGTTCTAACAACTGAGGCGGATATCGCGGTGGCTTTCGTCGATATAGTGATGGAAACGGATGATGCAGGTCTGCGCTTAGTTGAATTTATTCGTAATGAGTTGGATAATCAGCTGATGCGGTTAATTATTCGTACAGGACAGCCCGGTGTTGCGCCTGAAAAAATAGTTGTTGATCGTTATGATATTGATGATTATAAAGAAAAAACTGAATTAACTGCACAAAAATTATATACTACTTTACGTTCGGCTCTCAAAGCTTATCGAGATTTAGCGCGCTTAAATAATAATCGTCAGGGATTAGAGAAAATTTTAGCTGCTGCTACTGAATTATATTTTCCGCAATCAATGGAGATATTTTTTGACAATGTATTAACGCAAATCATGAGTCTCTACCAACAAAATGAGGCGGCACCGATTATAAAAAGCGGGTTAATCATTGCGTCCACAGATGACAAAATGGAAATTCAAACGGGTATTGGGCATTTCGCGCAACCTGCAAATAACCCAATTGCGCAACAGATCGCACAATTATGCGCAAATCTACCATTAGAAAATGAAGTTTTACCTGATAATTTATCTGCTATTCCTCTAAATATTCAAGGTGAAACTTTAGGCTTTATCTGCTTGGAAAATTTAAATTTATTAGAACAAGCCGATCAGCAACTCATTCATGTGATGGCGAACCAATGTGGGTCTGCATTGAAGAATTTGCGTTTATACACTGATTTAAAAGACGCAAATCGTCAAGCTTTATTTATGTTGGCAGTGGCTGCTGAACATAAGGATAAAGATACCGGTGAACATATTAATCGTATTGCAAATTATACTAAAGTCATTGCGGAAATATTAGGTTTTTCTAAGCAAGAAGCAGAAAACATGGCTTTGGCGAGCATGTTGCATGACATTGGAAAATTGGGCATTCCAGACTCCATTTTACAAAAACCGGATAAATTAACCCAAGAAGAGTTTGAAATCATTAAAACTCATCCTCGCTTAGGGGCTGAAATCTTAGAAAAAAACAAATGGTTCACGTCAGCCTATCATATCGCTTATAATCATCATGAAAAGTGGAACGGTAGTGGTTATCCGCGCGGATTGAAAGCAGAAGAAATTCCAATTGCAGCCAGAATTGTTGCAATCGTTGATGTTTTTGATGCTTTAACTCATAAACGTTGCTATAAGGAAGCTTGGACTTCTGAGCAAGCAATTGCAACACTACAAGCGGGTGCAGGTGTCCATTTTGACCCCCAACTTGTTGACTTGTTTATTAAAATATATCAACAAGGAAAATTTGCTATTTGAAGTAGTAATGATAGGTGGCGTGAAACCCAAGTGAAGAATTTATTTTCAATAATCAACAAATCGCTTTACACTGACACCTATGAGACTGATTAGAAAATACGCCTACACAGGAATGAATGGAGATATCAAGGTGAAATTACCTCCTTGGAAAGTGCTGGTAGTAGACGATGAGCCCGATGTACACGCGATTGCACGCTTAAATCTCAAGCATTTTGAATTTGCGGGTAAACGCTTACGCTTTTTTGAAGCAATGTCTGGGCAAGAGGCACGCGATATTCTCGCTGTTGAACCCGATATTGCGGTTGCATTGATTGACATTGTGATGGAAACGGATGACGCTGGATTGCGTTTGGTAGAATATATTCGCAATGAACTTCACAATGATTTTATTCGATTAGTCATTCGCACAGGACAACCCGGTGTAGCACCAGAACGCCATGTGATTGAACATTATGATATTGATGATTATAAGGATAAAACTGAATTAACTACCCAAAAATTATATACCACGATGCGTACTGCTTTAAAATCTTTTAGAGATTTAGGTATTATTGACAGTAATCGTCGAAGTTTAAAAAAGATTTTAGATACGACACCTACACTTTATCAGCCACAAGAAATTAATCGTTTTTTTAGTAATGTATTATCTCAAGTAATTGATTTATGTAAAGATAATTTTATTGCTACTATTACTGATGGCTTATTAATGACAGCTAATGATCGTCAAGTGATTGTGCAATGTGGTAGTGGTCGTTTTGAAAAATTGAATGATGATGAAGTAGACACTATCACACAAGTATGTATGAGCAAATTGACGCATGTTACCAATAATGGTCAATTACCACCTGATGCAATGCTAATTCCGCTCATGGGTAATACCAATTTACTGGGTTTTGTTTACCTAGAAGGTGCGAAAAATTTAAGCTCAGACGATCAGGATTTAATTCATATTTTGGTCAATCAGTGTGCATCCGCTTTAGAAAACTTACAACTTTATCTCAATTTGAAAGAAGCCAACCATCAAACACTTAATATGTTGGCTATTGCCGAACAAGCACGCACCATGGCAGAATCTGCGAATCGGGCGAAAAGTACTTTCTTAGCCAATATGAGTCATGAATTGCGCACACCGTTAAATGCGATTTTAGGGTATACCGATATTGTTTATGAAGATGCAGTTGACGCTAATTGCGGTGATATTGTCGGTTATTTAGATGAAATTAGAGGCGCTGGCAATAAATTATTGGGCATTATTAGTGATATTTTAGATATTTCTCAGATCGAAACGAGCAAGGTCAAGCTAAATTTAACCGAATTTCTCGTGATTGATTTAATAGAAGAAGTGGTTAATGCCGTACAACCGATTATTAAAACTATTGGTAATACCTTAACTGTTGAATACAATAGAGAGCAATTGGGCACTTTATATGCTGATCAACAAAAAGTGAAACAAATTTTATTAAATTTACTAAATAATGCAATTAAATTTACTCATCGTGGTCACATTACTTTTACTATTAATCGCAAACAACAAGGCGAAGGAAATCAGTCGACGGATTTGCTGACTTTTCAAGTTGCAGACACGGGTATTGGGATTGAACCAGAAAAATTAGAAAGTATTTTTGAGGCTTTTAATCAAGCAGATAATTCAACCACTCGACGTTATGAAGGGACAGGATTGGGATTAGCTATTAGTCAACATTTTTCGCGCCTCATGGGTGGACAAATTACAGTCAGTAGTGAATTAGGCAAAGGCTCCGTTTTTACAGTACGCTTACCCGTTTGGGCAGTCAAAATCATAGTTTAATCCTATATTCTCGCATAAATTAACGATTTGCTTGTAAATTTACACTTATTATCAAACATCGGTAATTATATAAAGGTCTTGAATCATGCCTAAAAGAATATTACTCATTGGTCCTACAGGTCAGGTAGGATGGGAATTGTTATGTTGTGTACAATCTTATGGACAAGTATTTGCCGTAGGTAGAAATCCAACTGAACAACCTTCACAAGCATATTTAGACTTGGCTGATCCTGATTCTATTCGTAGTGTTATACAAGAAGTGAAACCCGACATTATTTTAAATGCCGCTGCTTATACCGCTGTTGATAAAGCAGAAACCGACACTCAGCAAGCTGAAATAATTAACGCCGTCGCGCCCGGTATCTTAGCAGAAGAAGCTAAAGCATTAAATTCATTATTAGTCCATTATTCAACTGATTACGTATTTGATGGGTTACAACAACACGCCTATCAAGAAACGGATACAGTCAATCCATGTAGTGTGTATGGTAAAACCAAATTAGCAGGTGAGCAAGCTATTCAAGCAGTGGGTGGAAATTACCTTATTTTACGTACAGCTTGGGTTTATGGAATGCGCGGCAGTAACTTCTTACTCACCATCCGCCGATTAGCACAAGAACGTGAACAACTGAAAATTGTCAGTGATCAAATTGGAACACCTACTTGGTCACGCATGATAGCCGAAGCCACCGTACAAATTTTAGCCCAACTCAACTCTCCCCTAAGTCAAGTTGACACTGAATCTATAGCTGGCATTTATCATCTTACTTGCACCGGAAAAGCCAGTTGGTATGAGTTTGCCAGAGCCATTGTGGCACAATTAGATAAACAACCAGAAGTATTGCCCATTACCACAGCAGAATACCCAACACCCGCTAAACGTCCGGCATTTTCCCTATTATCAAATAATAAATTAGCCACTACATTTGGTTTAACTTTACCCAATTGGGAATATGCTTTAGAACTGTGTTTAGCACAAATCACAACAGCTTATCACTAATTTAATGAAGTCGTTACGCTTTTTTCTGATTACCGTCTTATTCAGTGTGACAAATGCAGCCTATGCACAAATGGTCACGCTTAATTTCAAAGACATGGACATCAATTTACTGATTGACACTGTTGCCGAAGTCACCAATAAAACATTCGTAGTAGACCCGCGCGTTAAGGCAAATATCACGGTTGTTTCTGCCAAACCCATGGACAGCGAACAAGTCTATGAAGTATTTTTATCGATTCTCAGTGTGCATGGATTTTCTGCAATTTCCAGTGGTGAAGTGATCAAAATTGTGCCTCAAAGTGTGGCTAAATCCGACAATATTCCAGTCATTGGACAAAATGAAACCAAATACGGCGATACGCTGGTAACGCAAGTTATTCAAGTAGAAAATGTATCAGCCCCGCAACTGATTCCACTATTACGCCCGCTATTACCACAACAAGGTCATTTAGTTGCCTATCCTTCTAATAATACACTGATTATTTCAGATACTGCAGACAATGTTAATCGTTTAAGAGAAATTATTACTCGCATTGATAAAGCGGACAAGCAAGAAACTGAAGTTATCATGTTACAACATGCCGCAGCTTTAGAAATACTTAATATTATTAATGCTTTAGAACATAAAAAAGCCACAGAAGCTGCAGCAAATGGCACGAATGGCATTCCCAGTATTGCCGCAGATGAGCGAACTAACAGTATTTTAATCAACGGAGATACTAACACGCGTCTACGTTTACGCACTCTGATTGCCCATTTAGACACACCTTTGGAAGAAACCGGACGGACTCAAGTCGTTTACCTACATTACGCACGTGCTGAAGATTTAGTTAATGTTTTACAAGGAGTTAGCGATACTGAGACTAAAAATCAAGAAGGACAAACTACACCGATTAACAATAATTATAAAGCCAATATTCAAGCTGATGCCAGTACTAATAGTATCATTATTACGGCAGAACCCAATGAATTGAAAAACTTACAATCAGTCATTCGGCAATTGGATATTCGCCGCGCACAGGTATTGGTTGAAGCGATTATTGCAGAAATTTCCACTGATACCGCAAAAGAATTAGGCGTACAATGGCTATTTGACGGCAGTCCCAACGGCTCAGGTCCCGTGGGCGCAACCAATTTTAACAATGCCGGAACCAGTATTATTAATTTAGCCGGTGCTGCTGCGCAATTTGATAAAACCGGCGAATTGCCATCAGATTTAAGTGCCGGTACATTTTTGGGTATAGGACGTTTTGGAAGTAATTTATTGAATTTTGGCGTGTTATTACGCGCATTATCCGCTGATACCAATGTTAATGTATTATCAACGCCGTCACTACTCACTTTAGATAATCAAGAAGCTGAAATTGTTGTGGGACAAAATGTACCTTTTGTTACGGGACAATATACCAACGCCAGCACTGGCACAGATGGTGCGACCAATCCATTTCAAACTATTCAACGTGAAGATGTAGGTATTAAATTAAAAGTATCGCCACAAATTAACGAAGGTCATGCTGTCCAATTACAGATTGAACAAGAAGTATCAAGCATCAGTCGCGACACCACCGCAGGCTTTATCACTAACAAACGCTCAATTAAAACAACAGTCATTATCGAAGATGGCAACATGGTTGTGTTAGGTGGATTAATTGATGAAAATTTACAACAAGTTTCCCAAAAAGTACCCGGTTTAGGCGATGTACCCATATTAGGTAGCTTATTTCGTTCACAGTCGACGCAAAAAGTAAAACGTAACTTAATGATTTTCTTACGTCCTGTGATTGTGCGTGATGCTAATACTGAATCATTAATCAGTAGTGGTAAATATAGTTACATGCGAGCAAAACAAATTGAACAAAAAGAACAAGTTCTATCAATTACTGAACAAGAAGACGTGCCTATTCTTCCAGATTTAAATCAATTTATCACTTTGTTACCTGCCAGTGCAAAATGAAGCAAAATACCTTATTTATCGCTGATTTACATCTAACACCGCAAGCACCTGATTCATTAAACCGCTTCATTCAGTTTTTAACAGACCAAGCAAAACACTGGGAAAAAATTTATATTTTAGGCGATTTATTTGAAGTTTGGCTCGGAGATGACGAAGATGAACCTGCTTATCAACAAGTAATACAAAATTTACGGTCATTAACTGCACAAGGGATTTTAGTATTTATCATGCGCGGTAATCGAGATTTTCTGCTTGATCAACAATTTAGCCAAATGACTGGTTGCCAATTAATTACCGATCCCACAGTGATTGATTTATATGGTACACCCACGCTGTTGATGCACGGTGACACATTATGCACTAAAGACACGGCTTATCAAACATTTCGCCAACAAGTGCGTAATCCACAATGGCAGCAACAATTTTTAGCGCAACCATTGATTAAACGTCGTCTCATAGCTCAACAAGCTCGCTTACAAAGTCAACAATATACTCAACAAATTTCTGATGATATTATGGATGTTACACAAAGTGAAGTGATTCGGGTAATGCAACAATATGATGTTGTTAATTTAATTCATGGACACACCCATCGTCCAGCAATTCATCAATTTTTAATTAACAATCAAAATGCATGGCGGAAAGTGGTTGGCGCATGGTATAAACAGGAATGTTTAGGTTTATGTTACACACCCATTGATTTTCAGCTAAAACAAGTCATTTGATGTAGAGGTCCTACATTTTCTTCATTTTAAATAAGCACACGATAAAAATATGGCGGCATTGCATCCCAAGAACGAATCAGTTAGAATTTTTCCATTTAGGTACCCAAAATCATGTCACTAATTCGTCCTTTTGCAGCCATACGTTCAACTGTTCGATTCACAGACAAAGTCGTTGCCCCTCCTTATGATGTACTCAATACCGAAGAAGCGCGCGCTAAAGCTCAAGATCGAGAATGGAGCTTTTTACATATTTCTAAACCTGAAATCGATTTAGCCCCAGATATTGACCCCTATAGTGATGAGGTTTATGCAAAAGGGGCAGAAAATTTACAACGTTACCTTGCAGAAAAAGTATTAACTCAAGACCCAAGACCCTTTTACTACCTATATGGGCTTAAAATGGGAAATCACGAACAATTGGGTATTGTGGCAGCAGCAAATATAGCTGATTATGATACTAATCGCATTCGTAAACATGAACTTACCCGTCCTGATAAAGAAGATGATCGCGTACGTCACATCGATAGCCTCAACGCACAAACAGGTCCCGTTTTTCTGGTATACAAAAAAAATGCTGAAGTAACTGAAGTAATTAAAGAAGTTCTCTATTATCCGCCAGTTTTTAATGTCACTGCTGATGACGGCGTAGAACACAAATTATGGATTGTCACAGACCCAATGCGTATCAATGCCTTAACGCAAGCCTTTGATAAAATGGATGCTTTATACATTGCAGATGGTCATCACCGTTCAGCCGCTGCCTCGCGGGTTGCAGCACAACGCAAAGCAAATAATCCCAATCATAACGGCGATGAAGCCTATAATTATTTTCTATCCGTTATTTTTCCGGATGATCAAGTACAAATTCTTGATTATAATCGTGTTATTCGTGATTTAAATGGATTATCAGTCGAAGATTTTTTACAACAGATCGCCACCCAATTTACAGTACAAACCAGTCCTATTCCAGTTAAACCATCAAAACGTGGTGAATTTGGCATGTTTTTAAAGAAACAGTGGTATCGTTTAACATTTGCTGAAGATAAAATTCCACAAGCCCCCGTTGCCCGCTTAGATGTTAGTTTACTTGGGGATCATCTAATTGCACCTGTTTTAGGTATCACCGACCCACGTCGGGATAAACGAATTGACTTTGTCGGTGGAATTCGAGGATTGGGAGAGTTAGAAAAGCGCGTTAATAACGGTGAAATGGCAGTGGCTTTTTCACTCTTTCCCACGCCACTACAAGATTTGTTAGCGGTTGCAGATGCAGAAAAACTCATGCCACCTAAATCTACATGGTTTGAACCTAAATTAGCCGATGGTTTGGTCTCGCACGGATTATAAGCAAAGAGATAATTGAAAAATAATCAGAAATAGAGAATGGTGCATGACACTACGTTTATGCACCCTAACAAGTCAATGCCATTAAGTTAAGGAAATTTTGCTTCCCCCTTTACCAAAGGGGGATTGAGGGGGATTTTTTTATATTTCAATTATTTAAATCCCCCCAGCCCCCTTTAAAAAAGGGGGAAAACGCTTAACTTAATGCTATTGACCCTAACAAGGGTATCCAACATTTAAATAAATATTACGATTAATATCAATAAAATAGGTATAAGCCACTGCCATATAGGTGGTTTTGGTAATTCTGGAATTTCTAAAACACGCAATGGTTCAGTATTAGCCAACTCAAGCACCGTGGTAAATAACGCAATGACTATATTCGCTAGATTCGTTTGCACATGGATATTATCATATAAATGATTAACTTTCTGTACAGTATCAAGAACTAAAGCCAAACGAATCGCCAATTTTTCCGTTGAAATTTTTACTATTGATAATGGCTTTAACCACCACAATAAAGCAGCAATAATGTCCTGTAAACGCGTTGTTATCATGAGCAAATGTGCAGCTAACACCATCATAATCAAAGCAATAATTTGTTCCATTGCTAGCCATATATCATGCCAACTTGGTATCCAAGCCCATTCAGGTGAATTAAACCAAACGTTGAGTACAAATAGAAATAGGAAAAACCAACGCAGCCGTTTTATTAAAGGAAATATATAAATAAAATGGCAGTAAATTTGACATAATATCAACAAGATAGGAAGAAAATAAAAAATTCTATCACCGGTTGCTAATCCAATGATAAATATTAAAAAACAAGCAATGCGAACAATGGGATTCATGATAGTAGATAGTTGCGAAAACTGCTATAATTTTCTCAAATATAACTGAAATGTGCGAGAAAAATCAAATATGGATAGAAAATTGCTTGATATTTTAGTATGCCCAATAACTAAAGGCACGCTTATTTATGATAGAGAAGCCCAAGAATTGATTAGCAAAAGTGCTAAACTTGCCTATCCCATTCGTAATGGATTTCCTACATTACTGCCTAACGAAGCGAGACATTTGGACTCATCAGAATTAGAAAGATGGAAATGAGTGATTAATTCAGAAAAATTTCAATAAATCACTTGATTACAAGCGTTAATTTTCCATTATTCATCATTATCAGGTATAATGTTACCTGTTTTAAAGTTAAATGATTTTTATAGGCTAAAATTATGACTGCTGACGAAATTACAGAAAAAACAAAAAGTTTCTTAGGTAAATTTATCAAAGTAGAAGAAATACAAGCAGATGAAGATTTATTTGCTGCGGGTTTATTGAATTCTTTATTTGCTATGCAGCTTGTTCTATTTGTAGAAAAAGAGTTTAATTGCAAAGTTGAAAATGACGATCTTGATCTAAAAAACTTTAATTCTATCAACGCAATCGTTGGTTTAATCACACGTAAAATAGCCACTGCATAAACACTTTATAGTAAGCGATTTCCCTCCTTCATCAAAAGCAAATCCATGCAAATTGAATTAACACCACAACAAATCGAACAACAAACCTATTTTAAAACGTTTGTCGAAGAATATGTAATTCCACAAGCAAAATTGCACGATCAACAACAACATACCCCTCCAGAATTAATCCAACGTCTAGCACAACAAGGCTATTTGGGCGCGATAATTCCCAAAGAGTACGGCGGCGGTGAAATGGAAGCAATTACCTTTGGATTATTATGCGAGCAAATCGGGCGTGCCAGTGCATCACTTCTGAGTCTATTGACAGTACATGGCATGGTGTGTCAAAGCATTATGCGTTGGGGAAGCGCTGAACAAAAACAACAATGGCTACCAAAATTAGCTAGTGGCGAAATCATCGGCGGTTTCGGTTTAACAGAACCTAATATTGGTAGTGATGCAAAAAGTGTTGAAAGTGTAGCGATTGCACATGACGATCATTATCAATTGACGGGGCATAAAAAATGGATTTCATTTGGACAAGTTGCTGATTTATTTTTAATTATTGCTCAATGTGACAACAAACCTACCGCATTCTTAGTTGAAAGAAAAACCGCCGGCTTTTCTACTAAACCGATTAATAACTTACTGGGTTTTCGATCAGCCATGTTAGCGGAATTAATTATAGATAACTGCATGATTCAAAAACAAAATTTAGTTGGTAGAATTGGCTTTGGATTCTCTCATATTGCTGGCACTGCTTTAGACCACGGGCGATATTGCGTTGCTTGGGGTTGCGTTGGTTTAGCGCAGGCTTGTTTGGAAGCCTCACTACACTATACTAAAGATCGAAAACAATTTGGCACTTTTTTGAGTAATCATCAACTAATTCAACATATTATTGCCGACATGATCGTTCAAATTAAAGCGGCACGATTACTCTGTTACCAAGCAGGTTGTTTGAAAAATAGCGGTGATCCAGCTTTGATCATGGAAACTTCCATCGCCAAATATTTTGCTTCACAAATGGTTAGTAAAATTGCTGATAATGCAGTGCAAATTCATGGCGCCAATGGTTGTAGTGATGAATATCCAGTGCAACGCTACTTGCGTGATGCTAAAATTATGGAAATCATCGAAGGCAGCAGTCAAATGCAACAAATTATTATCGCAAAATACGGTTATCAATCTTTTTTACGAGAAATGCGTAAAAATCACTAATTTCCCTATAAAATCTTATTAATTCATTGTGATACAAAAAAATAAAATAAAATGTGTTGTTTGGGACTTAGATAACACGCTATGGCAAGGTACCCTGTTAGAAGGTGATACTGTCACTTTGTCCCCTAATGTAGTAGAAATTATTCAAACTTTAGATCAGCGTGGTATTTTGCAATCAATTGCCAGTAAAAATGAATATCACACAGCAATGGCAAAATTGACTGAATTCAATTTACAAGACTATTTTCTTTATCCACAAATCAACTGGAATTCAAAAGCACATTCTATTGAAACTATTGCAAAATCTATCAACATTGGTATAGATACGCTGGCGTTTATCGATGATCAGCCTTTTGAGCGCGAAGAAGTTAACTTTTCTCTACCTGAAGTGTATTGCATTGATGCGACTGATCTACCCAATTTATTGAATTTATCTGAATTGAATCCACATTTTATCACTGAAGACTCAAAATATCGGCGACAAATGTATTTAAGTGATATCAAAAGAAATC
Source organism: Thiomargarita sp. (assembly GCA_020721045.1). Taxonomy (GTDB): domain Bacteria; phylum Pseudomonadota; class Gammaproteobacteria; order Beggiatoales; family Beggiatoaceae; genus DYNN01. The sequence continues at coordinate 43,872 of DYNN01000009.1, read as the reverse complement.
AATTAGAAGAAGAGTTTAGTGGACCAAAAGAAAGTTTTTTAGCCTCCTTACAGATGATTTTCACTATAGCACCCGCTAAAGAAAATGATTTGCAACGAGCAGAAGAATTAACCGTTAGAACTAATCAATTAAATACAACTGGTTACACTTATTCTTACGAAGAATTAAAGAGTTTTATTAATTCAGATAACTATCTATTGTTAATTACCAGTTTAGAAGATAAATATGGGACTTACGGCAAAATTGGTTTAACTTTGATTGAACGCCAACCCACTGTGTGGACAATTAAATTACTACTGATGTCCTGTCGTGTGATGTCACGTGGCGTAGGAACGATTTTAATTAATCATCTACGCAATGAAGCCCGTCATCATCAAGTTAAATTGTGTGCTGAATTAATTCAAAATGATCGCAATCGCATGATGTACATGACCTATAAATTTGCGCATTTTCAAGAAATTAGCAACGATGGACATCTCATTTTATTTGAAAACGACTTAAGTGCAATACAACAATTTCCAGAATTTGTTAAAGTAAACATTTTGCCCTAAATTGGGAATAATTGTGATTTAATTAATAAAAAATGCAAAATTCGACTGATACCTTAAAACAAGTTTACAAAGCTTTAAAAGCCGCTCAAACTAAAATTGCAACCTTAGAAAATGCACAGCATGAAGAGATTGCCATTATTGGCATGGGCTGCCATTTACCGGGCGGTGTTCATGATCCGCAAAGTTATTGGGATTTACTCGTTCAAGGCAAAAATGCGATTATCGATGTACCTATAACTCGTTGGAATGCAGAACAATTTTACGATAATAATCCGCAAGCCGCTGGCAAAATGTACACAACAAAAGGCGGTTTTTTAACCGAAGACATTCGTGACTTCGATAATCAGTTTTTTGGTATCAGTCCTAAAGAAGTGCAAAGCCTTGATCCACAACAACGTTTGCTATTAGAAACTTGTTGGGAAGCGATAGAAAACGCCGGAATTGACTTATTTAGTCTTAAAGGCAGCAAAACAGGCATTTTTATCGGCGTATCCAACTACGATTACGCTATGGCACACTGGCGTTCAGGCGATTTAACCAAAATAGATGCCTACTCTATCACCGGCACCGCATTTAGCACCGCCACTGGGCGTATTGCCTATTTATTCGGCTTTGAAGGACCCAATATGGCGATTGACACCGCCTGCTCATCTTCCTTAGTCGCCACCCATTTAGCTTGTAACAGTTTGAGAAATAAAGAATCTGATCTCGTTCTTGTTGGAGGTGTCAATCTAATTTTATCCCCAGAAGCGCACATTGGATTTTGCAAATTACAAGCACTCTCACCTGAAGGTTATTGCAAAAGTTTCGATGCCAGCGCAGACGGTTTGGTACGCAGCGAAGGATGTGGAGTCATTGTTTTAAAACGATTATCTGACGCATTAGCTGACAATGACAATGTTTTAGCCGTCATCAAAGGCAGCGCAATTAATCAAGATGGCAAAAGCAACGGATTCACCGCGCCCAACGGTTTAGCACAACAAAAAGTCATTCGTACCGCCATAGAAAACGCACAACTCACACCGGATCAAATCGACTATGTTGAAGCACATGGAACAGGCACACCCATTGGCGATCCTATTGAAATTGATGCACTTAATGCCGTGTATGGTCAAGCGCATAGCCAAGAAAAGCCTTTATGGGTAGGTTCTGTCAAAGCCAATATTGGACACGCCGAACCCGCAGCTGGCATTGCTAGTTTGATTAAATCCGTATTAATGCTCAATTTTGCTAAAATTCCTGCACAATTACATTTTAAACAACCTAACCCACGGATTAATTGGGAAACTTTATCAATCAAAATTCCTACACAACTCACTCCATGGAAAACTGAAACAGATAAATATCGTACTTTAGGGGTTAGTTCTTTTGGCTTTGGTGGCACGAATTCTCATATTATTTTACAAGAATATATAGCAAAATCAGTTGATAAAACAAATAAAATTATTGAACGCCCCTATCAGTTATTAAATATTACAGCAAAAACTCAAGCAGCACTCACAGCCTATATTCAACGTTATCACCAATTTTTATCTGAAACTTCAGCAAGTTGGGCTGAAATTTGTTACACCGCAAACATAGGTAAACACCATTTTCCCTATCGTTGCTCAATTTTGAGTGAGAGTAAAGAAACCGCCACTGAAAAATTAGCGCGCTATTTAGCTGGCGAAAATGTAAAAAATATCTACTTTAAAGCAGAATCGGACAAATTAAACCCTAAAATCGTCTTTTTGTTTACCGGTCAAAGCTCACAATATCCGCAAATGGGACGTGATCTTTATGAAACTCATCCATTATTTAAAACAATTATTCAACGTTGTGACACAATATTAAAACCCTATTTAGCCTATTCACTTACCGATTTACTCTATGATGAAACAATTGCAACTCAATACATTCATCAAACAAATTATACTCAAGTCGTTATTTTTGCGATTGAATATGCCTTGGCACAACTATGGCAATCATGGGGTATTAAACCGGCTATTGTCGTTGGTCACAGCGTAGGTGAATACGTAGCAGCTTGTATTGCCGGCATTTTTAGCTTAGAAGACGGGCTTAAATTAATTGTAACACGCGGACGATTAATCCAAGCATTACCACCACTTGGTAGCATGGCAGCAGTTGTTGCAAGTGAAGAAAAAGTGACTGCAATCATTAATTATTATCCCAATCAGATTGCCATTGCAGCCATTAATTCACCAGAAAATATAGTTATTTCAGGCGAAAAAACGGCGATAGAAGCGGCATTAACTGAATTTACCAAACAAAATATTCCCGCACGTTTATTGCAAATTTCTCATGCAATCCATTCTCATTTAATGACACCCATATTAGATGATTTTATGGCAGTTGCAACAGGAATTCATTTTTCTACACCTAAAATACCAATTATCTCGAATCGAACCGCAAAATTAGCCGGTGACGAGATGGCTACAGCAAATTATTGGGTGCAGCATCTTTGCGAAAAAGTGCAATTTTATAATTCGATGGTAACACTCAATGAATCCGGTTATGAAATATTTTTAGAAATTGGAGCAACTTCAACACTAATTAGCCTAGGTATGCAATGTATTCCTAAAAATAAAGGAATATGGTTACCCAGTTTAGGCATGAATAACTCCTTATTTAACATGCGCCCACAACGAATGACCGGACAAAATGACTGGACAACATTATTACAAAGTTTAGCCCAACTTTACGTACAAGGTTGTGAAATCAATTGGCAAGCGTTTGAGCGTGATTATCCACAGCATAAAGTCGTTTTACCCAGTTATCCATTTCAAAAGCAAAGACATTGGTTATCACCAGTTGCAACCCAATTCATATCTAATCCTATCACTAATGATATTTTATCAAATATTCAGCTAACATATCAGCAAGATAGCAAAATTATTTCTCAAGAAAAGCAAATTATGAAACAACCAAGTGTTTTAAGCGAAATTCAAAAGTTGATAGAACATGTCTCTGAAATTCAAGTAAATACAGATGATATTGACACACCACTTTTAGAATTAGGTTTTGATTCACTGATGCTGACGCGTTTGATGCACGCAATTGTACGTACATTTGATATACAATTTGAAATCAGCTGGTTTTTTCAAAAAACAGATACCGTTAATAAAATTATTGATTATATTCAAGAACATATTTCTAAACCCATTACTGTGAGTGATTCATCTGAGCCTATACCAACAGTTGAGCAAATTCATAAAACTTCACATCATTCTGCTTATGAACAGGTGATTGCGCAACAGTTGCAAATAATGACGCAACAATTAGAATTATTAAAGCAGATAGCTACGACAACGCCACAAACGATGGCTAAGTTACCCATTTCTTCACCAATAATTGAAACCAAATCGCGTCCCCATTTGCGCGCAATGAAATTTGAAGCGGACGAATTAACTGAACAGCAAAAAGTATTTATTGCCAACTTTATTGAAAAATACAATCGAAAGACGCAAAAATCTAAACAATACGCACAAAACTACCGTCCTGTCTTGGCTGATTGGATCAATTCGCTCAATTTTCGTACTTCACTGAAAGAACTCATTTATCCAATTGTACATGATCGTTCACGAGGCACAAAAATCTGGGATATTGATGGTAACGAATACATTGACATTGGTATGGGTTATGGCGTCAGTTTTTTTGGCAATAGCCCCGATTTTATTAGAGAAGCGATTACTGAACAAGTCAACAAAGGTTTTGAATTAGGTCCGCAATCCGATTTAGCGGGTGAAGTTGCCCAACTGATTACTGAATTGACTGGTGTTGAACGCGTCGCCTTTTGTAATACCGGCTCTGAAGCTGTGATGGTGGCATTGCGCATTGCGCGTACCGTAACTAAACGACATAAAATCGTATTATTTGCAGGTTCTTATCACGGCAGTTTCGACGGAATTTTGGCGGAAACCACTGAACAAGGCACAATTCCAACCACGCCGGGTACCACGCCAAATATGGTCAGTGACGTGTTGGTATTAAATTACGGTACTGATGCCGCACTAGAAACAATTTATACGTATCGTCATGAATTAGCAGCGATTTTAGTCGAACCGGTGCAAAGTCGTAAACCCGCATTACAACCCAAAGCATTTTTGCAAAAATTACGGCAAATTACAGAAGAAGCGAATATAACGCTCATTTTTGATGAAGTACTTACTGGTTTTCGTCCACATCCAGGGGGTTGTCAAGCATGGTTTAATATAAAAGCCGATGTAGTGACTTATGGCAAAATTGTAGGCGGCGGAATGCCAATTGGTATCGTTGCTGGAAAACGCCGTTATATGGACGTTGTTGATGGTGGTACATGGCAGTTTGGCGATGACTCCTATCCGCCCAGCGAGATGACAGCTTTTGCAGGTACTTTCTGTAAACACCCGTTATCAATGGTTGTAGCTAAAGCCTGTTTACTACAAATGAAACAACAAGGTGCAGAATTGCAAACTGCTGTTAATCGCCACACAGCTTATTTTGCAGACACATTGAATGCATTCTTTCAACAAGAAAATATTGCGATTAAAATCAATTACTTCTCCTCCGTATTTCGTTTTGAATCCTTTGGACGCTATAGTTTAGTATTACAGCCCATTGAGATGGAATTATTTTTTAATTTATTGCTACTAAAAGGCGTTTATACATGGGAACGGCGTATTTGTTTCCTTTCTACAGCACATACTGATGAAAATATTAATATTTTAATTGCAAAAGTTAAAGAAACGATTACCGAATTACGTGCCGGTGGTTTTGCTTTAGAAGCCGATACAGCAGCATGGCAAGAAACGCAAGCGCAAATAAAAAAAAACGATGTAATTAGAACTTATCCATTATCTTCGGCACAAAAACGTCTATTTATCTTAGAAGCCTTAGAAAAAGACAAAAATACTTATCAAATTGCCCAAGCACTTATTGTCGAAGGAGATATTGACCCATCACGTTTAGAAAATTCTCTTATTCAATTGATTGAAAGACATGATATTTTACGCACAGGATTTGAAATATTAGAACAAGGCGAACTCATTCAGCGTGTATATCCACAAGTTGATTTTAAACTAATGGAAGAGCAAGCAATACCGGGGACAGATATAGACGAGTTAATTAGTGATTATAACCAGCCACTAGAATTGGCAAAACCACCAGTTTTCAAGACTTATTTAGTAAAATTAGCTGAACAACGTTATTTATTACTTTTTATTACCCATCATCTTGTTATTGATGGATTATCATGGAACGTATTTGTTCAAGAATTACTTAAATTGTATCAAGGACACGCGCTAGAACAATTAGACAAAAATTATGCAGATTATGTTGTTTGGCAAACGTTACAACAAACTGAATTACAACAACAAGAACAATATTGGCTGGCTAAATTTGCTGGCGAATTACCTATTTTGCAATTACCTACCGATTATCCACGCCCAACGACTTTATCAACTCAAGGCGGTATTTTTTACACTCAGTTAGAAATAGAAGAAACTAAGCAGTTGAAAAAAATGGCAAAAAAACATGGTTTAACCATGAATATGTTATTATTGGCTGTTTATCAATTATTATTGCATAAACTAACAGAACAAACAGATTTCATCATTGGCATACCTACTAGCGGTCGTCCACCACAGGGCTTTGATAATGTGTTAGGGATGTTCGCTAATACCATGGCGGTTCGCAACCAACTGACCGAAAATCAGAAAGTAGGCGATTTTTTACAAATAGTTAAACAAAACCTATTGCAAGATTACCCGCATCAAGACTATCCTTTTGAATTACTTGTAGAAAAATTACAATTAACTCGAGATTTAAGTCGTAATGCATTATTCGATACGATGTTTGTTTACGAAAAAGCAGACGCACGTGTTTTCAATTTAGCAAATTTAACCTTTAGATTACATGATCTCAAAAAAGATGCGGTACATTTTGATTTAATTTTAGAAGTAATTGAACAATTAGGGATTTTACATCTTAATTTTGAATATAATACCCAACTTTTTAATTCGGCAACAATTGTAAGATGGAGCGAATATTTTAAAGCTTTATTAATTGATATTACTAATAATATACAACAACCGATTTCTAAGTTAGACTATATTCCAGCGATAGAAAAACAGCAACTTTTACATACTTTTAATCAAACAACGATTAAATATCCTAAAAAAGACACTTTAGTCAGTTTATTTGAAGCGCAAGTAACAAAAACACCTAACATATCGGCTATTGTATTTAATGGTAACCAATTGACTTATCAAGAATTAAATGAGAAAGTTAATCATATTGTTCATATCTTAAGTGAAATTTACACAATCCAACCTGATCAACGAATTGCCTTATTACTGCCCCGTTCTGATATGATGATTATCGGTATTCTAGTGGCGTTAAAAATGGGGGGAGCTTATGTACCCATCAGTATTGACTATCCTAACGAAAGAATTTTGTATATTTTGCAAGACAGTGATTGCAAATTAATCTTGACTGAACAATCGGTTATCGAAAGATTAGATATAGAAATTATAAAAAACATTCCAATAATTGATATTAAACAATATAATCATAAAAATAGTATAAATCCTAAAGCAAGTTATAATTCCCAAAATCTAGCTTACATCATTTACACTTCTGGCTCTACAGGTCAACCAAAAGGCGTTTTAATTGAGCACCAAAGCGCAATTAACTCAATCACATGGCGAATAAATTATTATAATTTTTCTAATAAAGACAGAGTATTACAATTACCTGCTTATACATTTGACAGTGCAGTGCTGGATATTTTTACCACACTATTGAGTGGTGCATGTTTGATTATATTTGAACAAAAATATCACTTAGATATCGATTATTTAGGCAAATTAATTCAATCGAATAGAGTGACACATTTTTTAATTACACCCAGTTTCTATAAAACGTTATTGTATGAAATGAGCTGTGATATGAATGGATTACGTTGTATTACAGTTGCAGGTGACAACGTTAATATGGATTTAATTAGGCTTCACTTTAAAAAATTACCTAACGTCACATTATATAATGAATACGGTCCAACTGAAAATAGCATTTGTTCTACCGCTTGTCGGCTTCATTCAAATACACAACAGATAACAATTGGGCAACCAATAGCTAACAATCGTATCTATATTATAAATAAAAACAAACAATTATCTCCGATTGGTATTTTTGGAGAAATTTGTATTGCAGGTGTTGGGCTGGCGCGTGGTTACCTGAATCATCCTGAACTGACGAATGAAAAGTTTATTACTTTGCCTATTGCTAATGAAGAAAAAATCTATCGTACCGGCGATAAAGGACGTTGGTTAGCTGACGGAACGATTGAATTTTTGGGTAGAATTGATGATCAAGTTAAAATTCGTGGTTTCAGGATTGAATTGGGTGAAATCGAAAAATGGCTCGTAGAACACGAATTAATTAAACAAGCCGTTATTATTGCCAAAAATAATCAACAAAATATTTTAGAATTAATTGCTTATATTATTGCAAAACAACCATTATCAAGTACGATTCTACGCCAATATTTACAAACAAAACTGCCAGAATACATGATTCCTAGTTTTTTTGTACAACTGGACAGTTTACCTCTAACCGCACATGGAAAAATCGATAAAAAATCCTTGCCTGCGCCCGATATTGCTGATTTAATAAATGATATTTACCAAGCACCTCGAGATAGATTAGAACAAACATTAGTAGAAGTTTGGGAAGCGGTTTTAAATAGAAAATCGATTGGAATTTATGATAATTATTTCACTTTGGGTGGCGATTCAATTAAGGCGATTCAGTTGTTATCTCGTTTACGTAAAGCAAATTTAACACTACAAATACGTGATATTTTTCAACATCCAACTATTGCCGAATTAAAACAAGTGGTGCAAGCAACCCAACGTACCATTGATCAAAGTATAATAACAGGTAAAATACCATTAACAGCTATTCAAACTTGGTTTTTTGCATTTTTCTCTAAACATTCACATTTTAATCAATCAGTTATTTTATCTGCAAAACCACGTTTTGATGCGCATATTATTGAACAAGTTTTACAACAGTTACAACGACATCATGACGCATTACGTATGACTTATACAATAAATCATAATAAGATAATCCAAGAAAATCATGATGTTGATTACAAATTAGATTTTAAAACTAATGAATTAAGTACGGAATCAAATATTATCGAAGATGATATTATAAGAGCGCAAACCAGTATTAACTTACAGCAAGGCAGTTTAATGAAAGCTGTTTTGTTTCATTTAGCTGATAAAGATCAATTACTTATTGTTATTCATCATTTGGTAATAGATGGTGTATCATGGCGAATACTATTAGAAGATTTTATTACATTATATCAACAAATTTCTGCAGTAAAAACAATAGAGTTACCGCTAAAAACTGATTCTTTTAAGAGTTGGGCAGAAAAAATACAGCAATATAGTCAAACTGAACGATTACTACAAGAAATTATTTATTGGAAAAAGATACAACAAAGCACAGTTGTATCATTACCTACAGATTTTAATATTTTTACAAATTTGTATAAAGATACAACTTCACTTAGTTTTCAGTTATCAAGCACAGAAACAACATATTTGCTTACGGATACCAATCAGGCATATAACACCTATGTTGATGAATTATTGCTTATTGCTTTAGTAAATGCTTTACAGCAATGGTGCGGGCATTCCCAATTTTTAATTTCATTAGAAGGACATGGTCGAGAAGCCTTATTCAATGATATCGACGTTACACGGACGGTTGGTTGGTTTACTAGTACCTATCCTGTTTTATTAGAATTGCCCGCAATTGATGATTTTGGCTATAAAATCAAATTTATCAAAGAAATTTTAAGAAATATTCAAAATAAAGGTATAGGTTATAATAATTTATGCTATTTAACTAAAAACGAAAATATAGATTTATTGTGCAACCCAGAAATAAGCTTTAACTATTTAGGTGAATTTAGTAAAACTGACAACGATTTATTTGAGTTACAAGTTATTGATGCCACTTATTGTATCGCACCCAATTTAGAACGTCCTCATCTACTGGATGTGGAAAGCATGATTATACAAGGGCAATTACACCTCAGTATCCACTATAATCCTCAACATTATCGTACAACAACGATTCAACAAATGTTATCAACTTATCATCAAGCTTTATTGGCAATTATTAATTATTGTCAACAAAAACAAATAACTGAGTTAACACCGGCTGATTTGACCTATTCGGGACTCAGTTTAGATGATTTAGACGATATTTTTGCATAAACTGTAATTTCATAACAAAATATTTGAAATAAGCTTAAAATGATACAAAAAGAAAATTTAGCCGATATTTATCCATTGTCACCAATGCAAGCGGGCATGCTGTTTCATGCATTATATGAAGAAAATTCATTGGCTTATTTAAACCAACATACTTTCCGACTTGCTGACACATTTGATACAACATTATTTGAACATAGCATCAATGAAGTATTGAAGCGTCATGATGCTTTAAGAACTGTTTTTATGTTTAAAAATGTACCAGAACCATTACAATTAGTATTAAAGCGTCAAAAAGTAACGTTTAATTTTTTAGATATTCAACAACTCTCTGTACAAGAACAAGAAAGTTATGTACAAAATTATTTACAGGAAGATAGAAATCGGGGTTTTGATTTAAGTCAAGAAGCATTGATACGTATCGCTGTATTGCAGTTAGCTAATGATTATTCTCAAGTTATTTGGACCAATCATCATATCATTATGGATGGTTGGAGCAATGGTATTATTTTGAAAGAAGTGTTTACAATTTACTATAATTATAAAATGGGGAAAAATTCTAATTTACCTCCGCCAGTGCCTTATAAAACCTATATTCAGTGGTTAAAAAATCAACAGTTAAGTGAAGCAAAAATTTATTGGAAAAAATATCTACGTGATTACTCGCAACTCGCTAGCTTGATACCTGCTGATAATCAAATAATCAATGAAGGTAACAGATTTATTTTAAAAGAGTTATGGTTTGAACTTTCTTTAGAAATAACACAAGTGTTACAACAATTAGCCACGCAAAATCAAGTAACGATTAGTATTGTTATTCAAGCGATTTGGGGTATTTTTCTAGCTAAATATCTTCAAACAAATGATGTGGTTTTTGGGACTGTCGTTTCTGGTAGACCAGAAGAAATTCAACAAGTTGAAAATATCGTTGGGATTTTTATTAATACTATTCCGGTTAGAGTAGTTTTAACTGACACAATGATGATTAATGAACTATTAAAAAATATGCAAATCAATGCATTAGCAAGTAAAAAATATGATTATTACCCACTTTCAGAAGTACAAGCTGCAAGTTCGTTAAAAAAACAATTATTTGATCATATTATCGATTTTGAAAATTATCCACTCGACCAAGAATTAAATGATATTTTTATGCAATTTTCTCAAGGAATTAGCATTGACAATGTCACTGAATTCGATCATTCACATTATAATTTTACCATTATTGTGAGACCACGTGATCAGCTAAAAATCATGTTTATGTACAATAATACGGTTTTTGAATCTATATTTATTGAAAGTATCAGTCGCTGTTTTATTCAAATTGCAGAACAATTGGTTAAACAACCACAACAAGCTATTTCTGCAATTGATATGTTGTCAACTCAAGATAAAACTATCATTGCGACACTAAAAACAGAATTGGCAAAGCAACAACAACCTTTCATGATCGCAGAATTTTCATTTTAAGTAAATTAATTTACTAATTTACAATTAGTTAGGATAAAAAATGTCTCATTTACCCATTTCTCTATTTCAAATACAAAAAAATATAGCGGAAGAACAATATTGGTTGTCACAATTATCTGGTAGTTTACCTGAAACAACAATCCCGTTTAATGGGGTAAGACCGCATACGATGGTTAAACAAACGATTGATTTTATATTACCTGAAAATTTGACGCAGCAATTAATCAAAGTCAGTAAAAATAATGATTTGTCTCTATATATATTGTTATTAGCAAGCGTTGAATGCGTTTTGTTTCGTTATACCGGACAAAAATCAAGTTTAGTGGCTTCACCTCTATATCGCCCTATTGCCGATCCAGATGCAAACAATTTAATTTTTATTTATGATTTTTTTGAGCCAAAAGATAATTTTAAGAAAATCGTTCTTTCTTTAAAAGAAAAGTTAATAAAAAATTATGAAAATCAAGATTATCCTTATACAAGAATTATAAAAAAACTCAATATTACAGAATCTCATTTGCCTTGTACACTTGGTTTACTAAAAAATATTCATGAAATTCAATTAAATAATTCGATAACTCATGATTTAACATTAGTTTGGGAAAAAACATCTAATAATGAGATAACTTATCAAATTATTTATCATAGTTTGTTGTTTAGTAAAGCTAAAATAGAACGTTTTTATCAACATTGGCTTACTTTTTTAACTGTTGCTTTATCTCAGCCAGAAGTGCCTATTATTCATTTAAATCTACTACCTACTTCAGAATTACAACAGTTAGCTCAATTTAATCAAACGGCATTAGCCTATCCAACTGAGCAGACAATTATTGAATTATTTGAAAAACAAGTTATTGAAACTCCAAACAATATTGCAGTTACTTTTAGAGAAAAACAGCTTACTTATCGTCAATTGAATGAACAGGCAAATAAAGTTGCTTATTATCTACGTCAACATCATAAAGCGCAATCAGAAGAATGCATCGCTTTTTGGCTAGTGCGATCTGAAGTAGTTTTGGTTGCAATTTGGGGTATTTTAAAAGCAGGTAGTGCTTATGTACCGCTTGATCCCGGTTATCCTTTGGATCGCGTGGAACATATTTTACAGGATAGTCATTGTCGTATTGTGCTGACAGATGACTTTTTTGCTAAAAAACTGGCTGAATCCACATTATTAATTAATAGCGTTGATATTCACAAAATTCCTACCCAAACTATTGAAAATTTACCCTATATAGCAAAATCTCATCATTTGGCTTATATTATCTATACTTCTGGTTCTACTGGCAAACCAAAAGGTGTGATGATTGAGCATGGTTCTTTAGTAAGCTTGGTATCAGGGCTTAAAGAAATTATTTACCGTGATTTACCACATCCGCTACGTGAAGCATTGGCGGCTGCTTTTGTGTTTGATTTATCGGTAAAACAATTATTTGTGACTTTAGTACAAGGTAATACATTGTGTATATTGGACGATGACACACGTCTTGATCCACGTTTATTTATTGATTTTTTACATCAGCAACAGATTAATTTTATTGATGTTAGTCCTGCTTTTTTTGCTGCTATGCTGGAATATGGCTTAGGTGAGAATTTTCCGCCTAATTTACACCATATTATTGTCGGTTCAGAAAGTGTTCCGCCCACTTTAATTTACAATTTCTATCAACATGAAAAATGTAAAAAAGTGACTATGACTAACATGTATGGTCCGACTGAAAATTGTGCTGAAGCAGCATATTTTCACGTGGACGCTCATTTTACCACACAAGCTACGGCGGTACCGATTGGTAGACCAATTCCTAATACGCAAGCGTTTGTTATTGATAATTATTCTAATTTAATGCCAATCGGTATACCGGGAGAAATTTGTATTTCGGGTCCCGGTTTGGCACGTGGTTATGCAAATGATGCAACAATGACAGCAGCAAAGTTTATTTCTCATCCTTTTCAAGCAAATGCGCGTTTATATCGTACTGGTGATGTAGGTTATTGGTCTGAAGCAGGGCAAATTGAATTTTTGGGTCGTAATGATAATCAAGTTAAGATTCGTGGTTTTCGCGTCGAATTAGGTGAAATTGAAAATCGTTTATTGCAACATCCAAGGATAAAAGAAGCCGTAGTATTGGCTAAAGATATTGATAATAATAAAGAATTAGTTGCTTATGTTGTTGGTCACGTTGATATTAACGAGTTGCGCGATCATTTAAAAATCACTTTTCCCACTTACATGATACCTAGTTATTTCGTGTTACTAGAAAGGTTACCGCTTAATATTAGTGGAAAAATTGACAAAAAAGCATTACCTGATCCCATCACAGATGTAGCTACGATTGATCCGAATTATAAAGCACCACGTAATGCTTTAGAACAACAACTTGTTGAAATTTGGCAAATTTTATTGAATAAACAAGCTATTGGTATTCAAGATAATTTTTTTGATATAGGTGGGCATAGTATTAAGGCGACTCAATTAGTTTCTAAAATACATAAAGCATTGAAAATAGAGCTTAGTTTACGAGATATCTTTACTTTTCCAACCATTATTGAATTAATTGAAATTATTGAAGCTAAAAAAGAAACTTTTGATGTCAATCATATTACTGCCATTCCATCTGCTGAATATTACGATTTATCTCATGCGCAACGTCGTTTATGGTTATCAAGTCAACTGGCTGATACTAATACTATTTATCATATTCATGAAGTTATCAAACTCACTGGTAATTTACAGGTTAAATTTTTTCAACAGGCGTGGGAAGCCTTGGTTTTGCGTCATGAATCACTACGTACTACAATCGTCACGGTCGGTGGTGAGCCTAAACAAAAAATTCATCCAATTAACCAAGATTGTTCGCTTCTTTTTGTCGATGTGAGCCAATTAGATAAAAACATTTTACAAAAATATATTGAAAAACAAGTTAATACGCCATTTGATTTAGGAAAATTACCTTTGGTACGGGTACAATTATTAAAAATGGCAGAACAGTGTTATTTTTTCATTTTTACTATGCACCATATTATTGGTGATGGTTGGTCAATTGATATATTAATCAATGAATTATTTAAATTTTATCGGCAACTCTGTTTAGGGGAAAATATAAATTTGCCTAACTTACGAATTCAATACAAGGAGTATGCTGTTTGGCAAAAACATCTTTTAAACAATCAGTTAGGTAAAGAATTACAACAGTATTGGCAGCAAAAATTAACTGCACCTTTACCTATTTTGCAATTACCAACCGATTTTCCACGTTCTGTTCATAAAACCTACCATTGTGCCCATTTAATCTCTATGATGGATTCGGTTACCACTGAACAATTGCACAAATTAGCTACGCAGTATCGTATCAGTTTGTTTATATTATTAATTTCTTTGATAAGGGTGTTACTGTATCGTTATACTGAGCAAGAAGATATTATTATAGGAACTGCAGTGGCTGGTAGAAATCATCCTGATTTACAAGAGCAAATCGGCTTTTACGTGAATATGTTACCTCTACGTATCATCGTAAAAAAGGAGGAAAGTTTTATAAATGTCATCAACACAGTGAAAAATGTTATTTTCGAAGCACAAGAACATCAATTATATCCATTTGATAAATTAGTTGCTGATGTCGGTGGGCAATGGGATAGAAGTCGTTTTCCGTTATTTGATGTGGTTGTTGATTTACAGGACAATCAACAACTGAATGGGATGTTACCAGAAATCGAATTGAGTGCTCATGATGCACAATCTGATGTGAGTGAATATGATCTTGCCTTTTTGTTCACCATGCAAAATGAACAATTGTTGTTAAATTTAACTTACAACACCAGTTTATTTTCAAATAAAACAATGAATAATTTAATCAGTCACTTAGATGAAATTAGAAAAACGGTCCTTACTTCTTCTGATGTCACATTAATGAATATTAATCTAACCAATACTGTCACATCACAGCCTGAAGAAGACATTTTTACACAGTTTAATTTTTAATATGACTTTTATACGAATAATAATGGAAAATATAACATGCCTACCTTTGAATTTTACGGTTACACTACTGCTGAAACGACAGAGCTCATTACCGCAATTAAACAGCAAATTGGAGAATTGCCATTTTGTCAAGATATTGTTTTTGTTATTAAGGAGTTAGATAATTCTAAAGTAATTACTTGGCATGGTGAAGAAAAACCATTTGTAAGGATTTTAACGCGTTCTTCTGAAAAAGCTGAGCAATTAAGATTTAAAATTCAATCTCTTAGTGACGTTGAAACTGTTATTATTGGCTATTACCCTAAAGTATAAGGATAAAATATGAGACAAGTAATTGAAAATGAATTTGAATCTCGCTTGATTGAACATTTGCAACCTATTCGGCAGCATGTGTTAGCAGTACAATTATATCATTTGTTTAATAGCAAAATTTATGATTTATTGTTACAAAATAAAGAGTTACAACTTGATTTTGTCGTAAAACAATTAGATTTAGATGAGAATAAATTGACAGGATTTTTAGATTATTTACATAATGAAGGAATTGTTTCTTTTTTCAATAATTCCATTGGATTAACGGAGAAGGGACGCGGATATAATGAATTTCGCCCTTGGTATACTATGCTCATTGGTGGGTATGCGAATACATTTTGGCAAGTAGGTGAAAAATTAAAGAAAAATTCTGGTTGGGCAACTCGAGATGCTGCTAAAGTGGGTTTAGGCAGTTGTGGTATGAGTTATTTCGATGCGATCCCTTTGACGCAGGCGTTAATGCAGGAAATTCCGCACCCTTGTCGTTATTTGTTAGATTTAGGTTGTGGGAATGCGTTATATTTAACAGAATTTTGTAAATTATATCCAGAAATGCAGGCATGGGGTGTTGAGCCAGATTCTCGTGGCTTAGAGGAAGCGGCTGAGTTAGTGCGTCAAGAGGGTTTAGAACATCGAATTAGGTTGACTTGTGCTTCTGCTACTGAGTTTTTGCGTTCTGAAATTGATTTCCAACCCGATTTATTAGTATTAGGTTTTATTTTACAAGAAGTGATTGCACAAGAAGGTGATCAAGCAACTCAAGCTTTTTTGGAACAAGTTTTTGCCCGCTTTCCCAATATTTACGTGATTGTTATTGAAGTGGATAATCAAGTTAAAGATGCGGCTATTATGCAACACGGTTTATCGCAAGCTTATTATAATCCTTATTATTTATTGCATCGTTTTACTGAGCAACGGCTTGAATCTAAATCATTTTGGGATCAATTTTTTGCAAAATGTAATCTTGACGTGGTTGCCGTCAAAACAACACTTCCTACTGTGGATTCCACAGAATTAGAAATTGGTTATTTGCTCAAACGCAAAGAGGCGTAGGCGCATGTCTTATTCAGTTGTTGATCGTCATAGTCCTTTAAGTTTTTTGCAACAACGCTTAAATTATACTAGTAAAATAGAATGTCCTTTGACTTTTTTAGTAGAAAATGTGCCACAATGGTTTAAAATATTACATTTTTCTCCCATATTAGCTAAAAATATAACGAGCTATGCCAATTGTCAAGGTGAAATGGAGTTACTTGAGGCGATTCGTCAACGTGAAGCGCAACATTATGATTTACAAGTTAATTCAGATCAAATACTTGTCACAAATGGTGCTTTTCATGGTATTTCGCTATTGACGCGATATTTATTTCAGTCTGGTAGTAAAGTTTTATGCCAAACGCCTGTATTAGATAGCATAGAAAAAATTTTACGTAGTCAAGGTTATGAAATTATTTATTTTTCGGTCAACGAAAATGACAATTATGCTGATGTGTTACAGCAGCAGATGCAAGCAGGTATTCGCTTGATTTATTTGAATAGTCCGCATAATCCAACAGGTAGAATAATTTCAAAAGCGGAATGGGAACAATTATTAAAATGGGCAGTTCAATGTAATATTGCTGTTATTGCTGATTTAGTTTATGATTCTTTCATCTTTGATGGTAGTTACCCATTGAATCCATTAGTATTACAACAAGATTGGCAGAATTTATTTGTTGTGAATTCGATGAGTAAAAATTACGGTGCCCCTGGGTTGCGTATTGGCTGGATTGTCACCGATAGTCTACATATTGCTATGTTAACCAGTCAGTTAGAGGCTGAATGTATTTCTGTGTGTACCAGTTCACAGTATCAAGCTGTTGAATTGATTAAACAGGGTAATAGTGAATTAGTGACAAATGTGACAGCCGATTGGTTATTTGTTCAACAACAATTAGCTATTTTGCCAAACGTTGATTTTAAAGCACCTGCGGGTGGCACTCAGTATTTTGTCAATTTACCAGTTGCAGATATAGAGGTGTTTGCTGATTTTATGTTAATCGAATATGGTTTGGTTTTGGTCACCAGTGGTAATTATGTAAAAAGTAAAGGGGCGGTTCGTATTCCTTTGGGACAAGCCCGTGAAACAGTCGTTCATGGTATTGAGTTGTTAGCAAAAGGGTTAAATCGGTGGTGTTGATAGAAAAATAGCTAAAAAATCTCTTAAAGTAGATGTTTTATGAATAAATTATACGAACAAGATTTTAATTTATGGATTCATCAACAAATTAATTTATTAAAGCTGGGTAATACTCAAGATATTGATATTGAACATTTAATTTTAGAATTAGCAGATATGGGTAAAAGTCATTTACGAGAGTTAAATAGTCGTTTAATTATCCTAATTACTCATCTACTTAAATGGCAATTTCAATTGACTCAGCTTTCTAGTCAATGGATTGAATATACGGGAAAAAGTTGGAGTGATACCATTATAGAACAACGTACTCAAGTTGATTTATTATTTGAAGATATGCCCAGTTTGAGACGTGAGTTAGCCGATGCCATCAGAAAAATTTATCCCAAGGCAATTATTTTGGCA
This sequence comes from Thiomargarita sp., assembly GCA_020721045.1. Taxonomy (GTDB): domain Bacteria; phylum Pseudomonadota; class Gammaproteobacteria; order Beggiatoales; family Beggiatoaceae; genus DYNN01. The sequence goes on along the minus strand of DYNN01000009.1, from coordinate 25,704 downwards.
ATGAAAGAAACTGGTTTGTCAAAATCCATTTTTCCCATCGATTGTCCTTATAGTATTGATCAGTTATTAGATATTGATTTTTATCCAAAAAATGTGTAGAAATAATAATGAATTTACTTTGTCAGTCTCAAACGCTCATTATTCCGGGTCATGTTGGGCAAATAGAAGTGATAATCAGTTGTCCGGCTAATCCCGCGCCTAATATGCCTTTTGGTGTGATTTGTCATCCGCATCCGGTGTATGGAGGTACCATGCATAATAAAGTGGTGTATATTATTGCAAGTACTTTCAATGCATTAGGTGCGGGCGCTATACGATTTAATTTTCGCGGTGTAGGTCAAAGTGAAGGTCGTTTTGATCACGGTGTGGGAGAAATTGAAGATTTGAAAGCCGTTGTGGCATGGTTGCGCGCACAGTATGCGCCACGTGAATTGTGGTTAGCAGGATTTTCTTTTGGTGGCTATATTGCTGTACATGGACACGATATTGTGCAGGCAGATCGTTTATTGTTAGTTGCGCCTGCAGTGGCTCGATTTGATTTTTCTCAATTGCAACTGGCTGATATACCTAGTTTAGTAATTCAAGGGCGACAAGATCAAGTGGTTTCACCTGTAGCTGTAGAAACTTGGGCACAACAACAAATTAATCCTATTACTTTCAAATGGTTAGATGAAGCTGAGCATTTTTTTCATGGTAAGTTAAATGAGTTACGTGAGTTGATTAAAGAGAATTGGTAATTTTAGTTATAATATAATGATTTTAAACAATTTGTGGCACAAAACAGGGTGATAATCCATGATACCCAAGTTTCAGGCAATTATGCTACCACTTCTTCAGTTTATTGCCGATAAGCAAGAACATAACTATCGAAATATAGTAGAAGAATTGGCAAGTAAATTTAAGTTAACTGAACAGGAACGTAAAGAATTATTGCCCAGTGGTGGTCAAGCTATTTTTGATAATAGAGTCGGATGGGCAAAGACTTATCTAAAAAAAGCAGGATTGCTTGATTCTCCTAAACGAGCAACTTGTGTTATTACAGAATTAGGGCTTGAAATATTAAAATCTCCGCCTAAACAAATTGATATAAAGTACTTGAGACAATTTCAGGCATTTTTGGCATTTCAAAATTTTAATCACAATGATAATTCGGAAAAAATAACGCAAGAATCTAATGAACAAACGCCGGAAGAAAATCTTGATGAAGCTTATCACAACATAAGAGAGTCTTTGGCTTCCGAATTATTAAGCAAAGTCATTAAATTATCACCGGATTTTTTCGAGCGATTAGTTATTGAATTATTAGTAAAAATGGGTTACGGCGGTTCAATCAAGGACGCTGGCAAGGCTATTGGTCAAAGTGGTGATGAAGGCATTGACGGCACCATTAAAGAAGATAAGCTTGGGCTTGATATTATTTACCTTCAAGCAAAACGTTGGCAAATGGGCAATTCAGTTGGTCGTCCAGAATTACAAAAATTTGTCGGTGCTTTAGCGGGGCAAGGTGCAAAGAAGGGCGTTTTTATCACTACTTCTCAATTCACTAAAGATGCATTAGAATATACACCTAGAAATGAGACTAAAATTGTTTTGATCGATGGTAAACAATTGGCGCAGTTGATGATTGACTATAGTTTGGGTTGTACTACGCAAAGAATTTATGAATTGAAGAAAATTGACAGCGATTATTTTGTTGACGATGAATTAGTATAGTTTATTGATTTTAGGTAAGTGTAATCGCATTAAAATTTTTAATTATTTAAAATCAGTTAATTACAAAGCCACGCTGTAAAAGTTGACTTTGTAAATCGTTGATATAAAAGATGATTGTGTAATTTAATGCGATTACTTTACCTAATCAATCAAATTGATATTGGATCAGTTGTTTCTGTGTGATTAAAAATACGCCTTCTCCACCACGTGCAAATTCTAACCAAGTGAAAGGCGCATCAGGGTACATTTCTACCAGCGAATATTGACTGTTACCTACTTCTACGATAAGTATGCCATGTGGCGTTAAGTAGTGATGTGCTTCATGTAATAATCTTTTAACAATGTCTAATCCGTCTTCTCCTGCTTGCAAACCCAATCTTGGTTCATGTTGATATTCTGGCGGAATCGTCGCTAATTCTGATAGATTTACATAAGGTGGATTACATACAATTAGATCGTATTGTTTATCTTGTAAATACGCGAATAGGTCGGATTCTATAGCGTGCACTCTTTCTGTAACTTCATAATTTTTAATATTTTCACGGGCAACCGCTAATGCAGGTGGTGAAATATCTGCAGCATCAATTTCTGCTTCAGGAAATGCCAGTAATGCCATAGCAATTGCAATACATCCACTACCTGTACATAAATCCAGTACTTTATCGATTTGTTCTGGTATTACCCAAGGGGCGAATTGATGTTCTATCAGTTCTGCAATAGGCGAGCGCGGAATTAATACGTGGGTGTTGACTTGAAATCGAAGTCCTGCAAACCATGCTTCATTAGTTAAGTAAGGAGTTGGCACGCGTTCATTTATTCTCTTTTCAAATAGATCGAGAATTTTGTTTTTTTCTATCGCTGTCAAACGCGCTTGCCATAAAGTATCTGGTAGTTGAATCGGTAAATGTAACGCATGTGTCACTAGAACAATGGCTTCATCAATCGCATTGTCAGTACCGTGCCCAAAAAATAAATTGGCTTCATTAAAGCGGCTGGCACCCCAACGGACAAAATCAACAACTGTTTGTAATTCTTGTATATTCATGTAAATAATTTATCCAAAAGTGTTGCGTTTTGAAATTTTAGTGATTAGTTTTGTGATTTTATTTCGCATCATTTGTCGTTCCGATGAATCATAAATGCCCCAATAAATCACGATAGGCATGATTAAACAATACAGTAATCCACCGATTAATATGAGCGTTGCTGCATACCAACGATTTAGCATTGCTGTGCTTAACCAAGGTGTAAATGCTAAGTAGATACAATAACTAACGAAATAAGGCATTAATCCGGGTAATAGCACTTTAACCACAAAAGCCCATTGATTTAGTTCGATAATATAGTTGGTATAAATGCTATATAGTAGGGCTGCTATGATCGTGGTAATTGCGACCATAATTGAGATATTGATAATATTCACTTCATAAAAAGTAAATAAAACGGTTGCGCCAATTCCAGTTAAAATTGTACGTAGCAAAGGATTGTAAAGTGCTTTCATGGGTTCATTAGTCCCATTAAAAAAGGAAGTGCCCGGACCTGTTAATACGTGTAGTTGTTGGGGTAGAGAAAATAATGCCATAATCATTGCGGCGGCTTGGTATTGTGGGTCTGTGCCTAACCATGCAATTACTAGTAGTGGCGCAAATGCGGTCAAAAATCCCATGATAAAACCCGTGAGTAAACTCATTGAACGCGAGCCTTGTAAATAGACTTCAACCATTTCTTGTTTACGATTTTGATTGTGCATGTAAGCAATGGCTGGCAAAAATACCGCATTCATTGCAGAAGGTACGGTAATTGCCATTAAAGGAAAACGATTACCCACGTCTAATAGGGCTGTTGCTTTCATGTCGAGTGTTGTGCTAGCAATAACTTTATCGATAGAACGCAAGAAAACGCCTAATATGCCCGCAATTTGTACAATACCACCAAAACGATAAAATAATTTTAAGTAAGCTGTATCAAAATGTTGAAAACCAATTGATAAACCAGGAATTAATTTGTATGACATGACTGCATAAATAACAAAACTGACTAAGTATCTAATTACAAAAGCATAAAATAGAGAGTAAATTCCAAAACCGGTAAAAAAGAATATTACAATCAAAATAGTTTCTAATGTCAAACAGCCAATCCATACCCAAGCTGCTTCAGCAATTTTTTGTAATCCATTGAGAATATACTTAAAAGTACCAATACTGAGATCGAACATGAAGACGCAAGCGGTACCGAAAAAGAATACAAAAGCGGTTGAATGTAATTCAGGTGAAATATGAAAAATTTCTTCAATCAATAACGGTAACATGAACCAAAAACTAGCCAATAAGGCTAAAGTGATTATCACGACTAAGATGATACCGGTTGAGACTAGGCTGTTGATTTTTTCTGTTTCATTATTTGCATGATATTCAGCAACATAACGAATATATACATTGGAAACACCAAAAGCACCTAAACTGAGATAACCAATTAAAATAAAACAAATTGCCCAAATACCGTATTCTTCTAGTGTAATAAAACTGAGTGCTAAAGGAGGAATGAAAAGTCGTGTAATTAGATGAAATATTTTAGAAAAAACAGAGATAAAGAGATTTTTAGAAATCAATCTTTGCATTTCTTGTTTATCAATTACTTTCGCATGTGATGCATGAGCCGGGTTGGTAGACATAAATTATTTTTTATAAATATGAGAATTAATAATTGTCGCAGATAATTTGCAAGCATTTAATTTTATTGTAATATACGCTGAAATCGAAAATGGTGCGTAGGCGCAGTTGTCGTGGTATGAAGAATCGTCGATCGGTAACGTAAGGCACTTTCGGTCCAACCCACAAGAAAAAATAGTACAGGTACTGTTTGTTCTCCCAACCAGACTGTAGCAATCGATAAGCTCATCACAACATACGCACTTAGTAAAGCAAATTCGAATGAATTACCTGATGGATTGGTAATGGGTTGGGTCATTCCACGTATAAAAAGTCGCGTTATCATAATAGTGAAAATCGCCACTAAAAAACCTAATCCCATAATACCATGTTGTAAAAATAATAATAAATAATAATTGTCAATAGAATGCGGTAATTCGTCATGAATCCATCCTTTACGTCCCCAACCCCACCATAATTTTTCTTTGCCAATATCAACAAAAATTTCTAGTAGTTCCCAACGATAAACAATAGTTTCTTGTGCAGAACCATATTCTAGTGATTGACGATCAACTGAAACATAGTCTACAAACCAAGTGACAAGAGGAATGCTAATAGTGATAGTTAATACTAAAATTGATATAAAAACTAGCCAGCGTTGTTTGCTTTTACCAATCATAACAATAGTGGCTGCAACAGCACCTGCCATCAAAGGTCCGCGTGTAATTGTCATGATTGCACCCGCTAAAATACCAAAACTGATAATTTTGGGAGATAAGGAAAAACCGGCAAATAATTTAATGCGTTTGGGCCAATAATTTCCCCATTCTAACCAACGTTGTAATCGATAACCAACTAACAAAATGATGCCGGCTAAAATAGGGTGTCCATAGGGACCAGAAGCACGGGTTAATCCCCAACGGTAGGTTGTTGCCCATTGCCAGCCTTGTCCGTCAAAAAATCGTCCTAGTACTTTTTGCCAAACGCTGTAATTGGCACCGGTGATAAATTGTGGCAACATCAATAATGCAACGAAAAATAGAACTAAAGCGATTTGTTTAGCCAATTCTTCCCGTAAACCATGTTGTTCAATGAGACTTTTGGCTAATACATAAGGAAGGAGAATTGAGCCAACGATGTCAAAGCTAACATTTTTTAATTCCTTAAAGCCGGCATTGTCATATTCAGAATAGGAGACCGCAAAAGCGAAACCCACAGCTAAAATATCAGTGAGAGAGAAACGCCATCCGGGAGCACCTTTGATTAACCAAACAATAGCAATTGCTAAAATAGTGGCTTGATTGAAGTTAGGATCGGGTAATCCGTTTAAAATCCAGTAGTAATAATTGGGTAAGAATAGTAAAACTGGTACATATATCCTCAGTAACGCGCGTTGTGGTGATTGGGTTACAGCAATGTAAGCGGCTAAAAAAGCGGGTAATAAAATCAGAATGGACACCAAAGATACCTATTAATTTATTTGTTATTTTGTTGACAATGCGTGTGGAAATAGGCGAAAAAAATTTTCTGTAGTGATTTGGGTTAATTCTGCTAGAGAAATTCCACGTAATTTAGCAATAAATTCAGCAACATGTTTTACATAAGCGGGTTGATTTGTTTTTCCACGATGCGGCATCGGCGTTAAAAAGGGTGCATCTGTTTCTACTAGTAAACGATCCAAAGGAATTTGGCGAGCAACCTGTTGTAACGCTGTTGCTTGTTTAAAAGTGACAATACCAGAAAACGAAATATAAAATCCCATGTTCATAACTTTTTCGGCAGTTGCTAAATCTTCTACAAAACAGTGCATAATTCCACCTACTGACTGTGCATTTTCTACTTGCAAAATACGTAGCGTATCTTCACGGGCTTCGCGACTATGGATAATGAGCGGTTTATTAGCTTGTTGAGCTGCATGAATATGTGTTTGAAAACGTTGATGTTGCCAAGTCAAATCACCTTGACTACGATAATAATCTAAACCCGTTTCACCAATTGCGATCACTTTCTGATGTTGCGCTAAATTCACTAATGTTTCAACTGTTGGTTCGTTGTCACAGGTGTAATTTGGGTGTACGCCGACCGATGCAAATACGGATGCCATTGTTTCTATCATATTGAACATATTGGGAAAACTTTTTAAATCCACGGATACACACAAAAAATATTCAACACCTTGTGCCATTGCCGTAGTGATTAATTCTTGGGGCGTGGTATTTTTGATCATATCTAAATGACAGTGAGAATCAACTAATCCTATTGTTTGCATTGCGTAAATTCCTTATTTATTCATATATAGATTGGTGGATGACGATTTATCATCCACCTTGTCACTTACCAGCGTTTACTCCAACTTAACTCAATTTCGTATTGACCCATTTCTACATGTCCCGTCTGTGGTCCGGTATTAGGGTTTTTACCGTATAAATGCTCGTTAGGTGCATACATAAAAGACATGTTGATTTCACTATCATCAGTTACTTTTTTACCAAAACCCAAGGTAAAATGTTCCCTTACAACCGCTGGAGCTAATACGCTGAATAAAGCTTGTGTCTCGGAAATTATTTGATTTGCATGGCTATAACCTGCACGCAAAGTTAAATCTGGACTATATTCCCATTGTATGCCCATTTTAACAATCGTCATATCGTCCCAACCAAATCCTAACCCATCATCTGTGCCTAGTAACGTGGCACCCGGCATAAAAATTAAGTCAGAACGATTACCAATGACTTTGATTTTAGAGTAATAAATTTGTTGCACATCTAATGCAAAAGTCAAGCTAGGCGTGGCTTTAAAAGCAGCACCAATCACCAAAGTAGGGGGAACGTCAAAATTGCCACTTTCAGCAAACAAGCCTTTATATTTATCAAATTCAGTCATATAGGTTGTTGTTTGGTAAGAAGCACCCAAAGATAATTGATCCGTAACCTGTCCTAACCAACCTAAACGAAATCCAGCACCATAGGCAACGTCTGTTCCATTATTAGTGACCTGATCGGGTGAGTTGGAAAATGGGCGAAAGGGTTCTAAACCATAGGCTTTAAATGATTGTACAGCTAAAATGGGCATCAAACCGATTGAATGTTGGGAATTGAGTCGCTTTGCGTAAGGTAATCCAATAAATAGTTGTTTTAAATCAATTCCCGACGGCGTACTTGCCATACCGCCCGGATTATTAAAAGCAGAAAAAACCGCATTATCATATTCCGTATTCATGCCTCCATTGGCACCGACTACAATACCAACTGAAGTCTCCTCATCTAAACTGAAATTATAAGCAAAATTTGGAATAAAGAAATACTCTTTACCACTGTCATAGTCACCCGGCGTAACCGTTGCGGGTGGATAAGTCGGTGCGCCGTCGTTATTAGCGGTATAACCGCGTGAAGGCGAAAATAAAGATAAGCCTAAATCCCAACGATTACCCATATAAACCATGGTTGCTGGATTATTTGCCGCATTTAAATTATCTAACGGCAACGCTACACCAACTCCCGCCATACTTTTACTTTGTGTACCCCAGCCATGTGCTGAATAACCATTGGTAGCAAAAGTAGTTGTAGGTAAAGCTATGATTGTTGTTATCGTAGCAGCCCAGTATGTTTTTCTTAACATTTTTAATTTCTCCTCCAGTTGAAAAAACCTCCGAGCCTGCATTATACGTGACTTATTTTTAAATAAATATTGTTAGATTATTGAGGTAACAGCGAACTATTTTATAATTTATATTCAAATAGATGAGTACAATTGCGCATAATTTTGTGCAGCCACACGTACTTGCGTTTGCCCAAATATACCGTGGATAACAGCAAGACAATCAGCACCGGCAGCAACTAAAGGTTCCGCATTTTCAGGCGTAATACCTCCAATTGCCACAATAGGACAAGAAAACAATTGACGTGCTGCGATTAATAAATCTGGAGAAGCTAACACTGCATTAGGTTTGGTGTGTGAAGGAAAAAAACGCCCAAAAGCAATATAATTTGCACCCGCTTGAACAGCTTGTTGAGCTAAATCGAGTTGATTGTAACAAGAAACCCCAATAATTGAATGCTTGCCTAAAAATTCGCGTGCTGTTGCAATTGTGCCGTCATCTTTGCCTAAATGTACTCCATCTGCATCAATTTGCTTAGCTAATTTCACATCATCATTAATTATCAAAGGAACGTGATACTGGCGACATAATGCTGATAATTCAAGTGCTTGTAAAACTTTATCATCAAATGGCGTATTTTTATCACGATACTGTATGACAGCTGCACCGCCTTGCAAAGCTTGTTCAACAGTTGCAATAAATTTATCTTTTTTAATCAGAATGTTGTCTGTAATTGCATATAATCCGCGCATATTATTTTTTAGGTGTCTCTCTTTCTGTTCTAACCCATTGTGCACTTTTACGTGCTGCTCTCAATAATCGTGGAATTTGCACTAATTTCCACAAAATATAAAATGGTGCAATACCTAATATTGCCACATCTCGCCAATGACCACCACCCACTTTAATGGCAGCTAAAACGTGAAATATGACGATCCCAAAACCGATTAAAGCGTAAATTTGTAACCAACTTATTGGAATACAAAGCATAATTGTTAATAATAGCACGTGTAAAGCCAATGGTAACAATAACAAATCTAATAAAGGTTCTAACAATCGCCATTGTCCTTTGAATACAGCGTGTGTTAAGCGTGGAATATTTTCTCGCATCATGCGTAAACGCCCGCCTTCCCAACGTGCTCGTTGAGTAGCATTGCCACTGGCACTGATTGGCATATCTGCGCGAACTGTTGTATTATCCACCATCCACACACGTATACCAGCACGTACTAAAGACAAATGATATTCCAAATCTTCTACGACAGAACTGGCACAATAAGGAACTGCTTGAATTGTCTGCTTGCGCACGCCAAAACCATTGCCTGAAATACCAACAGATAAATTCCAACGTTCTCTCCCACGTAATCGCAGTACATTAAATGCCAATAATGCGATATGCATCAAATGTGTTCGCAACGAAGCCGTTGGATTATTCACTACATAACGACATTGTAAAGCGCCCGCACCCGCCAGAAAAATTTGTTCGCAGGCTTGGATAAAATTAGCTTCAACCACGGTATCCGCATCAATAATTAATACAGCATCCACTTCTTGGCTAAATAATTGATTAAACGCATAATCTAGCGCATAACCTTTACCACGTTTGCTGTCATCTTGGCGAATAATGACCGAAGCACCGGCAATTTGTGCTTGATTTGCAGTGTCATCCGTACAATTATCTGCAATCACATAGATAGAATAAGGCGTATCAGGCGGTGTACATTGCTGTAAACTATGCACACAACGCGCAATATCGCCCGATTCATTATGCGCTGGAATTAAAATAGCAATGTGTTGTAATGTTGTTTGAGGGGAAGGTAAGCGGCGTAAAGGTAAAATACCACCGATAGTAAGCCAAAGCAGTTCAATATATCCCGGAAATGTCAATAATATGAGACAGATACCCAATAACAGTGCAATGTAAGCAACGTATTCCATAACCTAGATTTTGTTCATAAAAAACAAGAATCATATCAATAGGCGTTGTGCACTTCAAATCTAATTTTAAGCGGCGTTAGCTATGCGTGACATCTCCACACACAGTAAAAGCGCCCCATTCTTTGAATTTGTCAAAGGGTTTTACTTCTAAACCATGAATTAAAGCATTGAGTCCATGTTCACAGCGACTATTGTTTTCTATATTTAATTCTTTTGCCAGTTTTTTAAGTTCTGTTTGAGTTGTGTGACGTAGTTTATGGCGCGCTTGTGTCATGATTTGGTGCCATGGTAGTTGAGGATTTTCTTGTGCAATAGTGAAAAAATAATAGAAAAAATAAAGTGTTGTAATATCTTTCACATTCCAGAGTGTACCGATGACGGTGTGTGCGCCAGCGGCAATAAAGCTGGGTGCAATACCTAATGGAGAAAGAATGCCAGCCGTGCGTCTGCCAGTGAGATTGGATTCACAAGCTGATAAAATTAACAATTCACAAGGAGTTTTGATTGCGCTGCATAGCCATAGGGGTAAATCGACCGATTCACTGGATTTTCCATCCTTATCTCTGTTTTGTAAATGTCCTAATAAAAGTCCGCTATTTAATGGATTGTATGGATTGAAACTGCCATGTGTGGAAAGATAAACGCGGCGTTGGTTGGCAAGTTGATGAAGTATGTCGAAAGTTTCAATGGTTTTTGTAGGCAAAGTTGCGGTTGTCTGCCATTGTTTGGCAATCCAAGCGGCTTCGCTGTTACAGCAATTAAGCTTGGTTAAATTGCCCATGCCCAAAACATATTCACCTGATTCATTAAGTATTTTTTCATCATACCATTGACTGATGCTTACAGCACGGATAAGTAAATTTTCTAAAGCCGGTAACGCTTCCCAAGGCAATTGTCCAAGCGGTGCGGGAAAAATAGTGATGAGTTGTGTAATGTTGCGTTGTTTTGCGGTTTCAGCTAAATACTCAGCGCATGTTACCCAAGCTGAATTAGTTGATAGCGTGGTCATCAGCGCACAACTGTCATTATCTGGTAGAGCCAATGCTTGTTCCCATTGATCAATAACACCCGTTTTTTCTTCATTTTCCCACCATGAACCGGCTCGGCAATTGTCTGGTAAATAAAGTAGTGATAGACCATTATTTTTATCTAACCATAGCAAGCGGTAAGTCTGTTGTTGGTTATCGAAAAAGGGTTGAATGAGGGCTTCATTTGTTTGTAATCGTTGATGGCAATTTTTCCAATCAAGCGATTGATAACGATGTAATTTATTATCAAAGTATTCTAACCATGTTTGCAAGGGCGGCAACATTTCGTCATCAGCAGGTTTGTAGCCATTATCTATCGCCTTTACCATAAGGTCTAAACTGTCCCACAGTTCTTCCCCTAATTTCGTTTCCCAATCTTCAGGTAATTTTAAAGCAATATTGTGCAAACTAATGCGGCTACGTTCTAAAATCTCCCAAATTATTTTATTCAATCTTGAGTGTGATTGCCCTATGTTTTGTAGTGAAGTCATTCCCCAATAATTAGAGATTACTGGCACAGATAATACTTGTAATGAATCTTGTAATAGCACATTTGCCCATTTATAAGTTTGTTGCGCTAATAGGTGATGATGAGTTTTGCTGTAAATATTTATGGCACGGCTAAAACGGTGTTTATAAGTTGCTAATATTTCAAGAATATTACCATCATCTGATAATTTTGTTTGTTCTAACCATGATTTTATTGCATTATCTAAGATATTTTTCAGATTGCCTAATATTAGCGTTGTTATTGCTAACGAATAGTGTGAGGGTTGGTTTTTAGTAATAGCACTGGCAATATTTTGAGGAAAATCTTCAGTCTCAAAAGCAGCCAATAGCGCGGCAAGCGGTTTGGCTCGTTGTTGCAGATTTTGCCAAGCTAACCGTAGTTTATCCAATAATGGTTCTGGTTGTCTTAACCAATCGCGTATAGTTGGTTGATCTTGATTGATAATATCAGGATAGATGGTTAATTTTATGAGTAAGTTATTAGTAGGGTAGTGCTCTTTGAGTGAATTTTCCCACACATACAACGGTTGCTTTTGTTTTTCAGGATCAGCAGGATTTAGCCATTGTTGATAATAAGTTGTCGTTAATGCTGATTTTAGCGTTTCTACTGTTTGCCAAGGCGATTGTGTTTGCCAATGGATTAAGGTTTCTTCAGGCGACGCGCTATGGCTGATGAATAGTAACGCGAGAATAACATGTGGCAATTCTTCAATACCGTATTTATATTGAGGTGATAATTTAAGATGTGTTTCGCAGTTAGCGCGTAACCAATCGATTAATGCCGTTTCAGTGGATTGACAAGCCGTTTTCCATTCTGTTGAATCACTAATCATTTGCCGTTGTTGTTCAATAGCCACATTAAGATCATGTTGCTGACCCGTTAAAAACCATTGCTTAACTGATCGAAACAACCCATTTGTCTGGGATAATTGTTCTTTTTGTTGTTGTAGTTTTTTAGCTTTTTGTTCAAAGCGTTGTGCTGTTATGATACAATCTAAATCATCGAATTTACTCAATTGCTCATAAACGAGTCTTAATCGTTGGTTATCTTGCGCCTGATCTAAAGAATATAAACTTTCACTGAGTTTGAATAAAATATCGGTAGTGATAAAAGTGAAAGGACGTTGTGATTTTTCTGGATGGTGATAATCGGTGAGCAGGGTATATAAAAAGTCTTGAAAAGCAGCGGTAAAATGCGCGGGCACAAATTGGATGTTTAGGTAATTTTTCCAATTGTGTAGATGCGTTCTTTTATGCTCTTCTTCACTATCATGAAACGCAATCCAAGTCCAAAAACCCAAATAAGGCAACTGATCAATCACTTGGGCGGTTTGTCCTGAAGCGTAGTAAATGCTTAACTTATTATTAATCAGTGATAAAACTCTCCCTTTAGCCTCAGGCGTGAGGTCAATAAGCCAATTTATCGCATAATCAAGTCCTTGTTGATAAAGCTTTAATTCCTTTTCTGGCTGCTTGAGTTGTCCTTGTGTTAATCCTGCGTTGTAACACAGTGATAAAACTGTCGCTTTAGCCTCAGGCGTGAGGTCAATAAGCCAATTTATCGCATAATCAAGTCCTTGTTGATAAAGCTTTAATTCCTTTTCTGGCTGCTTGAGTTGTCCTTGTGTTAATCCTGCGTTGTAACACAGCCATAGAATCACTATTTTTATCGCTGTGTCGATTTCACCCATGGCAAGGATTGAATCGATTAATTTAATGCCTTCTTCGTAGAAAAGTGTGGGGGATTGTTGGAAAATCTCTTTTGTTATATCTCCTGCTACCCATTGCAACCACAGTTGGGCAAAATGGGCAGTATTCAATTCAGCCGGTAAGGTGGCAGCTTGTGCTTGTTCTTTCCAATCTTGTTGCAGTGTGGTGACTCGTATTTGCCAATCGTCGAAAGAAGTTTGTTTATCTGCAACTGAAAGAACAACTTCCCAGAATATTTCTGCTGCAACACGGTGTTGATCAGGGGTTAGACTGTTGCCAAACAATCTTTGGAGGTCTCTGATAATGAGTTCTTGATATTCTTGTGAGGGTTGTTGCATGAGTGGACACCGTGATTAAAAAATTTAATGGTAGAAATCGTAGGGTGCATAAGGCGTAAGCCGTCATGCACCAAATACTCGAAAGGTGTATGACGCTTCGCTTATACACCCTACAAAAGATCGTAGGGGCTGTCAGTAATCATCTCATATTTGTCGGTTTATTAACTTTAAGTTTTTCAGCCGTTTCTTCCTCCACCTTATCCCAATCACTGTCTTCAGTTAATTCTATCCCTTTTTTCATCGCTTGTTGAGTCTGTGCTAACACCAAATAACGAAAATCCTTAGCACCCCATTGATGCAACGCCTTATTTAACAAATACTCATCATTACCATCACACTCTTTTAACCATTGTTCTAGCGTGTCAATATAATCACGCAAATTATCTTGTAATTGACTCATCACACTCTCCTTCAATTAGTCTTTTTGAACATAATCCAAATGATAAAAAACAGCGCAACCAGCAAATAAATTGTTGGACTGGTGAAAAAAAAGTTTAATCCAGTATTGATAATAGTATCACTCATTTTCCACCAATAATCAGTTTTAACTTCATGACTTAATAGTGAAGTAACACCAAAAATTTGTGAAATAGAAGCCATCACTACAACTAGAGTAATAATACTCCCTTGACGATTCAATCGCTCGGTTGCCATAACCCGTTTCATTTCTAACTCGACTTGCCACCGCGACTCTGACGCTCCTAAATGGATTAACTGCCCTTCTAAATAAATTTGTCGCGTTGTTAAAGCATCTATCTGATGTTTAATTTTTTTCGCTAATGTATCTCCAATCCAATCCACTTGCCAACCACGCCCATTAGCCACCTTTTGTACCACATCCTCCATTTGTACCAATAAATTACTACGGTTGACTTCCAACGTATTAATCGCTTGTTTCAAACGACTTAAAGTATATCGCGTATCAACATCTATCTTTTTAATGGCTTGCAATTCCTTTTGTAATTGACGCATGGATGATCGTCTAAAATTCTTCTCCGGAAAACTACGATAAAATGAATTCTTCCTATCCAATTTTTCCATCATCAACGCCGCCGCCGCATCAATGTGACTGAATTGCCATTGACACATTAAAATATTGGGAAATAAATACATTAACGCATACTTTCCGCTTGCCCCATGCCACAAAAGTTTTTGCAAACCGGGTAATAAACTTTCCCGTTTTTCTATCGGCAAATCACCCCAACTCAAACCATAAGCAACAAATACTGGATGATTATCATTTTCACCATGAGTCAGTGGTTTTAAAACAACTTGATTCTCATAAGAAAAATCCAGTTGCCACGATGGCTTAATTTGACTATGAAAACTAACCAATTGAGCAGCGGTTATACCCTCCATATCTTTTACTGTAAACAAGAGGGTCGCTGGTTTAAATATTATCTCACTTAACTGATTTTTATTCTCTTGCAACGTTAAAATCAACGGCGGATGTTTTGATAAATCCTCTGTCACTACAACCAGAGCGACACTTGCCAATAAAGTATTTGCTTGCGTCCCATAAAGTTCCGCTATTGTCTGCCAACTCTGTGCAATCAATTGATTAATCTCACTATTACTCAATGGATTTTTAGATGAACAGCGTACTTGAAACAAACGTTTATCTTTTTCCATTTTACGATGCAAGAAATCCGCAGAAAGTTTTGCAAAATTAGCAAAATCACTTGGTTCTGTATAAAATTTTCCAATTTGCCAGCGATAAGCCAACATCAGAAAATACAGTTGATATTCCATATTGATTACCTACTTTATAGAGACATTTCCCCTAATAAATTGAAGCTCATCAAAAGCGGAATGAACAGCCTAAGATAGAGCTTAGAACGCAGGGATAAAGAAATAAGTTTACGACAGATTTTAAGACATTTCACATTAAAGACAGGTATTACGTACTTCAAATCTAATTTTAAATTGATTTAAGGAGTTAGTACAGAAAAAATCAAGAAACAGTAATTAGGCGGGATATAAACAGCGGGCAAATTCTTCAAATTCAGCGGATGCTTTACTAATTACGTCAAGTTCAAATACAGCTAATCCTTCGCTAAAGGAACGGCGATAAGTTGTACGTTGACATAAGCGCACGGATAACACGCGAATACCGGGTAAGGTACGCAATGCTTCTTCTGCTTCGTCAGATTCACGAATACTGACATGGGTATCAGCACGATTAATAAACGCAACTACTTCAACAGGTTGATCTTTCTTAATAGTACTTGCGATCATATACAAAAAACGCTGAGTTGACCAAATATCAGCTTGACTGGGAGGAACGGGAATAACAATGCGGTCAGCGCGAGAAATGGCATTCTTCATACCATTCATATTTGCCGTACCCACATCGATGAGTACTTCAATATCTTCAATAGATTGTTTCTGTTGTGGTTTTTGATAACGATTATACACGGTTAGAGCAGGTTCATAATGTTCTTCTTTTCGCACTTGAACCACATCACTCAGTGTACATTGTGGGTCTAAATCATAGGCGAGCACGTCCTTCCCTTCACGGATCAACCATAACGCCAAATTAAACGTTATGGTACTTTTACCTGAACCACCTTTAAGATTGCCAATCACTGTAATCATTCGATGAACGTTCTTGTTGGTTATTGTGGAGGGAAGGTTGCCATCCTTGGCATCCAACATCCATTAATTAAAACGCGATTCGCTTACTTGCTATCTTCTTTGCTTTCTTCACGATCACGTGATCTGGAAGGAGGAGGTGGTGGATAATCGCCGCCCCAACCGCCTCTTGGACCATAATAACCGCCACCATAAGGATAGCCACCGCGACCACCATAAGGATAGCCACCACCATAAGGTGCGCCGCCCCAAGGACCATAACCATCGTAACCGTCATAGCCATTGTAACCATAACCTCTGCCATAACCACTGCCATAACCACGACCATGACCACGACCAGAACCTGAACTACGACCTTTGAAACTCATGTTGAAGTCGCCATCACCAAAACCGTCGAAAGGACCCATGTCCCAATCATTCCAGCCATCACCCCAACCATCACCATCACTCCAACCGCCATCATCCCAAGGACCATCATTACCACCCCACCATGAGGCGTGGGCAGTTAAAGGTAAAGCAGTCGTACCAAGAATAGCGGCAATCGCTATCGCAGTGCTCAGTTTTTTCATATTAAGCTCCTAAAAATAAAATAAATACTTCTAATTAAAGTGGAAAAACTCTTATACCGATCATTATTTAACACATCTAATATAATTAACTAAATACAATTACCGGTCAATTTCTTACTTAAATTCATATTAAAATAAAATTACTAATTAGTTAATTTAACTAAATTTTCCTATAAAACTATAGAAAATAAATCATCAATTCCGTTTGTTTACTTCCTATTGTGCAATCTGAGGGATAATCTTATTTTTTCAAGAGTCAAATTGCATTTTAATTCATCTTTAGCGTTACTATACCTTCTTTATTAATATATCAGTATTTAATGATTCGCTAATATAGATATAATTAAATCATAGTCATGATCGAATAGCAATGCTTTTTTTATTTATGAGCCAATAATAAAAATTAATAGTAGCATATTATAATATACTAATCAATAAGCTGCCTCCATCGTTGATTAGTAAAATTATGATATTTTATTCAACTGATCACGACTGTCGTATGCGATCCATGTCAGCATTTAAGTCGAAAACCGAACTTAAGTAAGGTGGCGCGGCTTTTTACTTTATAACGCATTTTTTTACTTTCACTAATATACTGATAATCAAGTATAAAAAATAATTTATCTTAACCTGCTCATTCGCGTTATAATTCAACAAGCCAACAATCCTTATCTTTTGATTCATTTTTACCAATTAAAATAACGATGAATATACACGAATACCAAGCTAAACAACTATTTGCCAATTATGGTATTCCCGTACCAACTGGCAGTATTGCAACAAACGCAGAACAAGCCAAACAACAAGCCATCACGCTAGGCGGTCAAGCATGGATGGTTAAAGCACAAGTCCATGCAGGCGGACGTGGTAAAGCCGGTGGCGTTAAAAAAGCAACTGATTTAAATCAAGTCGCTGAAATTACTAAAAATTTAATTGGCACTCATTTGATCACTCACCAAACCGGTGCCCAAGGTCAGCCAATTAATACTGTGCTGATTGAAAAAACAACCGCTATTAGTCGTGAATTATACTTAAGTTTTGTCATTGACCGCAGTAAAAAATGTCTAGCAATCATTGCTTCAAGTGCAGGCGGTATGGATATTGAGGAAGTTGCAGCCACGACACCTGAGAAAATTATTACGCTTTCGATTAATCCTATCGTTGGTATTCAAGCTTATCAATGTCGTCAAATTGGTTTTGCACTAGAATTAGATGCCAATCAACGCAAGCAATTATCAACTATTTTAGTTCAATTACATCAGTTATTTTTAGACCAAGATTTGAGTTTAGTTGAAATTAATCCGCTTATCGTCACAGATACTGGTGATTTATTAGCATTAGATGCCAAAATTAGTGTCGATGACAATGCGGCTTATCGTCAAAATAAATTATTTACTTATTATGATGCGTCGCAGCAAGATGAAAAAGAGCACAAAGCGAAACAATTCGACTTAAATTACATTGCTTTAGATGGAGATATTGCCTGTATGGTTAATGGCGCAGGGTTAGCCATGGCAACTATGGATATTATCAAAATGCATGGCGGTGAACCCGCTAATTTCCTTGATGTTGGTGGAAATACCACAGCCGATCGCGTTACTGAAGCTTTTAAACTCATCTTATCTGATCACAAAGTTAAAGCGATTTTAGTCAATATTTTTGGTGGTATTGTGAAATGTGATTTGATTGCAGAAGGCATTATTCATGCGATTAAAGAAACCAAAACCAATTTACCAGTGGTAGTGCGTTTAGAAGGTACGCGAGTAGAGGAAGGTAAAGCATTACTTGCTCAAAGTGGTTTAACCGTTATTGCTGCCAACGATCTCAGTGATGCTGCAGCTAAAGTCGTCAAAGTAGTAAGGGGATAATATGAGCGTTCTCATTGATGCAAATACAAAAGTTTTATGTCAAGGTTTCACTGGCAAACAAGGTACTTTTCATTCATCACAAGCCATTGCTTATGGTACAAAATTAGTCGGTGGTATCACACCCGGTCGCGCTGGTCAAACGCATTTAGAGTTACCTGTTTTTGACACAGTTGATGATGCAGTCAAAGCCACACAAGCCGATGCTACCATGATTTACGTGCCTGCTGCATTTGCTGCCGACGCTATTTTAGAAGCTGCAGATGCCGGAATTAAAATTATTGTCTGTATTACCGAAGGCATTCCAGTGCTTGATATGTTAAAAGTAAAAACAGTATTAATGGCTTCTTATCCAACTACTTACCTTATTGGTCCTAACTGTCCGGGAATTATTACACCAAATGCTTGCAAAATTGGCATTATGCCGGGTGCGATTCACAAATCAGGTAAAATTGGTATTGTTTCACGTTCTGGTACTTTGACTTATGAAGCCGTACATCAAACTACCTTAAATGGCTTAGGACAAAGTACCTGTATTGGTATTGGGGGTGATCCGATTCATGGCATGAATTTTATTGATTGCCTTAGCTTATTTCAGCAAGACCCACAAACTGAAGGTATTGTAATGGTTGGTGAAATTGGTGGATCAGCCGAAGAAGAGGCGGCAGAATTCATACAAGCGCATATCACTAAACCTGTTGTAGCCTATATCGCAGGCACCACAGCACCACCGGGTAAACGCATGGGGCACGCCGGTGCAATTATTGCGGGCGGTAAAGGAAAAGCCAGTGATAAAATCAGTACATTAGAAAAATCAGGCGTGACAATAGCAAAATCACCCACAGATTTGGGAAAATGTATGTTAGAACGACTGAGTTAATTCTATGAAATTTTTGTAAAACTTTAAAAATTTTTGCTAGTAAATGGTCGAGTAACCTCAGTGCTATAGAACGCAATAGCATTAAGTTAAGGAAATTTTGCTTCCCCCTTTATCAAAGGGGGATTGAGGGGGATTTTTTATATTTCAATTACTTAAATCCTCACTGCCCCCTTTAAAAAAAGGGGGGAAACGCTTAACTTAATGGCATTGACCCTACGTATCGCTTTGCATTAAAAATCACATACGATTATAAGTCAATATATTACCTCGTGGTAAATACATGAGAACTAAATGAGTATTGTTAATGTCGTCAACGTTGTAACAAAAACCATCGTCACCACCCACTTGTAAATAACTGCCATTTTCATCCACTTTGCCATCTTGTTCAAGACAAGCTGTCATTATATCAAAATTCATACCGACATCTCTTTCATTATCATAGATATCTGTCCATGTATTATCTGTAATTTCAACGATCGAAGCATTATCTTCTGTACTTTGCCATTTTCCTTGTAATTTGCTTAATAAATTCAATTCTTTAGCTTCGGTAGATAATGTAGTATCATTGCAACTTTCTTGAACATAGGGTAGTTGTCCCGCTGAGAAACTATGCACTTTATTATCAAATATTGTGAAAATAATACGATAATCTTTATCCGTGTCGTCTTTTGGTACAAAAGCTAACATTCTAAATTCATCGCCATCAACAGTTGTGCTACCGAGTAATTGTATATTAGAAGTATATTTTTTAAGTATTTGACTTTCAAGACTATCAATACCAATACCGCTTTTTGTAGTGATTTTACCAGAATAAATATTGACCGCAACAATTTGATCATTCACTGCAACAAAGGTGATATTATCTTTTAATTCGCCCATAGGAGTGATAATCTGGCAAGAATCAGTTACACCGTATCTACTGAATTTGACACCAGCAGCCGTTTCTGCATCCTTAGTACTCATACCAAAATTTATAGGATTAATGCTACGTAGTAACACTTTAGATTGAGAATCAAGTTTTGAAACTTCTATCACAGAAGCAGTTGATTTTTTAGAAGATTCAGTCGATAATTGAGTAGTCAATATCGCAATACGATCTTGGTAGTAGTCAGTCAAGCAAGTAACATCTGTAGCTGTACATTTTTCATCACGTTGTTTTATCCACGCAATTTGTCCCTTACGCAACTGGCTGGTTTCAGCCTTAGGCGACGCTTTTTGCAATTTTTCATAAATAACACCTAATTTTGTATCTAATTGATCAAGCGTAGTATTTACACAAATTGCGATTTCAATCTTTTTAGTTGCTTTATCACAGTTAAAACTCGCAGCCATTGTTGTTTGCGCAATCAGCAAAAGCAGGATAATGGCACAATATTTTTGCAGCATTATAAATTCCTCATGTGTAGTTAATAAACGGCTCATTATACAATATATTAAAAATAACGTGAGTTCGATATTAAGAAATTCTGTGTTATATAAAAGACGTGCAAACTTCATTGTCGTTTACCGTCTGCTATACTTGCTTTATGATAAATTCCTCAATGGAGAAAAATAAATGGTTAAGTTAAGGCAAATTCTATTTCTAGGATTAAGTCTATCGATCACGCCAGTACATGCTTGGCAAGTTGATGTACAAACAGATAAATCTATTCAACAAGTTACAGTCAGTAACGATCGTCAGTTACATGATATCGATGCTTATTTGGTTTGGCTAGATAAGGATGCTCAAGCTGATCAAATGCAATTTGTGTCTTGGACAGAAAATAAAACGTCTGGTTGGATAACAGGACTTAAACCTATTTTTGATACAGCAATTGATGTTGAACCGTTTGAAAAATTGGTGATTGCAGAATTAAACCAAACTTGTCCCACGGATCACCGTTGTTTATTAGCTTTAGTTGCAGTGAGTGCGAAAGCCGATCCTTTAAACTCTGAAAATTGGCAGGCTGTTTCCCTATATCCTTTAAGTGTGGCAGCAAGTAAGGAACGTTTACCCGGACAACGTGCATTTACAACATCTGTCTCAAATGTCTCAAATAACTCCAACGAAACAACGACGACAGATGGTTCTCTAGCCCCTATAGCGGAAGCGGTTGCCGATACTCTCAAATCAACAACAACAACTGAAAAACCAGATATTTTTAGTTTCGTGGACAATGAGTTGTTTTATGCCAATGGACAAGCTGAACGTTTTCAAATTGTTGATTTAAAAGATGTTAAACAACCAAAATTAGCGGCTTGGGTAAAGATGACGGGTAGTCCGCGTGAAATCTATGTAATGGGTGATTATTATGTGTTGTTGCAAAGCAAGTATGACAACGAAAATGAAGGCACTTATTTAACGGTATTTACTAAAGATTCTGCTGGAAAGTTGGTTGTTGTACAAGAATTGCCACTAAACGGTTGGTTTATGGAATCACGGCGACGGGGACAAATGATCTATACCGTAACTCAAGCTTATGGTAATGCGGTGGCAGTTGATTGCGCTAATTGTGAACAATCAATTGAACAATCAATTGAACAACAAGTGGGTATTATTATTACTGCATTGCGCGTTGAAGAGGACGGTCATTTGACTCAGGTTGATCAAGCGACGTTGCCGGGTTATTCGCCAGTGATTGCAATTTTTAATGATTATTTAGTCATGGCAAATCGTGATCCGCAAAATTGGCAAGATTCTCAAGTACAAGTTTTTGATTTAACGAATGATAATGGTAAATTAATCACATTACCGTTGATTAAAGTGACCGGTGGCTATATTCCCTCTGAATTTCATTTAGATGTCGCTAATCAGCAATTACGTTTTGTTTATGGTGCAGACGATTTAAAATTAGGTAGCAATTTAGTAGTTTATGATTTAACCGGTCAACAACCCAGTTTATTAGGAAAAATTGATAACATTGCCCCAGGTGAAGCGTTATTTGCAACCCGTTTTGTTGATAATCGTGCATTTGTCGTGACTTATGAACGTAAAGACCCTTTATGGATCATTGATCTTACCGATCCAACTAAACCTTCCATTTTAGGAGAATTGCACGTCCCGGGTTGGTCGGAAAAATTGTTTTTCAATCAAGATCGTCTTTTTGCTGTTGGCATCGATGATCAACCCACAGAGAATGAAAAAGATCAATGGGTTAATCGTGTTGCGCTCAGTTTGTTTGATGTCAAAGACCCCACACAACCGGCTTTATTAAGCAAGTTTGTTCCACTGTTAGATAAAGTCAGTTACAGTTGGTCGCCAGCTACTACTGATGAACGGGCATTATTGCTGGATTGGGACAATGAATTTGCTGCATTACCCATTAATTCAGAAGTTGGTACGGGTAATCAATTACAACTTGTTAATTTGACAGATAATAAATTAACTGATGCAGGTTATTTAGACAGTCCTGTTTCTTTGCAACGTAGTCTCACGATTGGCGATCATCAATTAGCCGCGTTAAGTGATGAAGAACTCTTTACTTTACAATGGGGTAATAACAAAGTTGAGCAATTAGGTCAATTAGAATTAGCGACGAATATTTCGTGGTTAAAACAAGCTGGTGACAGTTTGTGGGCAGCCGCGATGGGTAATAACGGTTATTATCGTCTATCTCGTTATGCGATGCAAGATATTGAAAATCGAGTAGAAGATTTCAAATTACCACAAGCTTACAGTAGTTTGTTACTCGATGGACAACAGGCAGTATTTTATAATTATTATCCGCTGACGATTCGCCGTGTAGATTTACAAACCGGTGCGGTGCAATCCGAACATGTACTTGAATCGTCTGATGATACTGATGGTTGGACAGACATTTCCGAACCTTTATTACACGATGGTTGGTTATATCGGGCTAAAAATAAATGGATACAAATCTATACTTTAGAAGATCCAACGTTACAAGACCCAACATTTGCACCGGCTGATAATTATCAACAAAGTGAATGGTTATTATATAGTTGGGATATGCAAACTGAAAAACCTCAAGCTGCTGCAACGCGTTCAATTCCTGGCAAACCGATTGGTTTTAGTGGTGAAGGTCATTTAGTAACCAGTGAACCCACTGATAAAGGATTGTTGCGGTTTAATTTGTTAACATTAAATGAAAATGATGCAACTTTGACTCAAACTCGTGAAATGCCTTGTCAATATTATGCAAGTCAAGTTTTTTTGGTTAATGATGCGATTTATCTCAACTGTGGACAAGAGTATACCTATCCAATGCCTGTGCTTTATGAAGATGTGGCAGAAGATGCAACGCGTCCGACAGATGAGCCAACAATGCAACCCGAAGAAAGAAATACGACGATTTTGAAATTAAACCCTGCTCAAGCCTTTGTTCAAGAAGGTGAATGGACTTTAAAAGGTAGTTGGAATGTGCAACAAGTGGCGACACCCGATTTACTGTTAGTGAGTCCAAGTTATTGGTATTATTGGGATCGCCCGATGATAGCTGATGCAAAGCCTGCGATTGCAACGGACGCGATGATTATGCCTTATTCTGAAAGTTGCCAATTGTATCGGCTAGCGACAGATAATACAGTGCAGTTGTTAAAAGAATTAGATACTTGTTACAATCCAACGGGTTTAGTATTGACTACAGATAAAATCTGGGAAGCGAAAGGTTTTGCGGGTATTTCGGAATTATAGTTGTTGTTGACAGAGGTAACTTTAAGTCATGTTATCTCTGTCAATTTTTTCTTAGAAGCGTTTAGGACGTCTGGCGCGATTATCATCTCTTGGTCGTGCTTGATTGACCTTTAAGTTTCTGCCTTTTAATGCAAAACCATCTAATTTTTTAATAGCATTTTCTGCATCTGCTTGTACAGTCATTTCTACAAACCCAAACCCTTTAGACTGTCCACTAAATCTATCTTTGACAATCTTTGCTGAGGTGACTTCACCATATTCAGCAAACATAGCGTGTAATTCTTCATCTGTAAATTGGTAAGATAGATTGCCAACGTAAATATCCATAAGTAGTTACCTTATTCTTGTGCCATTTGTCTAAAAAAATATCATTACTTAATTAACGGCACAAAAATTAAGTTCTGATAATATATACAATATTCCATCGCAAGCAGTTTTAACTTCTAAACTGATACCGCTGTATCACTAAACGCTCTCTATTCCGATTATTTCTCTAGATGGTGTCGTAACTACAATTAGCATCGGTAACACTGCAACTCGGAACAATCCACATGTTTGTTGTAGAACTGGTTAATTGACTTCAACGCACGACTATTAACGAAGTGAGATAAAGTTCGGTTTGTTTGAGGTTGCTAGCTATTCTAGCGCAGTCACTCAATTTTATCGTGCGAATAGTAACATAGACGCTACCATATTATCAACATTATTATATAACCCGAGTCGGACATAAGAAAGTGATAAATGTTTAAGTCCAAAGCAAGCGCATTAAAATTTGACTGAAAAAAGAAAGTTAGAAATAATCTAGGATGAGGAAAAGAAAATCTTAAAAATAATGGATTATATATTTAATAATTATAATATATTGATTTTTTTGCTAAAAATAAACATTTTAAAAACTTGTTTGTAGTGCAATTTTTATGTTATCTTGATTAGGAGTAGATTAATTGCTACTAAACCCGCTTTTTTAACTACTGAGGAGAAAATAAAAATGATTGGAATTCGTCCCGCTTTGTTTGTTATTGCTGGCTTAATGTTGCCTGTTATGTCAGTGCACGCAGAAGTAAAAAGCACAATGGTTGATGATTTGGCTAATGCTAGCTATAAAGAACGTCAACAAGTTCTGGATGTTGCAAACCAAGCTGCTCGTAGCAAAGGATTAACCTTAGAAGCACTTGGAAAAGCCTGTAATTTATTACCGATTCGGATTGGTGCGCTTCTCAGTGGTCAAGCACCGTTAGAAGTTGCAACTCAAGAATGTATGGAAAAACAACTTGAATTGAAAGAAGGGGAATTGAATATGCTCCGTACGCCACCTGTGCGTTGGAATGCAGGTGCAATTTATCGTCTTCATGAAGCCATTGATGTGTACGCGCCCTCTATTCAACGTTGGATGAACGAACGTTTCGGCGACGCGATTTTGTCAGCGATTGATTTCAACGTCACTGTTGAAGAAACCAAAGGCAGTCATGGTGAACGTCGAATGCGGATTATCCTTGATGGAAAAGCACTTCCTTACTCAAATGATGAAGGCTGGCGACCAGCAACCTCTCCAGAAGCAGAAGCCAAGCATTAATTGCTTAATTCTCTAGCTCGCGTAGGAGACAGGGTAAGCGCAGGGGCTAACGAAGGTTAATTTATAGTAAACCATTTACTACCAAAACCTCGTATAAGCTATCAAA